>JBKHAV010000027.1:0-26816 GCA_046542715.1 Desulfovibrionales bacterium
CGACAGCGTGATCAAGGTCATGCAGCAGGTGGCCCAAACGGAAAAATCCATGTAGAACTTCAACCCTTGTTCCGCCTTCAGGCAATTGCAACGATTCCGAATACCGGATGGCACATTCTTTCGTGACGTAGAGCGGAAACTTTTTTTGTTTCGGGGGAGATCATCGTCCTGACGATGCCTGACAAGACCTTCCTGAAAAGATTGTATTCCCCTCATCCTGGACGGCGTGGAGAGCTTCGCAGAGGTATATGGTGTATGGTTCTGCCTTGGCGATCACCTGTCTGTCCCTTCCTGGTCGGCTTCAGGTCGGAAAGGGTTCCGTAATGCAGGAGAACCCTGAACTTTCAAATGTCGTCATTTCTGATATCGTGGATGCAAAAGTGGCGCTGCACCGCATCTCTTCCAAGGAGGCTTTGATGAAAACAGTATGCACCCTGACCATGAACCCCACCATCGACAAGAGTTCCAGCATTGATCACGTGGTTCCTGAGCGAAAACTTCGCTGCAACGCGCCCACATACGAACCGGGCGGCGGCGGCATCAACGTCTCAAAAGCCATCCGCAATCTGGGCGGGGATGCCATGGCCGTGTTCCCGGCAGGTGGGCATGCCGGCGAAAAGTTGAAAGAGCTTTTGGAGATGGGAAAGATCCGCCATACCCACATCGGTATCCAAGGGTGGACCCGGGAGAATCTGGCGATCCATGAAACCTCCACCGGCCAGCAGTACCGTTTCGGCATGCCCGGTCCCACTTTGAAAGACGAGGAATGGCAGAGGTGTCTGGACGAATTTTTCTCTCTCAGCCCCACCCCTGAGTACGCGGTGCTCAGCGGAAGTCTTCCCCCTGGGGTCCCGGACGACTTTTATGCCAAAGCGGCACAAAAAGCCAAAAAGGCCGGCATCCGCATGATCCTTGATACCTCGGGCAAGCCTCTGCCCGAAGCGCTGCAGGAAGGGGTGTTTTTGATCAAGCCCAATCTTCGGGAACTCCAGTCCATCACCGGAAAGGAGTTCGAGAATGAAGAGCAGCAGGAACAGATGGCCAGGGAACTGGTGGAAAAAGGGAAAGCCGAAGTGGTGGTCGTTTCACTGGGGGCGGCGGGCGCGTTGGCCGTGTGGAAGGGGAACACGCACCGGCTCAGGGCTCCGACGGTTTCCATCAAGAGCAAGGTCGGCGCCGGTGACAGCATGGTGGCCGGAATGACGCTGGGATTTGCCAGGGACATGTCCATGTTGGACGCCATTCGGTTCGGAATGGCCTGCGGGGCGGCGGCAGTGATGACCCCCGGTTCGGAACTCTGCAGGAAAGAGGATGCCGAACGGCTGTATGCGCAGCTTTCAAAAAATGATCTCACGGAAAGGTAGTCCTAAGGCATGAGGGAGAATACAGGGACAGAGAATACAGGTCGTCGGATGGTGGAGCAGCCGTGGGCGGTCTCCACAGAGGAAGTGCTGGAGAAGCTCAAGGTTTCTGCGGACAAGGGGTTGGACGGGGCAGAGGTCCGGGATCGAATGAAACGGTTCGGCCCAAACAAGCTCAGGGAGACCGTGACCCGGACTTGGTGGGAAATTTTTTTGGAACAGTGGAAGAATCTCATTGTCCTGCTTCTGGCCATCGCTTCCCTGGTGTCGCTCCTTTTGGGGCAGACGCTCGAATCCGTGGCCATTGCCATAGCTCTCCTGATCAACGTGCTCATAGGCTTTTTCACGGAGCTCAAGGCTGTACGCTCCATGGAAGCGCTCAAGCGCATGAGCAGGACCAAGACCGCGGTCCTGCGGGACGGTGAGGTAACCGAAGTCCCATCAGATGAGATCGTCCCCGGGGATATCGTCATCCTCGAGAGCGGCGACATCATTCCGGCGGATCTGCGGATCATTGAATCCGCGCGCATGCAGGCCAACGAGTCCTCCCTCACAGGGGAGTCCGTGCCGGTGAGCAAGAACGAGGAGCCGGTGGAAGCCGAGGCCCCGATGCCGGAGCGCAGCAATATCCTGTTCAAGGGGACCGCCCTGACCATGGGTTCGGGCAAGGCTGCAGTCTATGCCACAGGGATGGACACCGAGCTGGGTCATATTTCGGAAATGGCCGAGGAGGCTGAATCCGAAGAAACGCCGCTGGAGCAGCGGCTGACCGCTTTGGGAAAAAAACTCATCTGGGTCACTCTCGGGGTAGCTGCAGTAATTGGCCTGGTGGGATTTTTTGCCGGAATGGCCCCTTTTCTCATTTTTGAGACCGCCATTGCCCTGGCTGTGGCCGCCATTCCAGAAGGGCTGCCCATTGTGGCCACCATCGCCCTGGCCAGAGGCATGTGGCGCATGGCCCGGAGAAACGCCCTGGTCAACAGGCTCTCTTCCGTGGAAACCCTGGGGTCCACCAACATCATCTTCACGGACAAGACCGGGACCCTCACCGAAAACAAGATGCACGTGAAGATGTACGGCTTTGCCTCCGGGGACGGGAGTATGGAACGGGTCACTCTGGAACGTGACGACAACAGTGGAGTCCGCTTCACCCGAAACGGTGAGGAGATCGATCCCCTGGACCATTCCCTGGTGGAGCAGTCGCTCAAGATCGGGGTGCTCTGCAACAATGCCCATTTGAGCGACAATGAAGAGGACGCGGTCGGGGACCCCCTTGAAGTGGCCCTGCTGGAAGCGGGCAGACAAGCCGGCCTCGAACGAGGCGAACTGCTCGAGAGCCTGCCCGAGGAGCGGGAGGAGGCTTTTGATCCGGAAATCAACATGATGGCCACGGTGCACAGGCAGGACCAGGGATATTTCGTGGCTGTGAAAGGGGCTCCGGAATCGGTTGTCCAACGCAGCACGGCAGTCCGGCAGGATGGTGAAAAACAGGACATCGACGATGCGTTCAGGGAGCGGCTGCTGTCTGAAAACGAGGACATGGCCGCCGAGGGGCTGCGCATGCTCGGACTTGCCTCCAAACAGGCCGGAGATGCAGGGACCGACACCTATGAGGGTATCGAGTTCACCAGCCTGGTGGGCCTTCTGGACCCGCCCAGAGCCGGTATAGAAAAAATTATCGACAAGCTGCGCCATGCCGGGATCCGGGTCGTCATGGTCACCGGGGATCAGCCCAAGACCGCGCAGCACATCGGCCGCACGCTGGGACTGGTGGACGAGAAGGACAGGGTCGTGCAGGGCAAGGACCTGAAGGACCCTTCAGACATGTCCCCTGAGGAAGAGCGGGAAATGCTCGACACTGCGATCTTTGCCAGGATTTCCCCCGAGCAGAAGCTGAATCTGATCGCGCTGTTCCAAAAGGACAAGTCCGTTGTGGCCATGACCGGCGACGGCGTCAACGATGCTCCGGCCCTGAGGAAGGCTGATATCGGCGTGGCCATGGGAAAGCGGGGTACCCAGGTGGCCCGGGAAGCCGCGGACATCGTCCTCAAGGACGACTCCTTTGCCACCATTGCCGCGGCTGTGGAGCAGGGCAGGATCATTTTCCGAAACATTCGAAAATTCATTCTTTTTCTGCTCTCAGGCAATGTCGGGCAAATCATGATCGTGGCCTTTGCCATTCTCATGGGCATGCCCCTGCCGCTGCTTCCCCTGCAGATCCTGTATCTGAACATGATCAGCGACGTGTTCCCGGCCCTTGCCCTGGGGGTGGGCAAGGGAGACCCGTCCGTCATGGATGTCCCTCCCAGAGACCCTGAAGAATCCATTGTCACGGCCAAGCACTGGCAGGCCATCGGGCTCTACGGGGGGATCATCGCGGCCGCGGTTCTGACCGCCTTGTGGCTCGCCCTGGACTGGGCGGGATTCGAGAAGGAACATGCGGTCTCGATTTCCTTTCTGACCCTGGCTTTTGCCCGGACCTGGCATGTCTTCAACATGCGGGAAACCGACTCGGGGTTCTTTGTCAACGAGGTAACAAGAAACCCCTTTGTCTGGGGCGCCATCGGTCTTTCCATCGCACTGCTTCTGGTGGCGATTTATGTGCCCCCCCTGGCCCATGTCCTCAAGCTGGTGCCTCCGGGAACGACCGGCTGGGGGCTGATTCTCGGGATGAGCCTCGTCCCGTTCGGGATCATTCAAGTGTACAAGATCATCGCCCGTCTGATGGGGGGGAACAAGAGTACGCAACAGCATGATTCAAAGGAGGAAACACAATGAAGAAGAGCTTGATTCTCCTGATGGTTGCCGCAGTGTTGACGCTTCTGGTTGCGACATTTCCCGAACAGGCCCGTTCCGGGGTTTTGGTGAAACAGGAGACCCTGGACGGAGTGCGCGTCGTCAGCGGCGGGGTCGGGCAGAGCGAGCGGGAATATCTGCAGGACCTTGACGGTGATTTTTCTCTCAAACTCGTGTTTGTCCTGAAATCCGGAAGCTATCTCTCCCAGATTCCGGTGAGCGTGACAGGGCAAAACCGCATCGCCTTGCAGACCGAATCTTCCGGGCCATGGATGCTCATGGAGTTGCCCGAGGGGACATATACGGTAAAAGCCACCTATGAAGGGGTGGAGAAGACCAGAGAAATCAGCGTACCATCGACTGGGATGAAAACGGAACATTTCTCCTGGGAGAAGTAATTTTCGGGAAAATCCTCAGGGAGCCAAGGATGTCTCACGAAAAAATCCCGGGAGGTGAATGGACACCGCCAATTAGAGATATGGCGACGACGCCCGGGGATCGGGCAGGTTCGGACACAATCCGGACGAAACCTTTTCAGGAGGAAAAACTATGCGCATGGATGATTTCACAAATGCTGATCTGAAAGAGCTTGTGGAGCAGGATAATCCGCATTGCATCTCCATATTCATGCCGACCTATCGCAAAGGCGATGCGGAACAAAATACCATTCGACTGAAAAACCAGATCCGCAAGGCTGAGGATAAATTGCGCTCCGCCGGAGTGCGTAGTCCGGAGAGCTATATGGATCAGGCCAAAGCGCTTTTAAATGATCCGAGCTTTTGGGAAGAGGTCAGTGACGGTCTGGCGTTGTTTCTTTCGGACGGCTTTTTTCGCGTCTACAGACTGCCTGTCCAGTTCACGGAATTCATGCATCTGAACAACCGGTTTTATATCAAACCCGTTCTCCCGCTCTTTGGAACGGACGGGGTGTACTATATTCTGGCCCTGAGCCAGAACAAGATCCGGTTTTTCCGGGCGAGTCGGTATACCGTGGACGAGATCGAGCCCCGGGAGATGCCGACGAGCCTCGCAGAGGCCATGAAGTACGATTACATGCAGCAGCAGCTTCAGTTTACGACCCAGACCATGAGCGGGGTTTCCGCAGGCGGAGTTTCCCCGGGAACCAGGAGAGGAGCCATGTTTCACGGTCAGGGCGTGGGCACCGATGATGCCAAGAACCGCATCCTTCGATATTTTCAGGAGGTGGACAAGGGGGTGCATGAGATGATCGGACAGGAAAACCGCCCGCTTGTTCTTGCCGGCGTGGAATACCTCCTGCCGATTTACCGGGAAGCAAGTACCTACAAGCAGCTGGTGGAGGACGGGGTCGAAGGCAACCCGGACCAGGTCAAGGCCAGTGAACTGCATCAATCAAGCTGGAAAATTGTCGAACCGCTCTTCCACCGCGGCTTTGAAGAGGCCAAGGACAAGTACGCGCAGTTCGAAGGAACCGGCAACACGTCAAAATCCGTGGAGGAGATTCTTGCGGCAGCAGCCAAAGGCAGAGTGGAAACCTTGTTCGTAGCGCTTGGACTCAGGCAGTGGGGGCGGTTCGATCCCGAGACGCATACGGCCGAACTCGTGGACTCCGAAGAGGAAAGCTCTGAGGATCTGCTGGACACCGCCGCCCTGCAGACCCTGTTCACGGGAGGTAAGGTCTACGCAGTACAGCCCGAGTCCGTTCCCGGAGCATCCCCGGTGGCCGCTGTGTTTCGATACCCTCTCCCGGGATAAACTCCTGCGCAGAAAAGATGGACGGGGCGGTCGGTGAAGGCCGCCCCCGTTCTTTTGACCGGAGGAAATGCGATCAGGACTCCCGCACAACCTCTTTGGGATCCTTGTCCCGCCTCAAGCCCTGGAAACGGGGGTGGCGGAGCTTGCCGTCGTCGGTCCACTCCGTGAATGCAACTTCGCAGACCAGGTTGGGAGTGACCCAGGTCGCATTTTTTTCCCTGACCCCATCGGCAAAAGGTGATTTTTTCCGTTCGAGTGTGTCGAATCGGTCTTTCAGCGTCTCGAGGGTCTCGTCCGAGAAGCCGGTCCCCACTTTGCCGGCATATCTGAATTCGCCGTCCTGGTTATAGCCGATCAGGATGGCTCCGAATCCCTTGCGTTTCCCTTCCGGGGCGGTGTACCCGCCGATGACGAACTCCTGACGGTTCACGCACTTGAATTTGAGCCATTTCCGAGACCGCGAATGAACGTACGTGCTGGTTCCGTCTTTGGCGATAAGCCCTTCCCAGCCCTTTTCGCATGCTTTTTGGAAGGAGTCTTTGCCATGTTCGTTGCGGTGGGTTGTGAACCGAAGGGGATCGTCAAAGGAAAGTGTCGATTTGAGCAGGGATTTTCTGGACCGCAAGGGAAGCTGTGTGGTGTCGTGCCCCTGGAGGTGAAGCAGGTCGAAAAGATAGCAATACACTCTGATTCCCGAGTTTCTGGCTTCCGAGGGATCCTGGAGGTGCATGCGATTTTGCAGTCTGGAAAAGCTGGTCGTGTTTCCTGCAAAGGCCACGATTTCTCCGTCCACCACGAAATCTTCGCTCGTTTGGTCGGCAAAAGCGTCCACAAGTTCAGGGTAGGTGTCGTTGATTTCCTTTCGGTTGCGGGACATGAGCCGGATGGAGGAGCCTTTTCGAAAGACCAGACACCGCTCACCATCCAGTTTGCGCTCAAAGATCCAGTCCGGATCCGAGAACCGTTTGTCCGTGAGCGTGGCCAGCATGGGGGCGGTCCATTCCGGCTGTTTTTTCTTCCGCAATCTATCCCGATCACTCCGGCTCAAGTGTTCAAAAGCAGTGTTTGCGGACATACGGCACTTCCCGTCTCTTCTGGTTCTGTCAATGCGTCGCCGGAGGGTGCCCCTTATTCTTCAGCGATTTCCTCGACGGTTTTTCCACTGAGCACGGATTGTGGTTCGGTGCTCACGGGATTGCGCCGGGCATCGGCTTCGTCGTCATCCATCTTGACCAGAAGCCAGCGCTTCTCCCCGGACTTGCCCGTCCGGATGAGCGCGTACCCGCCCTTGAGCTTTTTGCCGTTCAGGCTGATGGTCACATGCCCGTCGGCAAGACTCTCTTCCATGGAAACCGGGCCCTCATCCCCCTCCTTCTGAAGGGGAACATAGGTTCCCCGATCCCAGACGATCACGGCACCGCCTCCGTATTCCTCTTTGGGGATGGTCCCTTCGAAATCAGCATATTCCATGGGGTGGTCTTCGGTGGGGACGGCCAGTCGTCGTTCCCTGGGGTCTGTGGATGGTCCCTTGGGCACGGCCCAGGATTTCAGTACCCCGTTCACCTCGATTCGTAAATCGTAATGCAGTGAACTGGCAGCATGCTTCTGGATCACGAAAATCGGTCTGTCATTCGACCCCTTGTGGTTTCCCCGTGGTTCCGATGTTTTCCGAAAATCCCGTTTCCGTTGATACTCCTTGATGGAGTCCGCGGCCATGATTCCCTCCTTTTTGTATTTTCAGGACAATAGCACACCCGCGGGAAAAAATCATGGGTAGTTACAGGGAGATGGCGGCCGTGACCGGGTAATGGTCCGAGGCTTTCCGGGACAGCGGAGTGCGATGTACCCCAAGGGAGAGCAGTTGCTCTTTGGGGGCGACCATGATCCTGTCCAGGGCGAGAAAGGGCAGCACCGTTGGAAACGTCTTGGGCGCGTGGATGTGGTGAAATATATGGCTGACTCTGCGGAAGGGGAACGCCAAAGGGATCCATTCGTTGAAATCCCCCATGAGCACGAGCAACTCCGAGGGTTTTGAGGCGAGAATCTCCCTGAGTTTTGTGTGCTGCAACCGTCGCTCCCGCATCCTGAGCCCGAGATGGGTGGAAACCACCCGAATCTCCTTTTTTCCAAGTTTCAGGTCGAGGTCGATGACGCCCCGGGGTTCATACCGGCCCACAGTGATATCGTGCCGCCGGACCGCGAGGATTTCGCATCTGGTGAGGACCACGTTCCCGTAGGAGGCCTCCTTGCGCACCATGGTGGTCCCGGCGATGATCTCCATTTCGAGCTCCCGGGCCATCCTGTCGCTGGTGAGGCGGTGCTTGAGGTGCTTGGGGAAATTGACCTCCTGCAGGGCGATGATGTGGGAGTCGATCTCCTTCAGCACATCAAGGCCCCGGTCCGGATCGTATTTCCCGTCCATACCGACCCACTGGTGCACATTGTAGGTGCTCACCCGTATTTGGTCTTCGGTCATGCCTGTTCTTTGTGTACCGGAAATCCGCAGTTCGAGAGAATCACGAGAAAACAGCCCCGCCGTCACGTCCGGCGCAGACGTTTTTTCATCCAGATGCCTGCAACAATCATCAGAACGCTCACAATCACGAGAATGCCGAAATTTCCCCAATCCGGGTTGCGCAGAAAGGAAACCAGCCCTTCCGTGAAAATAGTGATCGCCAGAATACCGGGTGTCATGCCCAAAACAGTTCCGACCAGATACTGGAGAAAAGAAATGTGGGAAGCCCCGGCAACCATATTCACCAGAGAAAAGGGGGCAATCGGCAGCATTCGCACCAGCGTGACGGTCAGGATACCCTGCGTCGCGATGCGCCTGCTGAGGTTGTTGACCGTGGAGCCGGCCATCCTGCGGATGGTCTCCCGTCCCAGGACCCATCCGATCCAGTAGGTCGTGACGGCGCTCAAAACGCTGCCAATATAGGCGTAGAAAAGGGTTTCCACCGGATTGAAAATGGCGGCGGTAGCGGCGATGAGTACGGTGACCGGGAACATGGTAAGCCCGCCGATGATATATGCGCCCAGAACTATCGGGGGAGCGAGGGCCCGGTTTTCACCCAGAAAATCCGCCCAGGAGAGCAGGGTGTCCACCTCGACCCAGCTCGAGAGTGGAGTCCAGCGCCAGGCTGCTGCCAGACCGAGCAAAATCAGAAGAGCGATACTGAACTTCAGCAGTCTGAACCGGGTCTGCGTCTCACCGTCTTCCGGGATGAACCGGTCCACGGATTTGTCAAGCCTGGTCGGCTGTTCAGGATCCAGATAGTTCATGTCAAATTCCAGATCGGGTCTGGCTTGTATTTCGTCGGGATCAAACTCCACCAGTCTGTGAACGCCCTTCTGAGCACGGATGGTGTTCAGCAGGGATCCTGCAGTAGTGACGGACTCGAGCTTTTCCAATGGAAGCGCGCAGTGGTCGGCAAGAAGTCTGGACACGATACGGGTGATGGAACGCGAACACTTTTCATCCGTGGATTCGATCGTGAGATTGCACTCCGTGTCCAGCCCCATGGACCGATTGTTCAAATTGGCCGAGCCGACACTCAGCAACCTGTCGTCCACGATCATGACCTTGGAGTGGACCTTGATGCAGGTGTCCGTCAACCCGTCCACATGGGGATAGAACACTCCCAGCCGACCATGCCGGTCATCCTCGAAAAGCTTTTTGAGCAGCCTGTCCCGAAGCAAGTCCAGCGTTTTCTCTTCGAGCCAGCCCCTGCTCTGGTGGGGAACGATGATGGCGATCTCGGGGCAGTCGGGCGACCGGAGCCGTTGGGAAAGCGCCTCCTGAATGACTGGGGCGGTCAGGTACTGGTTTTCGATGTAGATGTAGCGTTGCGCTGCCTTGATGGCCTCGGTGTAGAGGGTTTGGATCTCCCGGATCTCTTTTCTGGCTTTGAAAGCAGGCTCTGTTCGCGAGATGCCGATCCTCACGTTGTGGAATTCCGGCGCATAGGTTTCCGGCCAGATATCGTGGGCATACGGTTCAGGAAGTTCCAGAGTTTTGCCCGTGCCCCTTTTCCAGCGTCTGAGGAAAATTTCCGTCAGATCGGAGACAACCCGGCCCTCCACCATCATCTGTACGTCGTGGAACGGACCGTATGCAATGCCGGAAGGGTCGACGCGAAGAGGGTTGTCCGGGTTGTGCTCTGAAGTGTCCCACCGCCGCTTGGTGAGATCCAGGCCGCCGACAAAGGCCAGCTCACCGTCCACGACAACAATTTTCTGATGGTGGGACCCCCCCAGAGGGTGTTCACCGTCCAGACGAAAATGGATGCGCTTGTGGGTGTTCCACCCCAGCTGCAGCAGGGGAAGGGGTTCGCGTTCCATGGCGAAGACCATGGAGTAGTCCCAGGCGAGAATATAGATGTTGAGGTCCGGTCTGGCCTTTACCGTCTCGTCCAGAAATCTGCGGAACCGGGTCTCGCCGGAGATCGTGTCCTCTCCCCTGAGCAGGTGGAACCGGCTGTCGAACTCCCAGCCGGTCATGAGCACATACTGGCGGGCCTGGCTGATGCTTTCATACACCGCCCGGAAATAATCGTCCGCGTCGATGAGAACCGCAGCTCGAGATGCCCGGGAAATCCTCCAGCAGGTTTTTTCTTGTTCCAGTATTTTAAAATCCAAAAGCGTATCCGTCGTGTTTGTTCAAAGGTCAACCGGTCCTGTGCTCCTTTTGAGCACTGTGCTCTCCAACCAATGTTTCCGGAATGGCTAAGGGTTTGCGGGGAGCCTTAGAATTGTTCAGAATTTTTGAAAATATAAGCATAAATCACGGAAAGTTCAAAGTGTAAATCCTCAACCGAGCATGTGCGGGAGTTTCGGGAAAAATCCAATTCGTTTGACTCTCTCGAAGAATTATGTACAAGGATGAGAAGCACTTCAATCGGATTTGGATCTGCAATTCATACGGAACCCAGGTGAAAAAGGAGGAAGGACGTGAAGAAAATATTATGGCCCACGGACTTGTCGGAGAACTCCCTTGCGATACGGGATTATGTTTCGGAGATGGCCCAGAAGTATGACGCAAAAATCATTCTACTCTACATCGGACTCGATCTGAGGTCGAATTTCCCGGCATATGGGAACTATCCCAACCCTGAACTCTACTCGGAGTTCGAATCCTGGGAGGCAAAGGAAGCTGAGAAGCGGCTCAAAAACTTGTGTTCCGAGCAGATGAAGGGGTGCCCGGGCATGGATGTCAGGGTGGAACTCGGTGACCCGGCGGGCAAGATCCTGGAGGTGGCTGAAAAAGAGGACGTTTCCATGATCATCATGGCGACCCATGGGCGGAACAAGGCTGCAGCCGACGCCAATGTCTTCGGCAGCATTTCCCAGCAGGTGATCAAAGAGGCCAAGGTGCCGATTTATGTCATAAATCCGAAGACCTGTAAGTACAAGGCGTAATTTTTTCCTTCCGGGGAGGCAATTTTCTTCAAAATCTGTTGCCTCGATTTCCGGGATGGTTATAGAGTATATGAAACCGGAAGCAACCGGTCGGATTCGAAACGAGAACTAACATATAAAGGTTTCAAGGCCTCCGGGCCTTCAGGGCTTGCCAGGGCCCATATACAAAAGTGAGTTCTCAAACGATCCGGCGGAGGCTTCCGGTTTTTGCGTTGGAGCCTTTTCTCAGCCGGGTCGTGGGGTGTTGACCTGAGAAGTTCCACTTGGATCAGAGGGACTTCTCACGAGCCCATCGTGTCGAGAATGGCTTTTGAGAGGATGTCGAAATCTACGGGCTTGGTCACATAATCGTTCATGCCGGCCGTGAGAAAACGTTCGCGGTCGCCCTTCATGGCATAGGCGGTGAGGGCAATGATGGGAATCTTCGGATCCCACCCTTGATCCGGTGAAGACCTGATCTTTTCGGTCGCTTCCAGGCCGTTCATCTCCGGCATCTGAATGTCCATCAAAATCAGATCGAAACGGTCCTTCTTCAGCTTTTCCAAAGCATCGATTCCATTGGTCGCGGCAGTGACCCGGTGGCCGGACTGCTCCAGAAATCTCGTGAGAAAGGCCCTGTTGACCATATTGTCTTCGACCAGAAGGATCTTGAGAGGAGAAATGTCTGAAAGCTTTCTGAGACCCTCCTGGGGTTCTCGAGTCTGCAGCTCCCCTGTGGGACGATCCATGAGCACCGTAAATGTGAACGTGCTTCCTTTTCCAGGTTGGCTCTTCACTGTGATCGATCCGTTCATCATTTCCACCAGCTGCTTGGAGATGACCAGCCCGAGTCCTGCCCCGCCGTGTTTCTTGGAAAGAAAAGGCTCCAGCTGAGTGAAACTCTGGAACAGATCTTTCTGCCGTTTTTCAGGTATGCCGATCCCGGTATCGGAAACCGAAAAACGCAGCGTGCATGGAAAGCCCCCTTTGTCCACGCGGGTAAGAGAGACGACGATCTGTCCTCTTTCCGTGAACTTGAAGGCATTTGTCAGAAGATTTTTGATCACCTGGGCCAATCTGTCCGGATCGCCGTGCACTGTTTCCGGAACATTGGTGCCGATGTTCACGCGCAGTTCGATGTCCTTTGTGCGGGCCTGGTTCTGATACCCGGAGACCAGATTTTCCAGCATCTCCTTTGGGTGGAAATCCACGGGAAAGAGTTCGAGTTTCCTGGCCTCGATCCGTGAGAGATCCAAAAGATCGTTGATGATATGGATAAGCGATGTGGCCGACTGCCTGATCATGGACAGATCCTCGCGCAGATCCTGGGGAACCTCCCGTGTAAGGTCCACCTCTGCGATGCCCAGAATGCCGCTGATGGGCGTGCGCAACTCATGGCTCATGTTGGCCAAAAATTCGCTTTTGGCCCTGTTGGCCTCCCGCAGTTCCTGTTCAAGCTGTTTCAGATGGGTAATATCATGGGTGATGCTCAAAATCGTTTCCACCCGGCCTTCCCTGGTTGATTCAGGGGTGAACCTGGTAAGAAAGAACAGGGTCTTTCCTTCCTGTGACTGGAAGGTGTGCTCGATGGAAACCTCCCTGCCGGTGTCAAACACGTTTGCAAAGGCCTGCTCCAGCTTTGTCAATATCGATTCGTCCAGGGAAAGCTCTTCCAGGCATTTCCCCGTATACTCTTCCGGCATCGTGCCGGTAACCTTCTCAACAGCAGGATTTATATAGAGGACACGATATTCCCGGTCGATTCTGGCGATGATGTCCGGCGCGTTTTCCACCAGGGCCCGGTACTGGAGTTCCCGCTGCCGCAGGGCCACCTCGGCCTGCTTGCGTTCGGTGATGTCCTCGACCATGGCCAGAAAATTGAGGGGGCGGTTCTTGTTGTCCCGCATCACACTGGCGGAGAGTCTGACCCAGATATGATGCCCCTTCCTGTGGATGTACCGCTTGTCCATCTTGTATTGGTCGACTTCGCCCTGCTTCAGCTGTTCGGCCCTGGACAGATCATCGCCGATGTCGTCGGGGTGGGTTATATCCATGAACTTGCGGCCGAGAAGCTCTTCTCTGCTGTACCCGGTGATCGCGAGCAGGGAATCGTTCACCCGCTGAAAGGTGTAATCCATCCCAACGAGCGCCGCCCCTATGGGCGACTGGTCAAAGGTGAGCCGGAACTTGGCTTCGCTCTGCGCAAGGGCGCCCTCCATACGGCGGCGTTCGGAAATCTCCTTTCGCAGAGCCCTGTTGGCCTCGATCAAGTCAGTGGTTCGTTCCCTGACCCGCCGCTCCATGGCGTCATGGGCAAGCCTGATCTGATGCTCCAACTCCTTCATTTGGGTAACGTCCCTGGTGATGGCCAGAACGGTTTCCACCTGCCCTTCACGGGTGGATTCAGGGGCCATAAGCATGTGAAAGTTTTTCACTTCCGATGCACCGGCCAGCTCATGCTCAAACGTTTGGATGCGTCCTGTGGTCATGACCTTATCGATATGTTCCTGCATCTTTTCCACAAGCTCCCGAGGATATCCCACCTCCGACAGGGTGCGTCCCAGGTAGTGCTGCGGTTTTTTCCCGGTCAGCGCGGCAATGGCGGGGTTGACGTAGAGGTATGAATACCCGCCGTTGAACCGGGAAATGACGTCCGGGGCATTTTCCACCAGCGCCTTGTATTGCTGTTCCCTGCGAAGGAGTTCCTGTTCCGCTGTTTTTCGCTCCGTGATATCGATGCCGAGTTTGAGGACCAGCGGTGTCCCGTCGGCCTCGGAAAAGGGATAATCATACACCTGGTAGGACCGGCCGTTTGAAGCGGTGAACTCCCTGGTCAGGATCGTGCCTTTCTCAAAAACCTCGTCAATATGGCAGGACGGGCAGGAATCAGACTCGCAATGGAGGATTTCGTGGCAGGTTTTTCCGTCAGGGTCCCCGAACCAGTCCCTGAACGCCTTGTTGATGAAGGTGATCCGGTGAGTGGGGTCGACGAGATAGACGAATGCCGGGAGGTTGTTGAACAGAGCAAAAAGTCTGTTGCGCTCCGTTTTTATCTCCTCTTCACGCTGCTGACGCAGTCCCATTTCCTGGTGAAGTGCTGCATTGGCCTGTTCCAGGTCGGCTGTCCTGTCTCTGACCCGGTCTTCCAGTTTTTCCAGCGTGTGTTGGAGTTCTTCTTGAACCTGTGCCCTCTGGGCGCTCTCTTTTTCCAGGAGTATGGACATTTCATTGAATGAGGTGTTCAGTTCACGAAATTCGGTAAATCCTTTGACTGGCACCCTGTGACTCAGATCTCCTGCGGCAATCCGCCTGGTTCCGGCCTGGAGTTTTCTCAATGGCGACATGATGAGTGAGTAGAGAATCATCGTGTTCAGCGAGATCAGCAGGGCCGTGACAACAACAAAGGTCAGAACCAGAAAATTCGTCCTGGAACGGACAGCTTCAACCTCCCGGTTTTTGGCGCGGAAAAGCTGGGAAGCATCGGTTTTCAGGGCCTGAGTCCTGACCAGGAGCTGACCGATCAGGGTATCCTGGACAGAAGTGAGTCCGTTGTTTTGACCCAGGAAGTCCTCTGTGCTCAATTGATGGAACAGCGCCCCGATCTCGCCGTAGTTGGCTTGGATGCTTTCGAAATGCGCAAGGGAATCGCGTGAGATCTCTCTGTACGTCTGAATGAGCGAAGACATTAGTTCGTACTGACTTTGCCATTGCATTCGGGCCCGTTCACCAGGGTTCAGAACATAATCCTGGGTGAGCAGGTTGAGGTCGAAAACGCCCATGAGCAGGTCGTGAAGCACCTGTCGTTCCCCTGTGGCCCGATTGGTCGCCTGAACCGAAAAAAACAAAATGGCTCCGATGACCAGGGCCAGGGCGATGGAGACAGCCCCAAGAAAGGAGAACATGGATCGCAGCTTCATGGCGTCAACGGACGATGCTCATGGCATCAGGTTTGAGTGTTGCCAGGGGATCAACAGCAATGTGGCGCAGGAAATTGGGAGTCTCTCCCGGTTGTTCTTCCCGTGCTTTCATCCACCGCGCAAACTCCTCCATACTCAAAAGCAGTGTCTGATCCAGGGAGACGGTAAACAGGATCAGCTGCTCGAGCGCTTGTAATCGATCACCGGGGCAGTCCAGCCTGCGGGCGAGGATTTCTTTGGCTTCAGCACTGTTCCTGTGCATGTATTCTTCAGCCTTGAGAAGGGCGTCCAAAAGTTTTTTTATGGGCAGTTCCCCGGTTTCAGGTTGTGTTTCCTTCCTTCCGATGAGCAGGCAAAAATGATCCATTCTCCGGGGGGTGTTGAAGGTGAACGGTTTGGCATCCTGCTGCGAACTTCTGGAATGACAATATCTGTTAAAGGCATACACCGCATCCAGACGCTCCTTTTCCAAAACCTCGAGTTCCGTGCCTGGTGAAAGTTCCCGCAGTCTCACTTCCTGAAGATCAAGATTGTGGACGTTGAGGAATCGTTCCAGAGAGTGGCGCGCAGTGAACGTTTCAGCGATACCGATGCGCTTGCCTTTGAGATCGGCGATTTTTTTGATGCGATGCTCCTGCTCCGTAAACACATGGAAAAATGTTCCTCTGGCAAGGGAGCAATATATCAGAAAATCCTTTTGGCGCATAATGGCAAGTGCCACATCGCTGTCCATTCCAGTGGCCAGATGGGCCTCACCGTGTACCAGGGCTCTGGTTGCACCTCGTTGTGTTGCATACTCCTTGAGTATTACGTTGATGCCGTTGTCCTTGAAGTATCCTCGAGTCTCGGCGATATAGAGCAGTGAGGAAGCCAGTGAAGAGACCGTTGCGATGACGATTTCCGATTTTTCAGAGGCCCTGGCATTTTCATTTTCACCACAGAATACTGAAACTGGAACGAGGACGCAAAGCATAACGAGAGCACATAGACCACTGTTGCCTCTTGTCATTGGAAGAGATCTCCGCTGTTCCGGTTCAGCAAACGTACTTGTCGAAAAAATGGGAATTATTCTATCTTATCCACGCTTTTGATGGAATTTGCAACCAACAATTGGTATAGGTGCGGAATGAGACTGAATTTTCTTATTCGGCAGACAGAGGTAAAGAGGTTGAGGTTTCATTTTCAGTAATGGTGCCACTCCGAAGGATAAATCCATGCAGTATGTTGTGAGCGTCTCATTGAAACTGATCTGGGCTTTTTCCGTAGCCGCAGTTGCGGGAGTCTCGCTGACGCCTTCACCGGAACTCCCGGTATCCTTCTGGTCAGCGGACAAGGTTGGTCATTTTCTCGGGTATTTCTGGCTGGCTTTGCTTCCGTTTTTTGCTTTTCACACGACAAGGGTGATGTTTTCAGCTGCTTTTGCCATGTTCCTCATGGGGGTCCTTCTGGAAGGCGCACAATCACTCATTCCGGGACGACATGCTTCCGGATGGGACATGGTCGCCAACGGAGCGGGTGTCATTTTGGGTATTGCGGCGGGAAGAGTCTCGATCCGGATACAGGGAGGTCGCAGAGCACCTGAAAGGAAGAGAAGCAGGGCCTGAAGCTTCAAATACTGCACCTGTCTCGAAACAGCTTTTTGGAAGGCCGTCCACCTCGACGAACCGCAACAGGAAGACGCTGCCCCGTGTATAAGAAGATAAGCGAGTACGGAATCATCGGAAACCTGAAAACCGTCGCCTTGATAGGATTGGACGGGGCAGTGGACTGGTTCTGCTTTCCGCATATCGATTCACCCTCGGTATTCGGAGCCCTGCTTGATGACGACATCGGGGGACGATTCGTTGTGCAGCCGATCGAACCCTTTGATTCCGTGGCTGAGTACCGCCCTGGGACCAACATCTTGGTTACCAGGTTCAGAACCAGGAGCGGGGTGATCCGGCTCACAGACTTTATGAATGTTTCCTTTGGTGTCGAAGAGGAGCAGGAAGAGGTTCGGCTGCACTTCTACAGGTTGATCGAGGGGCAGAGCGGAACGGTACCGGTGCGGATGCTTTTCGAACCACGGTTCGAATATGGGGCATTGGAGCCCCGGTTGGAAAGGATCGACGGGGGTGTACTGGCTCGAGCCGGCCAGTGGTCCATGGCCCTGACCTGTGATGGCAAAATTGCAAAGGAACGAACTCTGGCGACTGGGACATGGGAGATTGCAGCGGGGGACACAGTCTGGCTGCGGCTGGGCTCCAAGTCGGGAAAACATGAACAGGGCAGCCACTGCAGCAGGGAGGAAATCAGCTGCGTGACCCGCTCCGAAGGCAGGGATGCGCTGCAGAAGACCGAGCAGTACTGGCAGGACTGGCTCTTCCGAAGTGAAACCGGCCGGTCCTTTGATTACGGACCGTACCGGGAAATGATCGAACGCTCGGCACTGGTGCTCAAGCTTCTCTATTACAGCCCTTCCGGCACCATTGCCGCGGCCGCCACAACATCGCTGCCAGAGGAGATCGGCGGGGTGCGTAACTGGGACTACCGGTACACCTGGCTGCGGGACACCGCGTTCACGCTGCAGGCTCTCTTCAATATGGGGCACCTCTCCGAGACGGAAGGATACCTGCACTGGATCGAGCGGCTGCTCTCGGAGCACGGGAGCGAAAACCTGCAGATCATGTACGGACTGCGGGGAGAGACGAATCTCCCTGAATACGAATTGTCCCATTTGGACGGGCACAAAGGGTCAAGGCCGGTGCGAATCGGCAACGGCGCGGCCGGTCAGAAGCAGCTCGATATCTACGGTGAGCTCATGGAGGCGGCTCTCAAGCTGTCAGATTATGTAGGCAAGATCGATGCACAGCTCTGGCCGGCACTGCGATCGATCTGCGACCATGTGGTGGAGCATTGGCACGAACCGGACTTTGGTATCTGGGAGGTCCGGGGCGGTCCCTATCACTTTGTCTACTCCAAGGTCATGTGCTGGGTGGCTCTGGACAGAGGGCTGACAATTTCCGAGCGGTACGGGTTTCCAGCAGACAGGGAAACATGGAAAAAGACCATGGAACGCATCCGCAGGGAGGTTCTGGGCAAGGGGTTGCACAAAGAAAAGAAGGCTTTTGTTCAACATTATGGAACAGATGCCCTGGATGCCAGCACACTGCTCATTCCCATGCTCGGTTTCCTGCCCTTTGATGATGAACGGGTGGTCGCCACGGTGGAGGCGATACAGCAGGAACTCAGCCATGACGGATTTCTCTACCGCTATCTCAGCGATGACGGTCTTGCCGGGGGTGAAGGCGTTTTCCTGCTCTGCTCCTTCTGGCTCGTGGACTGCCTGATCGGGATGGGCAGGGTGGAGGAAGGCGAACTCCTGTTGCAGCGGCTTCACCAGGCGGCCAACCATCTGGGGCTGTTTTCCGAAGAGTACGATCCCGTCTGGAAAGAACATCTGGGAAATTTCCCCCAGGCGTTTACTCATATCGGATTCGTGAACAGCGTCATGGCACTGATGCAGAAACGCCGGGAACAAGCAGCCGAGCTGGAGCGGGAGGCTGCACACACGGGGCTCATGGAGTTCGTCCAAAAAAAGATCTTCGCCACCAGGGTCGTTCTCAATCAAGGGGAACCTGACGAGGAAGAAGCCAGGCACGGTCTGGGGGGCGATCTCAAAAGAACCATGAACATGCTGCGCGGGGCGTTTTTCCTTGAGGAGAGGGTGGCCTACGAGCAGATGAAACGCTCCGAACTGTATGCGCATTTCGTGGATTTGAGCGTTGATTTGCAACTTTTCGACCTGGACCGGCTGCGATCAAGGGAGGAGAAGACTGCGTTTTGGATCAACATGTACAATGTGATCGTCATTCATGGGGTGGTGGAACTCGGCATCCGGGACTCGGTCAAGGAGGTCCGCAAATTTTTCTCCAGGGTCTGCTATGAAATAGGGAGGTTGGAGTTTACTCCGGAAGATATCGAACATGGGATTCTCCGGGCCAACCGGAAGCCTCCCCATGCGCTGTCCCGGGTCTTTCATGGTAACGACCCGCGATTGCGGCATTCCCTGGAGAGGGTGGACCCCCGTATCCATTTCGCCTTGGTCTGCGCATCCAGCTCATGTCCCCCCATCGGGGTCTACACGGAAGAGGGGCTGGACAGGGAGCTGGATGTAGCCGCCCGCACATTTGTCAATGGTGGCGGGGTGAAACTGGACCGGGACGAGGGGCGGGTCTTGATGTCCAGAATTTTTTCCTGGTACGGGGAGGATTTCGGGGCAGACCAGGAGGAACGGATACGATTTGCCGCACAATACCTCTATGTCGAGGAGGACCGGAATTATCTCGAAGAACATGCCGGCGTACTAAACGTTGAATTTCAGGATTATGACTGGCGGCTGAACAGGGATTGAAAATGAACATTTCTCCCTTGTGTCCCCTTCGGCTGTTTTCTGGCATACTGGCGGTTCATAACCTTGAACCAAGGAGGGGAGAATGAAAATTATGCTGATGGTCATGGTGCTCGCACTTTGTCTGCCTGCTTCGGGTCTGGCTTTTCTGGGGTTCGGGGATGATGACGCCGGACCCAGAGAGCGGATATTGGATATGGGGTTCGACGACCTCGATGCAGACGATGATCGCAATATTTCACCGGCTGAACTGCAAAAGTTCACCGAAGGCAATGCCACCATGTTCCGGGAATTCGATCAGGATGGTGACGGCCTGATCAGCAAAAGCGAATTTGAAAGTTCCCGACAGATCGAAAGCGAGGAGTGGGAGGACATGTCCTTTGATGATGTCGATCTGGATGAAGACCGGAATATCGATCCCAACGAATTCACCCGGGTCGCTGGTCCGAATGTGAGCAAGAATGTGTTTCAGCAGTTCGACACGGACAATGACGGCGGAATAGACGAATTGGAATACCAGAAACTCCAGCAGCAGCTCCAGGAGGGGGCAATCACCAATGAGGAACTTTCCAGAGAGCGGTGACCATCCCCGGCGTTTTGGTGGGTCTTATCCCTTTTGGGCTTGATGAGATCAGAGTTCTCCGCTCTGCACGTTCCACAGGCCGGTATATACCCCGCCCGCCTGGAGCAGGGAGCCATGGTCGCCCCGTTCCACCACGATACCATCCACCAGGACCAGGATTTCGTCGCTGTGGCGGATGGTGGAGAGCCGGTGGGCAACGGCCAGGGTCATCCGGTCCCCTCGGAAGTGATGCAGGTTGCGCTGAATGATCTCCTCGGTGCGGGTGTCCACGGCGGACGTGGCCTCGTCGAGAATCAGCAATGGTGGGTTGCGCAGGACAGCCCTGGCCAGGGATATGCGCTGGCGCTGTCCCCCGGAGAGTTTCACCCCGCGCTCTCCAACCAGAGTGTCGTATGCCTGGGGAAGTTCGTCGATGAACTCCTGGGCTCCGGCAATGCGGGCGGCTTCCCGGACCTGCTGGTGAGTGGCGCCGGGCGAACCAAGCCGGATGTTTTCGGCCACAGTGCCGAAAAAGAGAAAGGCCTCCTGGGAGACATAGCCGATGTGCCTGCGCACGCTGTGCAGAGTGTACTCGGAGAGATTGTTGCCGTTGATCCGAATGGCTCCCGTGGTCGGTTCGTAGTAGCGAAGCAAAAGCTTGACCAGAGTGGACTTGCCCGCTCCGGTGGGGCCGACCACGCCGACCATGCGACCTCGTTTCAGGGTGAAGCTCACGCCATTGAGAACGGTTTCCCTGCCGGAGTAGGCAAAACGGATATCATCGAACACGATGTGCTTTGGAGGCGCGGGCAATGCCACGGCACCGGGCGCATCCTTGATCGTCGGCCTGGTGGACAGGAGTTCATCGATCCGCTTGGCTGACGCCTCGGAGCGTTGGATCTGATTGATGAGCATGCCGAAGACAAAGAGCGGCAGGACCAGGCGCAGGGCCATGAGCACGAAGGTGGTGTAATCTCCGATGGAGGGCCCGTACCCGGCCATGGTGATCCATCCGCCAAAGCCGATCAATCCGCCAAAGGCGCATCCCGCAATGGCGTAGAGCAGGGGAATGAACCGGGCACGTTCCCGGGCGGCGGCTATTGCCGCGTCCCTGTACTCGGCCGATTGCTCTTCCACCCTGGCGACCTGGACGGATTCCGCAGTGTAGGCCTGGATGACTCCGATGCCCTGAAGGTTGTTCTCCAGAATGGAATTGACCTCCCCCACGGCCTTTCGGGCCCGGCGGTATTGCGGCTGGACTTTGGTGGCGAAAAAACGCACGGCCAGGATGGCAAAGGGCAGGGGGGCAAAAAGCAGCAGCGCCAGTCTCCAGTCGAGCCAAAGTAAAAATCCGAACGTCCCAAGCGAAGTGATGACGATCCGGACGATGCTCGTGGATGCATCCGAGAGAAAATTTTCCAGGTTGTCCACATCGTTGGAGACCACGGACATGATATCCCCGGTCTGACGGTTTTCGAAAAAAGGGACGTCCAGCCGCTGAAGATGCTCATAAAGCGTGATTCTCAGGTCGTGCCGAAGGTTCTGGGCCATGACTTCCAGGGCGTAGTTGCTCATGGTCTGGAACGCGGCAAGGCCGAGGAACGTCCCCAGGATGGCCAGCCCGTAGAGGGCGAGAGTCGAGGGGTCGAGGATAATGGACTCCCGCAGGGCAGGAGTGATGGCGTCCACGACACGGCCCACGATGACCAGCGGGAGAAGATCGAAAAAGCGGGCCATTCCATTGGCTGCCAGGCCGAAGATGATGTGTCTGCGATAGGGTTTGGCAAACGGCAGAAGCTTCCACAGATAGCGGCCCATGGAAGCATGTCGTTCCCGCGGTTCGGCTGAAGATTCCCCCTCTGGAGGATTCTTTGCATCGTTCAAGAATCGTTCCTCGGGGGTGTCCCGGACTGTCGCTTGGAGGCGCGCCCGGACAAGATAGCGGCACAATGTGACAGGGAAGATCCACGGGTCAGGTTGCCGGTTGAGGAGAAAGGGATGCGCATCGGTCAAATAAAACATTGTCCGGCGGGTTGGTGTCAAGAAAGGATTGTGCCCGGCAGAAGTGCTCAATTGTCGGACACACTGCCGGGTTGAGATCACCGCGATCCCGCGGCCGGAAGAACTGTTGGACAAAAAAATAGTGTGTTTTTTAGAGATGTTACTGAACCGACGCAGGAGAGTGAATCGCTTTTTGCGCACTGTAACGAAAGCCGGTAGGGTCCGCGGGGATCACTGCATGGGACTTGCATCACATTTCCCTGCAGAACGGACGAAAACGAACCACCTCTTCAGGGAGATCTATTCGTGGGTACGCGCGCTCTCGACGATATCGCCACCGGCATGGTGCTCTCCAGGGATGTGCTTGACCAATCCGGGAGACTTCTTCTGCCAAAAGGTACGACGCTCGGGGCCGGCCATATCGCTGTTTTGAAAAAGCATGGGGTGGGCACCCTGGAGGTCCATGAAAGAAGCTTCAGGGATTTCGAGCCGGAAGTGTATGACCGCAGTGAGGCGTACGTGAAGCCGCTTTTTGCTGCAGTTGACCTCGGCAATGAAACCATGCAGGAAATCTACCGGCTGAGTGTCAGGCGGACGGCCCGGCGCATGGCCGAGGGATGGAATCCGCCGCCGGCAATCGAGCCTGAACTCCCGGCCAGTACGCAGGACCAATTTTTCAGCGGCGAGTCCACTCCGCAGGAACTGGTTTCCCGGGAGGTTCAGCTTTCGGCGTTTCCGGAGATCTATTTCAGGATCCGGGAGGAGTTGAACAATCCCCGGAGCACGGCCGCGCACGTTGCCCGGATCGTCAGTCGGGACACCTCATTGTCAGCGAAACTTCTCAGGCTGGTGAACAGTTCGTTTTACGGGTTTTCCGGAAGAGTAGAGTCCATCACTCGTGCCATTGCCCTGATTGGGGCCAACGAGCTTTCCACCCTGGCCCTGGGCATATCCGTGACCAATGCCTTAGGGGACATCCCTGAGGAATTGATCGACATGAAGGAGTTCTGGAACCACTCCATTGCCGTGGGAACCATCGCCAGAGTGATTGCCGCAAGAAAAGGGATTGGGGACAGGGAACGATTTCTGGTGGAAGGGATGCTCCACGACGTGGGCCGTCTGATCCTGTTCAAGAATCTGCCCAATGGGTCGGCCGACGCCCTGAACCGATCACGTTCCGGGTTCATGCCTCTGGTGCAGACGGAACGGGATGTCTTCGGCTTTGACCACGCTCTGATCGGCAGTCTACTTCTCAAGCAGTGGAATCTCCCGACCACTCTGGAGCAGACGATCCGTTTCCACCACAGTCCGGCTATCGCTCCCGTGCCTCTGGATGCGGCAATCATCCATTTTGCCGATATTCTGGCGATTGGGCTTGTTTTTGCTGAGCGGGGGTCCCTTATTGTCCCGCCGTTTCAGGACAAGGCCTGGGAGATCCTCGATCTGCCAGTTGAATCTCTGGAGACCATTGTTGAGCAGGCGGAAGAGGAGATCGAATCCGTTCTGGCCGCCTTTTTTGACTAGCAGGAGGTAACTGCCGGTGCCGATCCCACTTGAACAGATCACCCCTGGAATGCTTCTTTCTGAAGATGTTTTCGATGCTGAAAGGAAACTTCTTCTTCGCAGGGGAACGGAGCTTACCGCAGGACGACTCGATCTCCTGAAGCGCAGAGGGATCGCAGAAGTTTCCGTCATAGCAGTGGAGCCCGACGCTGAGCTGATCGAACAGAGCGAAATGTATCTGAGGCCGTTTTTTGCCTGTGTGGACGGGGAACAGGAAGCCATGGCCGAACTCTACAGGTTGAGCGTGCTGAGAACTGCACGGCTCATGGCTTCTGGATGGATTCCCCCTGCAGAGGAGCCGCATCCGGTCCCCCGGCAAAACGACCTGTTTTTCCGGGGGGAAGGCAGTGTCACCGACCTTGTGGAGCACGAGGTCAAGCTGGTGACCTTTCCGGATATCTACTTCAAGGTCAGAGATGTCATCGACTCCCTCACGAGCACTGCCGGGGATATCGCTGAAGTGGTCAGCAAGGATACGAGCCTTTCCCTGAAGATCCTGCGCCTGGTCAACAGCCCCCTGTACGGGTTCTCCTCCAGTGTCCAGTCCGTCCGAAGGGCGGTGACGCTTCTTGGATTCATCGAGCTGTCCACCCTGACTCTTGGAATCATTGTGGTGCGGACGTTTGAGGATATTCCCTCGCGTCTTTTGAACATGAAATCCTTCTGGAGGCATTCCGTGGCTGTCGGGGTTCTCGCCGAACTCCTGGCCGGGGAAATGGGGATGAACAACAGGGAGCGGTTCTTTGTCGCCGGCATGCTGCACGATGCCGGACGGCTGGTCATGGTCAAAAATCTCCCCCGCAGCTACACTGAGGCGCTGCTCTACTCCCGGGCCAACGGGGTTCCCCTGGTGGAAGCCGAGCAGGACGTTTTCGGGTTCAACCACGGCCAGGTGGGGGGCAAGCTTCTCAACGCCTGGAGCATTCCATTGGTTCTGGAATCCCTGGTCCGTTTTCATCACACCCCCATGATCGCTCCGGATCCCAGGGAAGCTGCCGTCATTCACTGGGCCGATATCATGGCCATAGGACTCAAATACGCCCAGGGCGGCTCGGTCCTGGTCCCACCGCTGATCCCGGGAGCCTGGGAAGCATTGGGGATCTCCCCGGATTGTCTCCAGGGGATCGTGGAAAAGGCGGACAGGGAAATCGAAACCATCCTGTCGATATTTTTCTCCTGAACCCCGCCTGTTTTCCCTCCGATCCTATTTCCTGGTCCAGCGCAGGGAGTAGAGATCCTGCCTCCGGGATTCCAGATTGCGCACGCTGCCATGTCTGCGCAGTTCCTTGAGCAGATCGAGATCCAGGTCCGTGATCAGAGTGGTCTCAGTGTTCGGTGTGGTCTCCGCGGCAATGGCGTCATGGGGAAAGGGGAAGTCCGAGGGGGTAAAGATGGCCGACTGGGAATACTGTATGCCCATGGTCTCCACCTTGGGGATATTGCCGACGCTGCCGGAGATGACCACGTAGCATTCATTTTCAATGGCCCGGGCCTGAGCGCAGCGCCGGACCCGCAGATAGGCATTTTTGGTGTCGGTCCAGAAGGGCACCAGGATAATGTTCACCCCCTTCTCGGCCAGAAGTCTGGCCAGCTCCGGAAATTCGATGTCGTAACAGATAAGAATGCCGACCTTGCCGATGTCTGTCTGCATGACCCTGAGACGGTTCCCGCCGGTCAATCCCCATGCCCCGCCCTCGTCCGGGGTGATGTGCAGTTTGTATTGTGAATCCCAGGTCCCGTCCCGCCGACACAGAAAAGAAACATTGTAGAGCTTGTGCTCCCGGTATTCAGGGACCGAACCGGTGACGATGTTGATGTTGTAGGCCAGGGCCATGCGCATGAGTTCCTCGCGAAGGTCCAGGGTGTAGCCGGCCAGCTTGCGCATGGCCTCGGGGGGGCTGTCGCCCTCGTACTGGGCGATCAGCGGTGCGTTGAAGAGTTCAGGGAAGAGAACCATGTCCGCGCCGTAGTCGGAGACGGTGTCCACAAAGAACTCGACCTGCTGCAAAAAGTCTTCAAAGGAGGCGAACCGGCGCATCTGCCACTGCACGGTCCCCAGCCGGACTACGGTCTTGCGGCCGCCGATAAGCCGGGTTTTGGCCTGATAGTAGATATTGTTCCACTCCAGGAGCACGGCATTGCCCTCGGACTGGTGGTCGAGGGGGTAATACTTTCGCAGCAGCTTCTTGATATGAAAGTCATTGGAGAGCTGGAAGGAAAGCACCGGGTCATAGATTTCCTTGCGCGTGACCCGTTTGATGTACTCCTGGGGCGTGATCTCGTCTTTATGTTTGCGGTACCCGGGAATGCGGCCGCCAACGATAATCCCCCGGAGATTCAGCTTCTCGCAGAGCTCTTTTCTGGCGTCGTAAAGCCTCCGGCCCAGACGCATGCCCTGATACTCGGGGTCCACGAAGATCTCGATGCCGTAGAGATAATCTCCTTCCGGATCATGATTCTCCAAGGTGCCGTCGCCTACGATCTCAAGGTAGGTATGCTTGTCGCCGTACTCGGCATAGTCGATCATCAGGGTCAAGGCCACGGCCACGGCCCGGCCTTTGTCCTCGATGCAAATCTGGCCTTCCGGGAAGCGGTCGATCATGGCTGCGACCTGGTCTCTGGACCAGGGCGTGTCCACATTGCGATAGACCCGTTTCATAATGGACTGGACATTCTCATAATCGTCGATGCGCAGATGCCGCAGATGAAGCTTGTGAGTGGCTGTTTTGTTCATGAACGTCACATAGGGTTGAGTTCTCGGTTTTGGTCGGGACAAAAAAAAACACACCAAACCGTATTCACCGGCCGAGGTCAAGGCGAACTGGAAAAGAATATAATCCAAGGTGTTGTAACGAAATGGATGAACGAGGCCCCTGATCAGGGGCCTCGAAAAAAGCGTTACTGAGGTTGGGGAACGATAATTACTCCAGTGGTGTCTTCCTCTTGATCCTGCCGCAGCTCATCCTCTTCCTGAGGCATCATGCCGGACTGGTCCTGCTGCATGCCAGGCTGATCCTGCTGCATCCCGGACTGATCCTGTTGCATGCCAGGCTGATCCTCCTGCTGCATGCCTGAACGATCTTGCATCATACCAG
>JBKHAV010000142.1:0-5469 GCA_046542715.1 Desulfovibrionales bacterium
CCTGCCTTTCCGGCCTCAACCCCGGCGATGGCGTCTTCGAACACTACGGCCCGGGCAGGATCCACTCCCAGGAGTTCCGCAGCCCGAAGGAAGATGTCGGGGTCGGGTTTACCCTTCAGTCCCTCGCGCTCCATTGTGACGCCATCCACCCTGACGTCGAAAAGGTTGGTCAGTCCGGCTGAATCCAGGATCGCCCTGCAGTTGCGACTCGACGAGACCACTGCGATTGGGAGGCCTCTTGTTTTCATTTCCCGGGTCAGCAAGACCCCGTCTTCATAGACATCGGCTCCTTGTTTCCTGAGCAGGTCATGGAAAATTTGATTCTTGCGATTCCCGAGTCCGCAGACCGTCTTCATTCCGGGGGGGTCCTCCGGGTCGCCCCAGGGCAGGTCGATGTCCCTGGAAGTCAGAAAATGGTCGACCCCTTCGTACCGGGGCCGTCCGTCCAGGTGCTGCGTGTAATCGCCGTCCCGGTAGGGTGCGAACGCAGTTTTTCCCCGGTCCTTCCTCCACTGGAGGTACTCGTCGAACATCATCCTCCAGGCCCTGGCATGAAGATTCGCTGTTTGCGTGATCACCCCGTCAAGATCGAAAATCAGAGCGGAGTAGCTGGAGAGGTTGAGCATTGACACCGTCACGGACTGAACCCGCTCTTCAGATTTGTGCTCTGATCCGTTGTGATTCTTTATCTGATTCCTCAGCAAATCACTGCTCCTATCTTGATGATGCCTGGAGCATATCACACCTGGGTAAGGATGAGGGAACCTCTTGGGTGATACACTCCTATGCCTGGAATATTATCGATGGATAGTGTAAGATATCCAGTTTTGACAGAGACGAAGCAAAATGAGGAGGAAACGTGGCCGAGACTATGAAAACATTTGTGATGAAACGGATAGGCGAGGTGGGGTTCAAGGAAAAGCCCGTGCCGGAGCCCGGAGCGAACGACGCAGTGGTCAAAACCACCAGAGCCCTGGTCTGCACATCCGATACCCATACAGTGAACGGCGGCATAGGGGAACGGACGGATCTGACCCTGGGCCACGAGGCTGTGGGCACGATCGCCAAACTCGGAAGCGAGGTCAAAGGGTTCAAGGTCGGAGACAGGGTCGCTGTGGGCGCGATCACCCCCTGTTACCGATGCGGCAACTGTGTCAAAGGGGATACCTCGCACTGTACGGAAATGCTGGGCGGGTGGAAGTTCGCCAATGTCAAAGACGGGGTGTTCGCCCCGTATTTTCATGTGAACGACGCCCAGGCCAATATGGCCCTCATTCCGGACTCCGTGCCGGACGAACATGCGGTATATTGTGCGGACATGCTCTCCACCGGGTTCATGGGCGCGGAAAATGCGGATATTCCCATGGGCGGGAGTGTGGCCATTTTCGCCCAGGGGCCGGTGGGGCTCATGTGCACGGTGGGGGCCAGGATGCAGGGAGCCGGCTTTATCGTGACCGTGGCCAGCGACCCCAAACGGATCGATCTTTCACACCATTACGGGGCTGATGCAGTGGTCAATTACAAGGAAACGGATGTAGTGGAGGAGATATTGCGGCTCACGGATGGTGTGGGCGTGGACTCCTCCATCGAGGCCCACGGTTCCCAGGCGACCTTTGAAAACTGCGTCAAGGTGACCCGGCCCGGGGGAACCATTTCCGTGGCCGGGTACTTCGGAGAAGGAGAGTATGTGAAGATCCCGAGGCTGGCCTGGGGCGTGGGCATGTCCGACCAGACCATCAGAACCGGGCTCTGTCCAGGAGGGAAAGTGCGCATGGAACGTCTTCTCCGCCTCCTGGAACGGGGCCGGGTCAACCCGGAACCCATGACCACCCACACGTTCCCCTTTGATGAAATCGAAAGGGCGTTTCATCTCATGGAGACCAAAGGAGAAGGCATCATCAAACCGATCATCGAGTTCTGACGACGTGCGCACGTCATCCAGGATTCCGTCTCCGCAAAGGCTGCGCCGAGACATGCAAGGTCGGGATGACGACTAAGCGAATTCCGGAATGGTGGGAGTCGAGACAGCCATTGACTACCCGCCTTTACCCCTCCAGATCCGAGCGGGTGACAGCGTAGAGTAAGGCCCCGGCCTCGTCGTCAGCAGCCTCGAAGTACGGGTCGGCGGGGTCGGTCACCCGGCGCATGCCGATCTTCTCCAGCACCCTGACGCTGCGTGTCTGGTCTGGCAAGGTCCGTGCGGCCACCCGCTCGACCCCGGGTCGGGCAAAGGCCCATTCGAGCAGAGCGAATGCCGCTTCCGGGGCGTATTCCATGCCCTGGAAGGCGGGCAGGATGGAAAACCCCATGAGCAGGGTGCCTGTCGCCTCGTCCAGGCCGTTGAACCCTGCGCTGCCGATGAGCACGTCCTCGTCTCCGGCCAGATCTTTGAGCACGATATACCAGTGCAGCCACCCGGCGAGATCCGGGTTTTCCTGAAGCCGTTCAGCCCAGACCGGCTCGACGTCTTGCATGAGTGGCGGAGGCCAGGACTGGGTCACGTCTGCGCCCAAAAGCCGGGCGAGCTTTGGCCTGTCGGCGGTTGCCAGCCTTTTGGTCCCGGCTACGAGCCGCAGCCGTTCGGTTTCTATGTGCAGAGGCACGGGATGGGGCATGAAAAAACTCCTGAAGAGAAGTTTTGAGCACGGAAATCCCGTTCATACGGAAATTGTTCGGGGAAAGAAAGGGAGAAGCAGAGCATGTGGCAGCACGACCAAAATGCAACATTACGTCCAGTCAATGAGATCAGCCGCGGCAATCCAGCGGCTCAGAAGCCAGACACAGACAACAATTGCCATCAGGATCAGAGAGGCGGCCACTTTGTGCCTCTTCCAGATGGAATGTGCCTTTTCAGCAAAGATCGCCACAAGGGCGGCCAGACCGTAGTAGCGGATGCCTCGGGCAATGGTGGCGGCGAGCACGAATTTCCAGACCGGGTAGCCGGCCACCCCGGCCGTGAGCATGGCGGCCTGAAAGGGGACAGGGATGACCCCGATGGCCAGAATGGCAAAAAAACCGTGACGATCGAAAAGTACCTGAAACGTCACGTACCCCTGCTGCCACCCAAAGGTGTCCAAGGCCCACGTTCCAATCGTCTCGAACAGAAAGTACCCGACCCCGTACCCGAAAACCGAAGCAGCCAAACATCCCGCAGTCACGTAGCCGGCCGTCCGCCAGAGGCGGTGCCGGTTGGTGACCATGAAGGGGATAAGCACCAGCTCGATGGGAATGGGGATGATGATGGTTTCCAGAAAGGAAAGGGCAAAGAGCAGCCACAGTGCATGTTCGGAATCGTTGAGATGGCTCAACCATTTGCTGATCCGTGCTTCTTGGGGTTTTGGTTGACGGGGCCTGGATTGATTCATCTGCGCCACGTTGAAAGGTCCTGGCATTCTCTATGTGGTTGATGCTCATTGGATCACCATCAACAGTACCCTCCTGAATGAGTTTTGCCCATGGGGCTGAAGACATTTTCCCAGGAGAGACTCGATTCCTGAGGATCGGAAACTGCCTCACTCGGATCTGATCCCATTGCCGGGCAGGAATTTTCGATCATCCGTCTGAATCCCGGATTCCGTCTCTTCGCAAGGGCTGCGCCGAGACAAGCAAGTCCGGGATGACGATTGAGGGGAATCGGCATCTACGGAAAAGGACGGATGTTATCGAACAATCCGTCATCCCGGCCTCCGAGCCGGGATCCAGACTGATTCTTGAGAGAATGCAGACGAAGACGCGCTGGGGTCAGGATGGAGGAAATCTCGTGTGGCCGGCTATCCAGGATGAGGAGTACTGTCCCGGCAAATTTGGAGGGCAGCCTTGGAAGACTGGATTTAGCCAGAACCTTCGATTACATGGGAAATGCCATGAGTCGTAAAAGTTTAAGTTCTACTTGAGGTTTTTCAACCATTCCGGAAGGGGGGAAGTATGAATGCCGCACTATCCTGCATCCTGGGAACCGCTGCCGGGCTGCATTACGGGGATGTGCGGCCGTTTGCCGCCTCACTTGAGCGGACCGGATTTCAGGGCCGATGCATCCTCTTTGTCACCCCGACCACCCGCGGCATTGATCGTATCCGGGCGCACGGAATCAGGACCCTTCTCTTTGAGCGGCCCCCTGAACTGGCATACCTTTCGTACAATGCCTACCGATATTTCCTCTATCAAAAGTTTATGGAAAGCTCGGACAGGCGGTTTGAGCGGGTGCTGCTCACGGATGTCCGGGATGTCGTCTTTCAGCGCGACCCTTTTTCCTTCCCCTGGACACCGGGCTTGAACATTACCCTGGAGGACCGTCGCATGACCATTGACCGCTGCCCGCACATGGTCCGCTGGCTTGAGGGTCATCCGGGCGGCGCCACATGGGAGAAGCTGCGCAATCGTCCCATTTCCTGTTCCGGAATAACCGCAGGGGACCATGACGCCATGCTCCGGTACCTCGAAGCGTTGACCGAACGGTTGCTGCCCTTTACCCCGGGCAAGCGGATGGCCGGGTATGATCAGGCCGTGCACAACCGGTTGCTTCATGCCGGCCAGCTCGATCCGGTGCAGATGCACGACAACACCGGCCCGATCCTCACGCTGGGCTATAAGCAGGAGCTTGCCATGGTGAATGCATCCGGCGACATCCTGAACGATGCCGGCGAACCCGCCGTGATCGTGCACCAGTACGACCGGATGAAGCCTTTGTTCGACCATGTGAGGCAACGGTTCATGGCGTAGCAGAGCATTGAAAAATTTACCCTGACCGCGTTGTTACGCGTTTTCCCGTGACTCAAACCTCATCTCGCGTGAAGCGGAACGAATACAGATCTGCTGTTCGTTTCTGCCCCTTTCCGGCTTCTCCCTCACCATCCTTGCGTCCCGGGTTCTCCTTTGAAGGGTCCGATGATTTCACGGGTGACCCATCCTCCATAAAACCTTCCAGGCTGGGGACGGACTCGTTCGCCGTTTACGCGGCATTCAACGGCAGCAGGGTAGAACGAGACAAAATCCTTGATGGATGCAAAAGCCGGTGTGGGATCTGGGTAGCTCCATCCGACCGGCCCTTTTCCCGGGTCTGCCGCAAGGGCCCAGTATCGTGCTCTTCCTTTCCATTCGCAGACTGAACTTCCCTGAGCAGGGACAAGCATCTCCCAGCGCACATCCTCGGGCGGAATGTAAAAGGTAGGCGGGCTCGCAGTTTCGAGGACCCTTACGGCACGCTTTGATTTTGCGATCACATCGCCCTGATGGGTGACAACGACTTCCCGTCCGTCAGGCTCGATTTCGGGAGGACGCGGATAATCCCACACCGATTCCTGCCCCGGTCCGGGTTCCTTTGCAAATTCAGGCCGATTTTGTCCGCGGTATGTCCACATGAGGCTCTCCTTTTTTGAGCCGAAGTGTACAGGCGGCAATGCAATAGGTCACGGGCCTAACAGTCTGTTGAAAAAGTCCTCTTTCACAGGCCGTTCAAAAACCACGCTGGCA
>JBKHAV010000143.1:0-5422 GCA_046542715.1 Desulfovibrionales bacterium
TCGAATTTGCGAATTTCGAATTTCTGTTTTCCCGTTTCGGATTTCCCCTAAAGGTATTCCTCTACCCTGTAGACCAGCGCCCGGAGATGTCTGTGCGCCTCCCGCTCCTCCCGAAACGATTGCAGCTCTTCGAGCAGATCCGCAACCTCCCCGTCTTCCAGTTGCGCTTCGATCAGGGAGGAATGTCCCGGAAAGACTTTGTTGCCGTAGTGTTTGCCGTCCCGGTCTTTGCTCTCCACCATGGGGATGCGGATGAACGTCTCGATTCCACGGCGGTCAAGGATTCGTTCGATCCGGTCGGCAAATTCGAAATGAAAGATAATCTGCACCAGCTTCATTCTCGCTCTCCTGCCGTGGCGCTCATCCTGTCGATCAGCTGGTTTACCAAAGTATAGACCACGGGAATGACGATCAGGGTCAGCCCCGTGGTTGCAGTCAGTCCGGCGGCAACCGCCACCCCCATCGGGGCCCGGGCCTCCCCGCCTGCCCCGAATCCCAGGGCGATGGGCATGATGCCCAGCACGGTCGACACCGTGGTCATGATTACCGGACGGAACCGCACTGCCGCGGCCTTTTGTGCCGCCTTCCCTCGTTCCGCCCCCCGGGCGAAAAGGACATTGGCGTAGTCCACCATCAAAATGGCATTTTTCGTGGCCATGCCCATGAGCATGATAAGTCCGATGAACGCCACGATGCCGAAGGGCATGTCCAGAAGCCACAGACCACCGAATGCACCTACAAGAGCCAGGGGAAGGGTGAGCAGGATGACCAGAGGCTGTATGAACGACTCGAACTGCGCGGACAGGACCAGGTAGATGAAGACGACCGAAAAGATGATGGTGATGAAAAGGTTTCGGAAAGATTCCTGAAAATCCTGGGCTGTCCCGGTAAACGTGTAGTCGAATCCGCCGGGCAGGGTTTCCTCCAGGTGTTGGGTGAGGACCTCCAGGGCATTGCCCAGGGGGACCCCCGGGGGGGTGGATGTGGAAATGGTCGCAGAGCGGATGCGATTGAAATGGTGAATCTCACTGGGTCCGATGGTCTCTTCAAAGGTCACCAGGTTGTCCAGGGCGATCATATCGCCCTGGGCGCTTCGCACATAGATGTCCCCCAGGGCGTCCGGGATCATTTCCCCTTTCAAGGAAACCTCGGGAATGATTTCATACCGCTCCGCCTCGCGTTCGATTTCTGAAATATCGGGTTCGCCCAGGAGAAAACGCATGGCATTGGAGATATCCGTCACGGAAATGCCCAAAAGCGAAGCCTTGTCCCGATTGATCGCCACCTCCACCTGGGGCTTGTTCATTGTGAGGTCGGAGTTCACCCCCACGAATTGCGGCTGCTCCCGCATCCAGGCCATGAGTTCGTCCTGCTTTCCGGCAAGGGCGGAAAGGTCTGGATGCTGCAGGACCACCTGAAGGGGCGCTCCCTGGGCAAGCGCACCCATCTCTTCGATGAGATACGATCTCCCCCCGGGGATTCGGGCCAGGACTTCCCTGAGATGCTGGACGATTTCGCTCTGGTGCATCTCCCGTTCGTCCCGGGGAACGAGCTGCACAAAACTTATGCCTTCGTTCACCTTCCCGGGCCCCGCCCCGCGGGAGAGCCCGATGGCCAGGAAGAAATGCCTGACCTGTTCCGTCTCCTGAAGGACCTCCTCTATTCTCCGTGCATAGGCATCGGTTCGGGCCAGGGTGGATCCTTCCGGGACCTCAAACGAGATCATGAACTGGGAACGGTCCGCCGAGGGCATGAACTCGGTGGAGAGCTGCGTGGCCAGAAACAGTCCCAGCCCCAGGGCAACAACGGCAATGCAAACGGTCAACAACCAATGTTTGAAGGCACGGGCAAGCAGCCATGCATACCCGCGCTCTGCTCGTTCCAGGCCGGTTTCCAGCATCCTGGAGATCCTCCCGTGCCGGGGCGGCCGCAGGAATTTGGAACAGAGCATGGGGGTCAGCGTCAGGGCGGTGAAGGTGGAGGCAAAGACGGTCACAGCCACGGTGAGGCCGAATTCAAAGAAAAACCGGCCGATGATCCCGGCGGTGAATGCCACAGGAATGAATACCGCGGCCAAAGACAGCGTGTTGGCGACTGCCGGAAAGGCGACCTCGGTCGTTCCCACCCGTGCGGCCGGACCTGACTCGGCGCCCTGCTCCAAGTGGCGGAACGAACTCTCCAGAACCACGATGGCGTCGTCGATCACGATCCCGATCGCAAGGATGAGCCCGAGCATGGTCAGGGTGTTCACGCTGAACCCCAGCACGCTCATAACGGCCATCCCGCCGAAAAGCGAGGCCGGTATGGCCAGGCCGGTAATCAGCGTTCCCCATCCATTGCGCAAAAAACCGAACACCACCAGAACCACCAGGACCGTGGCAATTCCAATGGTGTACAGCAGGTCGCGAATGGATTCCCGGATGTACACGGCATCGTCAGTGGCGATCGTGTAGGACATGTCCGGCGGGAAATCGCCTGACAATTGCTCGATTCGCTCTCTGACAGACTGGGCAACCGCCACGGTGTTCGCCTCGGACTGCTTGATGACCCCAAGCCCGATGGTGGTCTCCCCCGTAAACCTGGCCAGTTGCCGTTCGTCTTCCACTCCTGCAACGGCCCGGCCCACGTCGCCGATGCGCACCGGTGCATTGTCCACGGAGGTGATGATCAGATCGTTGATGGGGCCGGGGCTGCTGAACTGGCCCTTTGTCTTGACCAGGAACTCCATGGCCCTGCTTTCGATGCGTCCGGACGGGATGTCTATATTGTTGCGTTGGATGGTTTCCACTACCTCCTGCACGCTCACCCGGTATGCGGCCAGCTTTTCCGGATCGAGAACAACCCGGACCGCGTACCGTTTCTCCCCGCCGATCAGGATCTGACCCACCCCGCGGATAGACTCCAGCCTGGGCTTGATCGTTTCGTCCGCATACTGACTGAGTTCCACAGCATCCCAGCGGTCCCCTCCGGTCAAAGCGATCCACATGATGGCCCTGGCATCCGGATCGAGCTTCCGGACGATCGGTTCGTCCACCCCGTCGGGCAGCTCCCGTCTGGCCCGTGAGACCCGGTCCCGCACGTCCTGGGCCGCAATGTCCTGGTCCCGCCAGAGTTCGAATTCCGCCGTGACAATGCCCACCTGCTCCCTGGCCGTGGAAGTGAGCTTCTTGAGCCCTTCCACGGTGTTGATCTGCTCCTCCAGGGGTTCGATGATTTCGGTTTCCACCACCTCCGGTTCCGCGCCGGGAAGGACCACGTTGACGCTGACCACCGGGAACTCCACATCGGGATTTTCCCGCAGGGGCATGCGATAATAGCCGTAGATGCCGAAAATGGTCAGGATCAGAAAAACGACCACCGTGAGCACCGGACGACGAATAGCAAAGTTCCAGATCACGGCAGCTCTTCCATTGCTGCCCCAGTCTCGCCATTGTCACCGGAAACGATCCGAACCTCGGCTCCGTCCGTCAGCCCCATCTGCCCGGAGACGACCACATCCTCGCCCACGGACGCTCCCTTTGAAATCTCAGCCCATCCGGGGCGTCGCAGTCCGATGGAAACCTCTCTGCGCCGGGCCCGGTTTTGGTCGTCCACAATATAGATCACAAATCCGCCGCGGGCAGGCACCAGGGCTTCTTCCGGAACACCGGGCCGGTCGCTTCTGACCTCCACGATGACGTCCACGGTGGCAAAGGATCCCGGCTTGAGCAGATTGTCGGTGTTGTCCACACGAGCCTTGACCAGAACGGTTCTGGTTTGCGGATCCACACCAGGGCTGATGAACACCACGTTCCCCGTGAACCGCCTGTCGGGATAGGCATCCACTGTGATCTGAACGGGCTGCCCGGGTTCGATATCCCCCGTGTACCGCTCGGGAATCGTGAACGCGATTTCGACCCTGTCCACATCGTAGAGTGTAACCAGAGTCTGCCCCGCCTTAGCATAATCGCCCGGGTCCACCAGGGTTTCAGACAACATGCCTTTGACGGGCGCCCTGATGCGGGAATCCTCGAGCCGCTCCCTGATGAGCCCGACTTCGGCTTCGAGCCTGTCCTTTTCGGCCCTGGCGGTCTCAAACTCGGTCTTTACCCGGTCCAGCTCATCCTGGGAAACGGTGCGCTGGGCATGGAGTCGCTCGAATCGTCGAAAGGTCTTGCGGGCATTTTCAAGGCGTGACCGGGCGGACTCCAGAGCGGCCCGATTGGCCCTGAGTTCCTGTTCGAGCTTTTCGCTCCTGAGAGTAAAGAGCAGTTCCCCCTGCTCCGCTATGCTCCCTTCCTGGAAATGAATCGCCTCGACAATGCCTGAAATTTCCGAACTGATCTGCACGGTCTGCCCGGCTTCAAGAGAGCCGACACCCCGAACCATATCGCGGAAGTCCCGGCTCTTGATTGCAGCGACCTCCACCGGGGCGGCTCGTTCCTGCTCCGGTTCCTGTTCCTCCCCTTCGCAGGAGGGAAGCACAAGGAGAAACAGGAACACGAGTATACCCGGGATAACAACTGCGTTTGGTTTTGCCGGGAAGATGTTTCGGGGATTGGAACGATAAAATTTCATATCCTGTATGTTCTGACCTGTTCACCCGGTGATTGCAAACATTGGCGAATCTTTCTCTTCGAATTTCAATCCTTCATTTCGACGCCGGTTTCCGGATCCACGCCCATGTCCCCGATGCGTATCCCCCGAATTCTCCCGGGATCGTGTTCTGGAGCCGAAACTTCCATCCAGCTGCCCTGTTCCCCTAAAACCAGGCAAAGGCTGATCAGGAGGCCATTGTCTCCCAAAAGACCCGCCACCCGGAAACGTTTTGCCTTGTCCAGCCCGAAAACCGGAACGCGCTTTTTGGAAATCGTCCAGGTCCGGGCCTGCTGAAAAAAGCTGCGAAATTTTTCCCTGCGCCGACCGGCCCGCTCCATGCTGCTGCGCGCCTTCACCTCTGAAGACGGAGGCAGTGCGACAAGTCGGGGCAGTGCTGCCTTGCGCAACGGGGCGACAACGTGTTCCAGCTCATTCTTCCGGCACAGCGCCACCACCCATTCGGGGCGCAGGAGTTCCATTTTCCATTCTTTCAGCGCTCCTCCGCCGGCGCGTCTGGAGACAAGGCCCGAAGTGTCAACGATCACATTGTGCGCCCCCAGGCGATGGGCTTCGTCATGAAGCAGCCGCGCACCGACCACAGTCGGCAGCATATGTCCCACGGGCGATGTTTTCCCGACAAAGAAGCTTGCCGCCTGATGCACACAACCCCCTGGTGCAGCACTCCCCAGGTTCATGGTCGAAGGCATGCCAAGGGTGGACTGCCCCATGTCGCAGTCCAGCCATGCAGTGGGGCTGCTTCCTGCCAGCCGCTCCACCAGCCAGTGGCAGAAGACGGACTTTCCGGTATCGGTCTCCCCCAGGACCATGATCGTTCCGCCCATTT
>JBKHAV010000144.1:0-5356 GCA_046542715.1 Desulfovibrionales bacterium
ACCTCCTTTTTTGGCGGCAAAAAAGGAGGCAAAAAAGCCGCCCCCAGGACGATTTCGCAAAACCACCGGGTCCGCTCCGGGCCGGCTTCGCACACTCGCTGCGCTCAAACAGTGCGAAGCGGCTCCTCCTCCGCTCCCCCGGACGAAATCGAAGGGGGGAATCGAAGAAAATACGGAAAAGATCAAAGCATGAAGATGGATCACAAGAGACACATGAAGCAGCTTGGCAGACAGCCGGTTGATCACGGCCTTTCGCCTTCAGTCTTTCTTCATCTTCCTCTTGCCCCGTTGCCGAATGGCAAGCCGGCCCCGGAGGATCGGCGGCTTCCCGCTGTCTGACGACCGCAGGGAGGAGTTTGGGATGTCCGCCCGGAGGGGGCGGCGTCCCAGCACTCAATTCGTCCCCATACCGATGCTGCACTACAAAATCGCTTCGAATACATCTCCATGCTTCAGTAAAATCACCAGGAAATTGAGTGCTGGGTGCCTTCGGCTGGGGCCGGCCCTTTTTTGCTTCTTTTTTGGGCCAGCAAAAAAGAAGAAGACTGGTTCAGGGATTGGGACTGGTCAGGCAGGTAACGACAACATCGGGTCACACACACCGGTCATCCCTTGGTTTCGCCTTGTGCGACCTCCTTTTTTGGCGGCAAAAAGGATTATTGCGTGGCGAACTCGCGCCGCTTGGTCTGGATCTCCTCATACAGGCTTTCCAGAGCCTGGAGCTGCTCCCTGAGCTTTGCGTTCTCCTCCGCCAGTGTCTGGTCGGTGATACCCCCGGATCGAGCCGGTTGGACACGCGTGCGTTCCTGACTTTCCAGCCTGGACTGCATCTCTTCGAGCCTGGACCGCAATCTGGCATTTTCCTCGTCCAAATCTCTCTTGCCGTCAGCCGTACGGGCAAGCCTGACGAGTTCGTTTTCTCGTTGTTCAACCTGGTCTTCGAGTTCAGCCAACCGGTTCTGCAAATTCTCGTTCTCCCGAACCAGCCCTTCGCTGGCCGCCGCAGTTTGAGTAAGGCCGGCCATTTCTTCCTGTCTGCTCCTAACCTGCCCCTGAAGCTCATCGAGCCGAGCATGCAGCTCTTTATTCTCCCGGGCCAGCTGCTCCTTGGCTGCCAATTCCTCGCTCAACCGGGAGACTTCCTCCTGCCGGGTTTCAATGGCCGCTTCCATCTCGGCCACTTGTCTCTGCAACCGCTCGTTGGCCAGAAACAGCGCCTCGGCCGCAGCGGAATCGTTTGCGTTTTGAGCCTGGGCACGGTGTTGTTTCTCCTGATTTTCCCTGATGGCCGCATTCAGGGTTCTGATTCGCCCCTGCAGGCTGTCGATCTCATTTTCCTTCTGCCTGACGGATTCGGTCAACCCGCGCAGTTCCTGAACCTCGATGTAGACCATATTGTCCGGAACAGACGGTGCAGGAGCGACGGCCTGCTCTTCTTCCCTGAATGCTCTCTCGAGCATCGGAACAAGGTGCGAGAAAAGACGCGGATCTTCAGTTGAGAATTCCTCAGGAACCTGCCCTTCCCACCCTTTCCAGTCAGCCAGGGCAAGTCTGTATTCCTCCTCTGTTTCCGCTGCTGCCAGCCTGGCGCAGGCCAGCCCGAAGCGGGCCTTTCTTCGGACAACCGGGTCCTCGGCCTCCTGGACCAGCGATTCGAACAGACCTGCGGCCTGCCGATAATCTCCTGAGAGGTAGACCTGCAGACCGATGTCATAGGTGATGGCATCCATCTGGGACATATCCGGAGGAGAAAGAGGGCGTGTGGCTTCAGGGACATTTCGCCCCCTGCAGCCGGAAAGTACCAGGGAAAGCACCAAAAGAAGGCAGACCGCCGTCGCAAACACCCTTGCTTTACCGCAGCTCGTTGAATTCTTAGCCGACATGTTCTTATCCCGTGGTTTGAATCATGGGGATGGAAAAGCTGAAAACGTTTCCATGCCCTGGTTTGCCTTGAACCCACATGGTTCCACCGTGGACCTCCACAATTCTCTTGGAAATGCTCAAATCCGTGTTCGAGCCCTTCCAGGGGTTGCCCGGGTGGGTTCTGGAGTAATGCTCGAACAATTTTTCCACATCCTCCTCGGAAATGACAGGCCCTTTGTCGTTGACCCGAAAAATGACCGACTTCCCCTCCTCCCCAGGCCCTGCCTTAAGTCCGATCTCTGCCCCGGATGGTGATTTGGCCACGGCATTTCCCAGGAGGTTGAGTAGGATCTGGCGCAGGTGGTCTTCATCCGCCAATATTTGATATTCCCGTTCCGGGAGTTTCATGTCCACGGTCACGCCTTTGCTCTGGGCACTCGGCTGAATCCGCTCAACAGCATCCTCGAGAAGCGCCTGGACCGAGACCGGTCCGGGATTCATGGGCAGACTTCCGCTCTCCATTTTTGAAAGGCGCATCATCCGGTTGAGAATCTCGGCCAACCGGTCCAGCTCCCGTTGCGAAATCTTCACGAACCGCGTCTGCACTGCGCTCATCGTCCCATACGCCTTCAACCCGATCAGGGACAGCGATTCGTTCACACAGCGCAGGGGCTCTTTGATTTCGTGGCCAAGCATGGCGATGAAATCACCGCGCATGCGCTCTTCCCGTTTCAATCTGGCGGCCATTTCATTGAAGGCCACCGCCACGTCTCCGAGTTCGTCCCTGCTCAACACTCTGATGGGCTCTATTTCACCACGCCGGTTTACCTGGCGAATTCCCTGCTTCAGTTCCCTGAGCGACCTGTTTGTCGTAAAGGCCAGCAGCGCTGTTCCTGAAATTCCGATGATCAACGCCCCCAAAGCTCCGGCAAGTCCTATGCTTGCCGCCTCTGTGCTCTGACGGAGAAGAACATTCAGCCTCTCGGCCATCTGCCCGCGATGAAACTCCCGAGCAGTGGACAGTGCCGACATCCAGCGGCCCACCTCCTCGTCGGAGATCAGGGTAGGTCTTTCTTCGATACTGGAGACGGTCCGGTCCAACCGTTCAAGAAGATTCTCCCACTCCTCTTGCCCTGCTGAAAGGCTGTCGAGTCGAACCAGCTGCGTACGATAGGAAAGAAGGCCCTGGGAATAGGCCTCCTGATCCTCAGGCTTGTTTAAAATCGCATACCGCTTCTTGTGCTCCAAAACATCGAGCAGTTGCTGGATCATACGCTCGGTCGTGGTCACGACAGCATAATCTTCGGCCACGATGGAGTGAGCCAGCGACACGGTTTGTCGAATGCCCAGGTAGAGAAACGCGGTGGTGGCGTAGAAGATGAGGATCAGCGACAGGCACCAGAAAATGAGCTTTCGGGATATACTGGACCGCTGTGGAAACAGCTTCATTCCCATTGCTCCCCATTGTGGGTTTGAGCTTTGATTTCTGATCGTCTCCCAAAGATTGAGTGACACAGAAAAAGGCTGCAGGTTTTTTCATAGTATTACCGATTTCACCCCCATAAAGGCAAGGATATTCGACAACTCATCCTGCCCGCATTGATAAATACGAAAAACTGTTGAACACTTTTTTTCTTTTAGCTATTTTTTAGCTGTTATTTTTAACTTTTTTAAAAAATTTGAACTCATTTTTTCACTTAAAAACACTCATGAAGAAAAATCTCGATCCCCAGGACTGGCATATCGTTTCTCAACTGGCGGAAGATGGTCGGCTTTCCGCAGGCAAACTCTCGGAAACGCTCAACGTGACCGGACCCACGGTTCGGAGTAGAATCAAAGCATTGCTCAGTTCGGGGATTCTCAGGATCGCCGGCCTGGTCGATCCCGGCAGAACCCCGGAACTGACCATTGCCCTTGTGGGCATCACTCTGCAAAGCCACAGGGAACTCGATGCAAAGCTGGAACAGATCTCGTCTCTTGGCAAAGTCCATTGGGCAGCGGTCGTCACCGGCCGGTACGATCTCATGGTCGAAGTCATTCTCTCCGGCGGCATCGCCGACCTCTACCAGTTCATGCACGAGGACCTCTCCCAGGTGGGAGGGATCAGCTCCAGTGAAACCTTTGTCGTCATGAAGGCGCGGAACAAATGGATTCGACTTCCCAGGGGAACCGGGGAGAAGCTGTTGTAACCAGAAGTGTGCAGGAGGCATCAATGATCATCGGCGTTCCTAAGGAAATCAAGAACAACGAGTATCGGGTGGGACTGGTTCCGGCCGGAGCCCGCATTCTGTCCGAAACAGGAAGCCGGGTTTGCATCCAGAAAGGAGCCGGAGAGGGCAGCGGACTTTCAGACGAAGATTTTCGTGCGGCAGGGGCACAGATCGTCTCCTCGGCCGAGGAACTCTACGCCCAGGCTGACATGATCATCAAAGTCAAAGAGCCGCTGCCGCCGGAATACCCTCTCCTCAGAAAGGACCAGATTCTGTTCACGTACCTCCACTTGGCTCCGGACACGAAATTGACCCAGGCTCTCATGGACAGCGGATGCATCGGCGTGGCGTATGAGACCATACAGCTGCCAGACGGTTCCCTGCCGCTGCTCACGCCCATGAGCGAAGTTGCGGGAAGAATGGCCGCTCAGGTCGGGGCGGGACTGCTGGGAAAATCCCATGGCGGAAGAGGCGTGCTCTTGGGCGGGGTTCCGGGCGTGAAGCGGGGAATTGTGACGATCATCGGCGGGGGCGTCGTGGGAACAAATGCCGCCAAGATCGCCATCGGCCTGGGAGCCCACGTCTACATGGTGGACATCCATCACAAACGGCTGGCCTATCTGGACGATATTTTCGGGACATCCATCACAACGGTCATGTCCAATCCTGAAAACATTGCCGCCCTGGTGGCCGAATCCGACCTGGTCATCGGTTCCGTGCTCATCCCCGGGGCCCGTGCTCCCTGGCTCGTCACCCGAAACATGATCCAATCCATGCGCAAGGGGTCCGTGGTCGTGGACGTGGCCATAGACCAGGGAGGGTGTTTCGAGACCAGCCGTCCCACCACCCATCAGGACCCGACCTTTGTTGTGGACGACGTGATCCATTACTGCGTGGCCAACATTCCCGGAGAGGTCGCCCACACCTCGACCTACGCCCTGACCAATGCCACCCTGCCCTATGCAGTGGCCATCGCCAAAAAGGGGCTTGCCCGTGCCGTGCAGGAGGACCCGGCCCTGGCCAAAGGGGTGAACGTCTATCAGGGAAAGATCACCTGCCCGCCCGTGGCTGAATCCATGGCGTGCGAAAGCGTGGATCTCAAGGAATGTCTGGAGTGTGCTGCGTGATTTCGTTCATTCGCTGGATTCGTTGATTCGTAGACTCGTTGATTCGTTGATTCGTAGATTCGTTGATTCGTAGATTCGTTGATTCGTAGATTCGTTGATTCGTTGATTCGTTGATTCGTTGGTTCGTAAAAAGCAGGGGGTGAGAGTCTTTTCTCT
>JBKHAV010000028.1:0-26315 GCA_046542715.1 Desulfovibrionales bacterium
CAAGATGGTGCAGGCTGTTTCCAGGCGGACCCCGAGCAGGTCGTAGGGGGTCTGGCGGGCCAGGTCCTCTTCCAGATGAAGGATTTCCTCCAGGGCCTGCTCCAAGATCCTGCGCTGCCGGAGGTTGGGGGCGATCATGGAGTGGTCCGGTTTTGCCTCATCACTGACCAGCCGCCTGCGTACGGCTGAGAGCAGTGCTTCCAGCCCCTGTCCGGTCTTTGCGGAGATGCGGTGCACGTCCACGCCGCTGGATTGCAGCTTCGGGGCAGGGTCCTGGTTCGCGGGCAGGTCGCACTTGTTCCACACCAAAAGCGCCCGCTCCCCCACATCCCGAAGCAGGGCGGTCTCATCAGGCCCAAGGGGGAGCGCTCCGTCGTGCACGAGCAGAACCAGATCCGCCCGGTCCATCATCTCCCGCCCCAGAACCAGCCCCATCTGCTCCACCGCATCGGTGCTCTCCCGAAGCCCGGCGGTGTCCACCAGCCTCACCGGCAAACCATCCAGGTCCACGGACTCCTCCAGAAAGTCCCGGGTCGTGCCCGGGATATCGGTGACGATTGCCCGCTCGCGCCCCAGGACAGCATTGAGAAGGCTGGACTTGCCTGCATTGACCCGGCCCGAGATGACCACCAGCGCCCCTTCCCGCCACACCCGGGCCCGCTCGTAATTTGCCAGGAGCGCGTTCAAGGCCGCTCGGATTTCTGCGATGCGGCTTGCGAACTCCGCCGGACTGAGGCACTCCACCTCTTCTTCAGGAAAATCCACGGCCAGACACAGCGCAACCCGAAGCTCCTCCAGCAGGTTTCGCAGTGAGGACACCCGTTGCCCCAGGACCCCCTTGAGCTTCTGCCGGGCCAGGCCGAGGGCGGTTTCGCCGGAGGCATTGATCATCTCCACAATGGCTTCGGCCTGGGTCAGGTCCAGTTTTCCGTTCAGATAGGCCCTGAAGGTGAATTCCCCCGGTTCGGCCGGACGGGCTCCCCCGGCGGTCACGTTGTCCATCACCATTCGCAGGATGGCTGGTCCGCCGTGACAGTTGATCTCCGCCACGTCCTCGCCGGTGAACGATCCCGGGCCGGGCATGAAACTGACCAGCGCCTCATCGATGTCCTCTCCGGTCAAATCCGTGATCCACCCGTGATGCAGCCGGTAGGGCACAAATCCTGTGAAGCTCCTGCCGGAAGCGCGAAACATTCGTGTCACGAGCCTCCGGGCATCCGGACCGCTCACCCGGACAATGCCCACCCCCCCACGGCCCGGGGGCGTGGCAACCGCTGCAATGGTGTCATTTCTCATAATTGGGTTCCCATAGAAAAAGGGCGGAACCGGTCCATGCCGCCCCCGCCCTTGAAGTTGTCAGGCTGTGTGTCATCTCAGATTTTCCCGAAAGACCTACTCCTCTTCCGGACGGGACCGCTTGGCTTTGGGAAAGATGAGCACCCGCTTCATGGGCCCTTCGCCCTTGCTCTTGGTCTGGACTTCTTCGTCTCGTTGCAGGGCCATGTGCACCAGCCTTCTGTGGTACGAGGTCAGAGGCTTTGTGGACTGCGTCCTGCCGGAACTCTTGGCTTTTTTGGCCAGAAACACAGCGGTATTGCGCAGGTTTTCCTTCTGCTTTTCCCGGTAATCCCCGGAATCGAGCTGGATGCGGACCCGCTCCGGCCACTTCTTGGCCACGATCCGGTTGGTCATGTACTGAAGCGCGGAAAGGGTTGCCCCGTCCCGGCCGATGATCAGACCGGAATTTTCCTCGTCCTCGATCATCACCGTGATCGGGTCGGTGCCGGTATCGATCGTGATCCGGGCGTCTCCCACAAAGGTCTTAATCATCTCCCGGACAACCTCCTGGATGATCGCCTCCAGTTCCTTGGTGTTGTCGCGAAGTCTCGCCTGAATCTTGGCTTTTTTGGTGCCGACAAGGCCGAAAATCCCTGAGGAACCGCCGTCTATGATCTCGATCTCGAGCTTTTCGCGCTCCGCATCGAAGAATTCGCAGGCTTCCCTGATGGCGTCGTCTACTGTTTTGCCGTAAAACTCCTTTGCTTCGTTCATAGGTACTCCTTTCCTGCAGCCTGCTCCTGATCCGGGGATTGGAAGCCAATTCCGCTCGAGGTATTACATAAAGCCATTCCCCGCTGCCTGGAGGGTGCTACTGCGTTGTGAGTGTTGGAGCGAATATCGTGGCAACTCCTTGTCAATCATGATGGGTTCAACATCAGGCCTTTCGTATCATCAGCCACTGCTGGAAAATGGAAAGAACGTTGTTCACCAGCCAGTAAATGACCAGTCCGGCCGGAAAATTCAAAAACAGAAACGTAAAGACCAGGGGCAAAAACAGCATGATCTTGGCCTGGGTGGGATCGCCTGGTGCAGGGGTCATCTTCTGCTGCAGGAACATGGTCCCGCCCATGATGATCGGCGTGATGTAGAACGGGTCCTTGGCTGAGAGATCCGCGATCCAGACCAGGTCCGTAAAGGGCAGATTATAGATGAACGGGGCGTGCCGCAGCTCGATGGCGCCCATGAGCCCCTGATAGAGTGCGAAAAACACCGGGATCTGCAGGAGCATGGGCAAACACCCTCCGGCAGGGTTCACCTTGTAGGTCTTGTAAAGCTGCATCATCTCCTGGTTCATCTTCTGCCGGTCGTCTTTGTGCTTTTCCCGGATCTTGGCCATCATGGGCTGGAGCTTTTTCATCTGCTCCATGGATTTGTAGCTCTTGTGGGAGAGCGGCCAGAACAGGATCTTGATGATGATGGTCACGAAAATGATCGCAATGCCGTAATTGCCCACGTAATCATAAAAGAAATTGAGCACCAGGATGAGCGGTTTGGCAATGAAATCGAACCATCCGTAATGGATGGCCGCGGCAAGGCTGTTCGGCGCCTGGGACAGATAGGTGCTGTCTTTCGGGCCCAGATAATACGTGCCGGACAAAGAGCTGCTGGTCCCGGAGGCCAGAGAGAGGGATTCGTTGACCGTGGCCCGGAAGACGCCGTCTTCGTATTTGGCCCGCATGAGCATGGGCCGCTGGGGCGCAACAGCCAGGATGAAATAGTTGCTCTCGATGCCGGCCCATTGGACCGGGGCATCTGAAACCTCGCCGATGGCCAGGTCGTCGAGATCACCGATCTGGTCCAGTCCGTTCTGGGTGAAATAGGCTACCTGAGTTTTGTCGTATCGGTCTTCTTGCTCCGTCAATGCGGAACTTGCCAGGGAGAAGGAGACGTTTGCATTCTGTATTTCGTCCCCGGTGTTGGAGATCGTCAGGTCTTCCTTGATCTCGTAGGTCCCGGAACGGAAGGTGAGAACGCGGACGATTTCCACCCCATCGACCCGGCCCCGGAAGACCAGCTTTCCTTCCCCGTTTTCCTCAAGGGCGAATCCTTCCCGGTCCACTTCCCAGTTACCCTGCCGCCAGGTGGGAATCTGATTCAATATGATGCCCAGTGGAGCCTTGGCGCCTGCACTGCTGCCGATCATGTCGATCCGTTTTGCATCCGGTCCTATGGTCTCGGTGTACTTCTTGAGCTCGAAACGCTCCAGTATTCCCCCGGCACTGTTGAACACCGCCAGGTACTCAGGGGTTTCAACCCTGATCTGCCTGCCCTGGGAAGGCATCGTCTCCACTTCAGGCAGTTCCGGGGCGATCGTTTCAGATGCCTGGTCCGGAGATGTCGGCACCGTTTCCACCTGTTCACTTTTCACCTCCACCCTGGACGGCGGAGGGGTCGGCGGAAAAAGCCAGTTCCAGAGGACCAGAACCAGAAGGGAGAGAACAACCGCTATTAAAACTCGTTGATTGTCCATTCGTCAAAATGCTCCTGTTTGATTCGGCATTCAGGGAGTGCGTGGCGGCACGGGATCAACACCTCCCGTGCAGAACGGGTGACACCTGAGCAGACGTCGTCCGGTCAGAAGACTCCCCTTGAGGGTTCCGTGCTCCTGCAGGGCCAGCTTGGCATATTCCGAGCACGTGGGGTGAAAACGGCAGCAGGAGGGGAAAAGGGGGGAAATCATCCATTGGTATGCAGTGATCAGAACGTTGAGAACCCAGCGCATTGCCTTTCCTTTCAGGAGGCATCGGCCGCCGGCCGATTCGATCGAAAGTCTCGGATGATTCGTGTGAGTGCAGGGGTCAATTCCGCCTCGACAGTCCAGTAGTTGATCGACGCCACATCAAGTCCCCGCTTGGGAACCACGACGAGATCGATGGGAAGCGTAAGCATATGTTGATTCAGGCGGAAGAATTCTCGGAGCAGACGCTTCACCCGGTTTCTCCGCGTAGCGGAACCGATTTTCTTGCTCACGGCTATGCCGAGTCGCCAGAAAAAAACGCCCTGTCCCCTGGACAGGGCGAAGATGATGAAATTCTTCGTGTAATACCGCCGCCCCCTGGAGTAGCACTCCAGGTAGTCAGGCCGCCTGGTCAGTTTATTGTGCTTGGAAAACCCTAAACTGACAATTGCTTTCGCCCCTTGGCCCGCCTGCGACGCAGCACTGCCCGCCCGTTCTTGGTCCTGGACCGCACCAGGAACCCATGGGACCGCTTTCTTTTTATCTTGCTCGGCTGATATGTGCGCTTCATTGTTTTCTCCTTACAAAAAGTAAAAAGGTCCTATAAACCCAATCCAAACCCTCGTCAAGAACAGGTTCTGCACTGTGCGGCCACTTCTTGACCTGATTCTCGTCTTGCCCCACAATGCCCCGAACGAAACGGAGGGACAATGTTTCAAACCCCGCAATGGGACATGCACGCCTTTATCGCCATCAATCAAAAATGGCGCGACCCTGTCCTTGATGTCCTCATGCCCCTGTGTTCAGAGCAGGCAATTTTGTGGATCGTGCTCGTCCTGCTCGTTTCCGCGGCCCTCTACAAAAAACACCCCCGGCTACTGCTCAACCTGGGGGTTCTGCTGTGTGTGGTGGGAGCCGCGGACGGGTCCACCAATTTTGTCAAGCACGCCATCGACCGTGTCCGCCCCTACCACACCCACGCCCAGGTCTGGCACATCAGCCAGGGGCAATGGTCGGTTCGACCGGACACGTACGTCCAGACCAGGACCGGAGGCCGCTCCTACCCTTCCGCCCACGCCGCGGACAGCATGGCTCTGGCGATGGGCGTCATGATCCTCTGGAGGCAGTCCAGACCCTGGATGCTGCTTCTGCCGCTCCTGGCCGGATACTCCCGAATCTATATGGGCAAACATTACCCGGTGGATGTTGTGGCCGGATGGTTCTGGGGAGCTGCGGTCGGGGGCATGCTGGCTCTCTTCTACCGGGAAATGCTCAAGAACCGTCTGGAACATTGGCTTCTCACTCGACTGCCCCGTTCTTTTCGCCGTTGAGGATCGTCTCCATCCTGAACTTTCTGAAAATCAGGATTCCCCACCAGATGGAAAGAAAGAACAGCGCGACACTCAACCCGATGCGCCAGAAGGGCTCCACTTTGAATCCGCTCCCCAGAAGAGCGAAAATCAGGGTCTGGGGAAGGTATCCCAACGCCGAGCCCAGGACGAAGAAACCGGATCGCACACTGCTCACCCCGGCAAGGAGATTGGTCAGCACATTGCTTCCCACAGGGATGGTCCGGATAAGAAGGGCCATGGAAAACGGGTTTTGCCTCAGGAAGGCATCGATCTTTTCGATCTTTTTGGAGTATCTGCTCCGAAGGAGATCGCGGCCGAGGATACGGGCGTAATAAAACGCAAGCAAACATCCCAGGACAGTGCCGGTCAGCGCCAGGACCGTCCCCGTCAGCACCCCGTAGATGTAGCCTCCGACAAAACTGATGATCTGTCTCGGGAGGCCGGCACCAGTGAACAGGGCGGCGATGCCGAGAAAAAGCAAAACCCCGTAGGATCCCTTGCCCTTGACCAGCGACTCCATCCATCCGGCGTCGACAATGTCCTCGAAATGAACCCACCGGATCACCAGACCAAAGACCACCAGAGACAAGAGGAACACCACACCTTTGACCAGGGCCTTGCGACCCAGGGATCGGTCGGACCTGTGTTCCGAAATTCCATTGTGCACAAATAAACCTTGGAGCTGCGGTTGGAATGATCAGCGTCGTTCTTTGATCTGGTATTGGATGTACCGCTTCTGCATCCACCTGACGGCAAAGAGGTCGTACAATGCAGAGAAGGCCCGGTCCCAGATGCCGTATTTGGAAACCCCGTGCTTCCGGGGGCGATGATTCACCCGGACCTCAGTCACAATGGCGGACTGCATTTTCATCAGCGTGGGGAGGAATCTGTGCATCCCGGTGAACATGGGTATCCGTCTGGCCATGTCGGCCCTGAGGATCTTGAGCGAGCACCCTGTATCCCGGACTGTTTCCCTGCTCAAAGTGTTGCGGACCCCATTGGCAAATTTGGAGGCCATGCGTTTGACCCAGGTGTCCTTGCGCTTCGCCCGCCAGCCGATGACCATATCGGCCCCGTTTTCATATTCTGCGAGCAGGACCGGGATATCCCGGGGGTCGTTTTGCAGGTCAGCATCCATGGTCACCACCACATCCCCTTCGACCTCCTGAAATCCCGCGGCAAAGGCGGCGGACTGCCCGCAGTTGCGTGCAAAGGAGAGATAGCGGATGGCCGGGTCCTGTGAGCAGAGCTCCTTGATCACAGCCAGGCTGGAGTCGGTGCTCCCATCGTCCACCAGGAGTATTTCAAGGTCGCAGGGAACCCCCTTCAGAGCGTCACGGATTTCACGATGCAAAATGGGGAGGTTTTCCTCTTCATTGTAGACCGGGATGACGAGAGAGATTTTCCGAACTGTTTTCATGGCGAGAAGACCAATATAAGATTTGACATTGGGTGTAAATATCCCTAAATTGCACGTTCTACAGCGTTGCGGGGTGGAGCAGTTTGGTAGCTCGTCGGGCTCATAACCCGAAGGTCATAGGTTCAAATCCTGTCCCCGCTACCACAAAATTCCAAGGGGCCGGTCATCCGGCCCTTTTTTTTCCATCCGGTCGCTCAGCCGAGATACCCCACGATTCTTTACTTTTTACTGGGAATGCCTCATGGTCGTGGCAAGTCATGGCTCACCGCCCAGAGGACCAGGGCAGGCTCAGAGGAACTCATGGATTCGGCCCCACTCCACATCAAATTTTTTGCGGATGAAAACCGGCAGGTTCGAATCGTCTGCCCGAAGTGTGCCTTTAAAAGAACCATAGACGGGACCCCCTACACCAAGCTCCGGCGACCGATGAAAATCGGATGCAAATGCAAGGCCGTATTTCACGCCACCATCGAATTTCGGAAAGCCTTTCGCAAGCAGGTCATGCTTGCAGGCGAATACCTCGACAGATCCACAGGTGAGCGCGGAGACATGCTCGTCAAGAACATCTCCATGCACAGCCTCGGGTTTACGCCCATCAGTGCGCATACCCTCACGGAAAATTCCCTGGTCTTTCTCTCCTTCACCCTGGACAACCCGAAACGCTCCCTTGTCAAACGCAAGGCTGTAGTCAAATCCGTCCGTGACGATGTGGTCGGGGCAGAATTTCTCAAGGATCAGCCCGAAGACAGCGATCTCAATTTCTACCTGCTGCGCTGATCGTTCATCGCCCTTCCCCCCTTTTTTGACCCCGGTCAAGGACATCCTTCACCGGGATCGAATCAACTCTTCAGTACAGGGGAAATGATTCAGGGGGTGACCGAGGGTCCACCAAGAGAGTTCACGCCCACGAAAAAAGCCGCCGACCTTTGCTGTCGGCGGCTTTGGCATTGTTGGGGCAAGCTCTGTTAGGCTGCGGAGAGGATCTCCTGCAGATCTTCGTCAGGGGTGCTGATAGGCTTGATCTGGTAGTTTTCCACCAGATAGTTCAGGACGTTCGGGGTGATGAACGCCGGCAGCGTGGGTCCGAGCTTGATATTTTTGATTCCCAGGGCGAGCAGTGTCAGCAAAATGGCCACCGCCTTCTGCTCGTACCAGGACAGAACCATGGACAGGGGCAGATCGTTCACGTCCACCTCAAAGGCCTGGGACAGCGCCACGGCGATCTGGATGGCCGAGTAGGAATCGTTGCACTGGCCGATGTCGATGAGCCGGGGAAGCCCGCCGATGGTGCCCAGATTCTTGTCAAAGAACCGGAACTTGCCGCAGGCCAGGGTCAGGACCACACAGTCCTCAGGCACCTTTTCCACGAATTCGGTGTAGTAGTTGCGCCCGGGCTTGGCCCCGTCGCAGCCGGCCACCAGGAAAAAGTGTCGGATGGCGCCCTGCTTGACCGCATCGATGATCTTGTCGGCTACGCCCATGACCGCATTGTGGCCGAACCCGACCATGACGGTTCCCTTGTCCTGGTCGTCCGTGAACCCTTCCATCTCCAGGGCCTTTTCGATGAGCGGCGTAAAATCCTTGTGCCCGCCCGGCCCGGCGTCGATGTGGGTCATATTCGGCCATCCCACCAGTCCGGTGGAAAAGATGTTGTCGCTGTATGCCTTCTGGGGCCGCTGCAGACAATTCGTGGTCATGAGGATGGCTCCGGGGAACTGGGGGAACTCTTTTTGCTGATTCTGCCATGCCGTGCCGAAGTGCCCGTAGAAATGGGGATGCTTCTTGAGCTCCGGATAGCCGTGGGTGGGGATCATCTCCCCGTGGGTATAGATGTCGATGCCCTTGCCCTCGGTCTGTTTGAGAATCATGTCCAGATCCTTGAGGTCGTGGCCCGAGACCAGAATGGCCTTGCCCTTGCGGTGCCCCAGGGGAACTTCGGTGGGCACTGGATGGCCGTAGGTCCCGGTGTTGGCCTGGTCCAGCAGTTCCATGGCCCGAAGATTCATGTGCCCGACCTGCAGGGCCAGACCGACCCAGTCTTCAAGGGTGCGCTGCTTGCCGTCCCAGCCTGCGGCCACAGCCTGGTGAATGTTCTTGTAATGCTCCGGATCCTTGTATCCCAGGATCTGGGCATGATCGGTATAGGCGGCCACGCCCTTGAGCCCGAAGAGCACGGTGTGCATGAGGGAAGCGATGTCTTCGTTGTCCGTGGGATAGTCTTTCAGGCCATGCTCCCGGGCCTGCTGGAGCATTGCCTCGGCCGTGTCCGCCGGCTCGAATGTTGCCGGGCCTTCGGGCAGGTCCAGTTCATGACCGGTATTTTCGATCATTTTCCTCAGTTCGTCACGATAGCGGCAGATTTCCTTGATCTTGTCCACGAAATACTCCGCATCGAAATTCACGTTGGTCAATGTGGAAAACAGCGTCTCTGAAACATAGGCGTCCGCCTCTTCAATGACGTTTCCCGTCTCCCTTCCCCTGAGCGCGACCAGGGAAAGCCCCCGCATCGCGTAGGCTGCCAAATCCTGCAGGTCCGACACATCGGGCTGCTTTCCGCAGACCCCGATCTTTGTGCATCCTTCGCCTTTTGCCGCCTGTTCGCATTGATAACAAAACATTGAAAATCCTCCTTTGATGGCCGGTTCGATCTCATCCAGCATTGTTGCCTCCTTTTTAAGCGATCAGACCGGGGCAACGCCTTGACCTAGGTCAAGATCTGTCAGGATAGAGGAAAAACAGGAAATTACCAGAGGAGATCGAGCAGAACGCCAAGGAAGAGAAAGATGGCAATGAACCCGTTCAGGGTGAAAAAGGCGAGATTGACCCGGCTCAAATCGTCCGGTTTGACCAGCGTGTGCTCCCAGGCGAGCACCGCGGCGACCACACCCCAAAAGAGGAAATACAGCCAGCCCAGCCCGGCCGCCATGCCGGCCAGAAGAAAGAACACCGCGCTGTTCACATGGGAGAACGCTGACAGCGCCAGGGCCGTGGGCACGCCGAACCGCACCGGAACGGAATGCAGTCCCTGGTCGCGATCGAACTCCACATCCTGACAACTGTAGAGGATGTCGAACCCGGCCACCCAGAACAGGACCCCGAAGAAATACAAGAGGTACACCAGGCTCAGTTCCGGCTGATATCCGATCCATCCGGCAACAGGCGCAAGCCCCAGCACCGAGCCCAGGACAAAATGGCACAACCATGTCCAATGCTTGGTCAGGCTGTAGAAGCCTGACCAGAGCAGCGCCGCAGGGGAAAGCGCAAGCGCGGTGAGATTCATCCCGGCGCAGGCCAGAATGAACACCCCTGCGGTCGTCGCGCTGAAAACCCAGGCCTGGGGCAGAGTGATCTCGCCGGTCACCAGGGGCCGGTCAGCAGTTCTGGGGTTCAGACGGTCTATGGGCAGATCCAAAATTCGGTTCATGCTCATGGCAAAAGAGCGGATTGCGACCATGGCCACGGTCAGGAAGATGAAAACCCGCCATCCCGGCCACCCCCCGGCAGCGACAAACGCTCCGATATAGGCAAACGGCAGGGCGAAAACCGAGTGCTCGATTTTGACCATCCGGGCCAGAACCGCAATGGGGCGGAAAAAATGTTGAGCGCTGCCGTGGAACCGTTTGATTGCCATGTTTTTTTGAAAGAGAGGCTTATTGCCCTCTTACCTGTTGGACCTATAGTGAAGAAATGATTGTGCTCTGCCCTGTCTATCCCTTGCCCACCACCGCCAGGCCGTAATGTTTTTTCCCTTTGCGCAGGAGAACGGCCTCCCCGTGGAGGAGGTCCTCGGCGCTCGGACGATACCCGATATCCTGAACCCGGGCGGTATTGAGGGAAACCGCTCCCGCCTTGATGTCCTTTTTGGCCTGCCCCTTGGAGGGACACAGTCCCAAATCCACCAGGATCTGCGGCAGGTCGGGTATTTCCGTAAGGCTGGGATAGAAAACGCTCGGGGCCTCCTGCAGGGCGGATTTCAAGGTGGCCACATCCACCGTGGTGATGTCCCCGCCGCCAAAAAGGACCTGCGTGGCGTTTTCGATTTTGCGCAGCGTCTCAGCCCCGTGAACCAATGTGGTCATTTCCGCGGCAAGCCGTTTTTGGGCTGTCCGCTTTTCCGGGGCCGCAGCGAGTTCCCTCTCCAGTTCCTCGATCTCTTCCCTGGACAGAAAGGTAAAATACCGAAGGAGGTTGATCACGTCCCGATCGTCGGCACGAACCCAGTACTGGTAAAACTCATAGGGTGACGTGATCTCCGGGTCCAGGTAGATGGCCCCCTTCTCAGACTTGCCGAATTTCTTGCCGTCCGCGGTCGTGATCAGGGGAAACGTCAGAGCAAAGGCCTCGCCTTCGGATTTTCTGCGGATCAACTCGGTGCCGGCCGTGATGTTGCCCCACTGGTCCGAGCCTCCGATCTGCAGCCGGCAGTCGTGTTCACAAAAGAGTTTATAAAAATCATAGGCCTGAAGAATCATATAACTGAACTCCGTGAAGGAAATCCCCACGTCCTCACGGCTGATCCGGCTTTTGACGGAATCTTTGGCCATCATCCAGTTCACGGTGAAATGCTTGCCCACATCCCGCAGCAGCTCGATTGCCGTCAGCGAGCAGAGCCAGTCGCCATTGTTGACGATATGCACTTCCCCGCCGAAAATTTTTTCGACCTGCCTGCGGATGTTTAGCAGGGAGTCGTTGATCTTCTCCGGTGCGTTGAGCAACCGTTCCTCGCTCTTGCCGCTGGGGTCGCCGATCAGCCCGGTTCCGCCGCCCGCCAGAAATATTGGGTTGTGGCCGGCTCGTTGAAACCTGAGCAAGGCGATGAGTGGGACGAGATTTCCGATATGCAGGCTGCGTGCTGTGGGATCAAACCCGCAGTACATGGACCTGCCGGGGGTGCTCAGGTATTGGCGGACCTTCTCCTCGCTGGAGACCTGGTTGACCAGTCCCCGCCACTTCAACTCGTCGAACACGTTCACGCTTCGCTCCTCATGGATATTGAATGATATTTCGAGACGATGTGATGATCCGATCAGATCTCGTCCGCTCCCCTGCAAAACCGGAGAATGGCAAGAGCCCTTCCTGTGGCCGCATCGATATCCAGGACCGCACCCTGGAGGGAAGCCTCACCTTTGGCCAGTTGAAACCGTTCCGGCAGTCCGGTGATAAATCGTCGGACAATAATTTCGGAATCCATCCCCAGGACGGAATCCATTGGGCCGCACATCCCCAGGTCGGTCATGTAGGCGGTGGTTTCCTTCAGGATACAGGCGTCAGCGGTCTGGACATGGGTATGGGTGCCAAGCACAGCACTGACCCGCCCCTGGAGGTGAACCCCCATGGCCCGCTTTTCTGAGGTGGCTTCCGCATGAAAATCAACCAGAATGGTCTGTTCCGGCTCCAAACCCTGCAGTATTTCATCTACGCAGCGAAAGGGGCAGTCCACCTGCTCCATATAGGTTCTGCCGATCAGGTTGATGACATGGATCCGTTTTCCCGAGGGCAACGAGTAGCTGCCGATTCCGGAACCCGGAGCGCCTGGAGGGTAGTTTGCCGGACGCAGCACCCATTCGTGCCGGTCAAGGAAGGACCCGATGGAGCGCTGCCTCCAGATATGATTGCCCGAGGTGAGCACATCCACGCCTGAAGTGTGAAGCTCCTGTGCACACTCAGGGCTCAGCCCCAAACCTCCGGAGGCGTTTTCCCCATTGGCCAGGATCAGGTCGAGGTTCAGCTCAGCCCGGAGTCGCGGAATGGCTTCACGCACCAGCCGTCGACCCGGGCGGCCGACAATATCGCCTAAAAAGAGAATCCGAAGCGGTTCAGCCATGGTGAGAGAGCCGATTACTTGGCAAACCCTACGGAACGCCTCTCCCGGATCACGGTAACCTTGATCTGGCCGGGATAGGTCATCTTCTCCTCGATGTTCTTGGCGATGTCCTTGCAGAGAAGATAGGTCTTGTCGTCATCGACGTTCTCACAGTCCACCATGACCCGAAGCTCCCGGCCGGCCTGAATCGCATAGGCTTTCACCACCCCGTCGAACCCCATGGCGATGTTCTCGAGATCTTCCAGCCGCTTGACGTAATTTTGCAGAAGTTCCTTCCGGGCTCCAGGACGGGCGCCGGAGAGGGAATCCGCGGCCTGGGTCAGAACGGCCATGATCGACTGGGGCGGGACATCCTCGTGGTGGGCGGCAATGGCGTGGATGATTTCCTTGGACTCTCCGTACTTCTTGGCCAGATCGGCACCGATCATGGCGTGGGGCCCTTCGATCTCGTGGTCCACGGCTTTGCCCAGATCGTGGAGCAAACCTGCCCGTTTGGCCTTTTTGACGTCAAGCCCGAGTTCCGCGGCCATGACTCCGCACAAAAACGCCACCTCAAGGGAATGCTGCAGCACGTTTTGGGAAAAGCTGGTCCGGTAGTGCAAATGTCCCAGAAGGCGGATGAGTTCAGGGTGAATGCCGTGCACCCCGACATCGAAGGTGGCCTGCTCCCCGATCTCGCGGAGCTTGACCTCCATCTCCTGTTCCACCTTGGCCACGATCTCTTCGATCCGGGCCGGATGTATCCTTCCGTCGGAGATGAGCCGTTCCAGGGACTGACGGGCGACTTCCCTGCGCAGGGGGCTGTAGGCGGAAAGGACCACGGTCTCCGGCGTGTCGTCGATGATGAGGTCCACCCCTGTGGCTGCTTCCAGCGCCCTGATGTTGCGCCCTTCCCGGCCGATGATCCGGCCCTTCATGTCTTCGCTGGGAAGTTCCACTGCAGTGACCGTAGTCTCGGAAACATAATCCCCGGCATAACGCTGTATTGCCGTGGCCAGCACTTCCTTGGCCTTTCGGTCTGCCGTCTCCCGGGCTTCCATCTCAATGACCCGGATCATTTTGGCGGCCTCGTGCCGGATTTTGCTTTCAATGTCGTCAAGAAGCCGCTTTTTGGCTTCTTCCGCAGTCAGCCCCGAGACCTCTTCGAGCTTGACATGCTGCTCCTTGACAAGCTCTTCCAGATGCTTGCTCTTTTCCTCGAAATCCAGCTCCTGCTTGCTCAACCGTTTTTCCCACAGAACCAGATCGCTCTCCTTCTGGGTGGCTTTTTCCAGCTTCCCTTCCAGCCGTTCTTCTTTTTCCTGCAGCCGGACTTCATCTTTTTTCAAAGATCGCTCTTTGTCCTTGAATTCCCGTTCCAGTTCCTTTTTCTGTTGGTAGATCTCGTCTTGTCCCTGGAGCAGCATCTCCTTTTTCTGGGCCTGAGCCTCTTTTCGGGCCTCGTCCAGGATCTTTTCCGCCAGGTTTCTGGAGTCTTCCAACCGTTTGGATGAAATATAGTTATCAAACAGCCACCCAAGGACACCGCCGAGGATCATGCCGGCTAGTACGGCTATCGAGTATCCGAACATTCCGTTCTCCTTTTATGATAAACAGGCCGTTACGCCTGGATTGCAATACGTCCATTTGAGATCAACCGAACGGATCATGAGGGATGCTGACGCGTGTGGCATCAGGCGGATTGGGGAGGGAAATCGCTCGGGGCGTGAACCTTAGGCTTTCTATTCATCCCCGGAATGCCGTGTTGCAAGCAATTCTGATACCCGTTTGCACAGGTGGGCACCGCTGTCAGACCCTTAGGCTCCCCGGTGTGATCCGGGTCTGCACACAGGTCTGCTGAAGTGGTTCCCTTGAGAGTAACATTGGATCAAAAAATGTGCTCACAATCACGAACATCCCAGGGTTATGAATTCTACCTTTTTCTACGCTTGTCGTGAATCGAAACCATCTGTTTTTCGAATCAACTGTTCGATTTTTTCTTCCAGAAGATCCCGTTTCTCAAGCGATTGCAACAAATCGTCTGCTAAACTGAGGGCGAGCAATGTCAATATTTTCTCTTTGTTCAAAATACGCCCGCGCTCATCCAACCCCTTGAACCGCTGCTCAAGCAGCCGCTTCGCCTCACTCACCCTTTTCTGGTCAGCTTCGGTCTTGAAGGATATCTCCAGCCCTAAAATGGATATATTGTAACTGGGCATTCATCAGTCAATATCCACCTCTTCTACTTTTTTCAAGAGACTGTCTATGCGCCGAACCACTTCTTCTCTATTTTTTTGAGATTGTTCGAGTTCTTCCCGCAATCTGAAATTCTCGGCTTCCACCCTGCGAATCCTCTGGATCAGGCTGTCCACCCGTTCTTCAAGCTTATCGATATACTCCATCGTACCACCTTGTGTACCGAAATTCGGATCATGACCGTTTCTTGGGAAACTGTCGCTGTCTGGATCTGGCCACGGCCAGCGTTTCCTTGTCAACATTCTTGGTGATGGTGGAACCTGCGCCGATGATCGAACCTTTCCCGACCACCACGGGAGCGACCAGAGCTGTATTGCTTCCGATGAACGAATCGTTTTCGATCGTGGTCACATGCTTTTTGCAGCCGTCATAATTGCAGGTGATCGTACCGGCGCCGATATTGACGTTTTCACCCACCTGCGCGTCTCCAAGATAGGTCAGGTGGCTCGCCTTGCTCCCTTTGCCCAAAACCGATTTTTTAATTTCAACGAAATTTCCGACCCGCGCAGAGTCTGCAATGATCGTTCCCGGTCTGACTCTGGCAAAAGGCCCTATTGTGCAGCCGGTCCCCACCTCTGCGCCGTCTACATGGGAAAATGATCGTATCACGGTTTCCGGCCCAATGCCGGCATCGTTCACCCAGCAGTGGGATTCGATACGCGCACCGCGTGCAACATGCGTGGTTCCGTAGAGTTCGCAGGGGCCGGTAATGTCCGCTCCGGGTTCGAGGAGGACCTCAGGTCCAATCCGGACCTGATCATGATTGCGGATCACGACTCCCTCCTGCATCCACTGGCGCACAATTCTGGACCGAAGCTGCTCTTCGCTCAGGACGAGCTCTTGCGGGGTATTGATGCCCATAAGATTCGCATTGCCGGTTGAGGACTTGACCGCCGTGACTGTAAGACCCTCGGCAATGCACAGGTCGATGAGTTGCGTTATGTAAAATTCCCCCTGCCGATTGTCATTGGTGAGCCTGGAGAGCAGCGGAGCCAACCGGTCGTTTTGAAGCAGGTAAATCCCGGCATTGACCTCTCCGGAGGGGGCTCCATGGACAGAGGAATCAAAATCCTTGGCCTCGATCACAGCCTCAAGCGTCCCCTCGTTGTTTCTGACGACACGGCCATATCCACCAGGATCGTCAAGCTCCATGCTGAGAAACGTGAGGTCGGCATTTTGCCTTTGGTTTTCCTCGATGAGCAGGGTCAATTCATCCCTGGTCAACAGGGGCGCATCACCGTTGACCACGAGCGTCAGGCTTCCGTCACCCTGCTTGAGGCTGTTCCAGGCGATCTGCAGGGCATGTCCGGTTCCCAGCTGCTCCTGCTGCCGGATCCAGGTCGGTGGGGGAGAGAGCAGGGTCGCTTCCACTTCCTCTGCGCAATGCCCCACAACGATGAAGATTTCAGGCAAAACAGAGGCCATGGTCCGATGAACATACCAGAGCAAAGGCCGGTTCAGGATTTCCTGAAGAACTTTCGGCTTGGGGGAATGCATTCTGGTTCCCTTGCCTGCCGCCAGAACGACCCCTTGAACGTGTTGCGCGTGATGATGTGCTTTCATGTCGTGAAAAAAAGAAAAGCAGGCCCGAGGGCCTGCTTTTCAGGAGCTGCGGTTATGAATACTTCCGGGCTGAAGGCAACGTGATGTGATGCCTACAGGCCGCAAGTGCCTTCCTGCTCGCCACTCGTGCGGCAGGAAAGCCGGTTGATGGCCCGCATCAGATTTGCCTGAGCCCGGGCGAATTCAACCTGATCCTGGACCTGCTTCAGCCTGGCTTCGGCGCGTTCCCGGGCAATCTTTGCCCGTTCGACGTCGATCTCCTCGGCTCGCTCGGAGATTTCAGCCAGAACAGTCACCTTTGAGGGTGACACTTCGGCGAATCCACCGGCTACGAACACATAATACCGTTTCCCGTCCTTCTTGTAATACAGGCTTCCGATGCCCAGTGCGGACAGAAAGGGTATATGGTTCGGCAGGACCCCGAACTCTCCGTTGATCCCGGGAGCGCCGACGTACTCGACATCTTCGCTCAGGACCATCCGGTCGGGGGTGACGATTTCCAACTTGATCGTGCTTGCCATAATGATTTTCCTATGCGCCTCGCATTACTCGGTATCTTTGCCCTTTTCCACGGCCTCTTCGATTCCGCCGACCATGTAGAAGGCGGATTCAGGCAAATCATCATGCTTGCCCTGCAGGATCTCGTTGAACCCTTTGATGGTGTCTTCGAGCTTGACGTACTTTCCGGGAGTTCCGGTGAACTGCTCGGCAACATGGAAAGGCTGGGACAGGAACCGCTGGATTCTTCTGGCCCGTCCGACAACGAGCTTGTCCTCGTCGGAAAGCTCGTCCATTCCCAAAATGGCGATGATGTCCTGGAGATCCTTGTACTTCTGAAGCACCATCTGCACGTCACGGGCGGTCTGGTAATGCTCAACGCCCAGAACGTTGGGATCCAGAATACGAGAGGTGGAGTCCAGCGGGTCCACAGCGGGGTAGATGCCAAGCTCGGCAATCTGACGGGAGAGAACCAGCGTTCCGTCCAAGTGCGAGAACGTCGTGGCCGGTGCAGGGTCGGTCAAGTCGTCGGCAGGCACGTAAACAGCCTGGACGGACGTGATCGAGCCCTTGTTCGTGGAAGTGATGCGTTCCTGCAGTTCACCAAGGTCTGTTCCGAGGGTGGGCTGATATCCCACCGCGGAAGGCATGCGGCCGAGAAGTGCGGACACCTCGGAGCCGGCCTGGGTGAACCGGAAGATGTTGTCGACGAAGAGCAGCACGTCTTCCCCTTCCTCGTCCCGGAAGTATTCGGCAACGGTCAGGGCGGTCAGGGCCACGCGGGCGCGGGCTCCCGGAGGCTCGTTCATCTGACCGTAAATGAGTGCGGCTTTGTCGATAACCCCGGCGTCGATCATTTCGTGGTAGAGGTCGTTTCCTTCACGGGTGCGCTCACCAACACCGGCGAACACGGACTTCCCACCGTGCTGCTTGGCAATGTTGTTGATCATTTCCATGAGAATAACCGTCTTGCCCACACCGGCGCCGCCGAACAGGCCCATCTTTCCACCCTTGGGGAAAGGAATGAGCAGGTCGATAACCTTGACGCCGGTTTCCAGCAGCTCAACCGAGGTTGACTGTTCGGTGAATGAAGGGGCGTCGCGGTGAATGCTCATGGATGTTTTCGCATCGATCGGGCCCTTCTCGTCAACGGGACGGCCGACCACGTTCATGATCCGGCCCAGGGAAGCATTCCCGACCGGAACCGAAATGGGTCTGCCGGTATCGATCGCTTCCATGCCGCGAACGAGCCCTTCGGTGGCGTCCATGGCGATGGTGCGGACGACATTGTTGCCCAGGTGCTGCGCAACCTCGCATACCAGTTCCGGTGCGTCCGGGTTGTTCGGGTTCTTGATATCCAGCGCATTCAGAATGTGCGGGAGTTTTCCCTCGGGAAATTCGACGTCAACAACCGCGCCGATGACCTGTACGATTTTACCTGAATATTGGCTCATACTAAACAACCCCCTTTATCCTTTCAGCGCTTCAGCGCCGCCGACGATGTCCATCAGTTCCTTGGTAATAGCAGCCTGCCTGGTCTTGTTATAGAGCAATGTCAGTGATTCGACCATGTCGTCACAAGCTCTGGTCGCGTTGTCCATAGCGGTCATCCGGGCAGCGTGCTCGCTGGCGGAAGTGTCGAGCAGACCGCGGTAGATCTGAACCTTGATGAATCTGGGCAGGAGCTCGGCCAACAACCCCTCGACCGAGGGCTCATATATGTATTCGCTCTTGGGTCCCTTGTCTTCGGCGACGTCCGTGTCCTCGGCGGACATGGGCAGGATCTTCAGATCCACAGGCTCCTGTCTCGCCATGCTCACGAATTCGCCGTAGATAACCGTGACTTCGTCCAACTGACCGGCGAGGTAGGCATTGATCACCTCCATGCCGATTTCGTTGGCCAGGGTGAAATCGAAATCGTTCATCTGATCGACGTACTCATGGACGATTTCATACCCTTCTTTCCGGACCGTGTTGCGCCCTTTTTTGCCGATGCAGTAGAATTTGACGGTTTTTCCTTCCGCCTTCTTCTTCTCGGCCAGCCTGAGGGCTTTGTTGATCAGGTTGGTGTTGAAACTGCCACACAATCCTCGGTCGGATGTGATCAGTACGATTGCTGTGGTCAGAATTTCCTCGCGCTTTTCAAGCAGCGGGTGAACGGATTCATCCGCCCCGGCCGCCAAGTCCCCCAGCATTTCATAGAACTTGCCGGCGTACGGCCTGAACCGCTCGATACGGGACTGCGCATTCCTCAGCTTTGCCGAGGCCACCATATTCATGGCCTTGGTGATCTGCTTGGTCTTTTTGACCGCAGCGATCTTGTTTTGAACGTCTCGAAGTGATGCCATCTGCTACCTCCTGCAGCTTATGCCCGGAAGCCTTTCTTGAATTCCTCGATGGCCGCCTTGAGTTTGCCTTCCACTTCGTCGTCCAGGACCTGCTTGGTCTTGATGGCATCCAGGACATCCGCCTTGGAGGTGCGCATGAAATCGAGCAGTTCCGCTTCGAACTTGCGGACATCGTCCACAGCGATATCGTCCATCAGGCCGCGTGTGCCTGCGTACAGAACAGAAACCTGCTCCTGAACGCTCAGCGGCTGATACTGTGGCTGCTTCAGGAGTTCGACCATACGGGCACCGCGATTGAGCTTGCGCTGCGTCGCCTTGTCCAGGTCGGAACCGAACTGGGCGAATGCCGCCAGCTCGCGGTACTGGGCCAGGTCGAGGCGCAGGGTACCGGCAACCTGCTTCATGGCCTTGATCTGCGCGGCGCCGCCGACCCGGGAAACGGAGAGACCGACGTTGATGGCCGGACGGATACCGGCGTTGAACAGGTTGGGCTCCAGATACACCTGACCGTCCGTAATGGAGATAACGTTGGTCGGAATGTACGCGGACACGTCACCGGCCTGGGTTTCGATGATGGGCAGGGCGGTCAGGGAACCGGCGCCCTTGTCATCGGAAAGCTTGGCCGAACGCTCCAGAAGGCGGGAGTGCAGGTAGAACACGTCGCCGGGGAACGCTTCACGTCCCGGAGGACGCCTGAGCAGCAGGGACATCTGCCGGTAGGCCACAGCCTGCTTGGAGAGATCGTCGTAAATGATCAGGGCGTGCTTGCCGTTGTCCCGGTAGTGTTCAGCCATGGTGCACCCGGTGTACGCCGCAATGAACTGCAGCGGAGCGGGCTCGGAAGCGGTGGCTGAAATGATGGTGGTGTATTCCATGGCACCGTGGCGGCGAAGAATGTCGGCAACCAGAGCGACGGAGGCTTTCTTCTGGCCGATGGCCACGTAAAAGCAGTGCACGTCCGTATCCTTCTGCGCCAGGATGGCGTCGATGCCGATGGCGGTCTTGCCGACCTGCCGGTCGCCGATGATCAGCTCCCGCTGCCCTCGGCCGATGGGCGTCATGGCGTCGATGGCTTTCAGGCCGGTGTAACAGGGCTGATGCACGGATTTTCTGCTGACAATCCCCGGAGCCTTGAGTTCCACAGGACGCATATCCTTGGACTCGACCGGTCCCAGACCGTCAATGGGCTGCCCCAGGGGATCGAGCACGCGTCCCATGACCGCGTCGCCCACCGGAACCGAAAAGATGGTGCCGGTGCGCTTGACCGGGTCGCCTTCGTTGATCTCCGTGTCTTCACCCAGGAGGGCGACACCGACATTGTCTTCTTCCAGGTTCAGGACCATGCCCATGACGCCGCCCGGGAACTCGAGGAGTTCCATGGCCATGGCGTTCTCAACGCCGTAAACGCGGGCAATACCGTCACCAACGGACAGGACAACACCCGTCTCGCTCATCTCCACCTTTTGATCGAAATTTTTAATCTGCCCTTCGATGATCTGGCTGATTTCTTCTGCTTTGATTTGCATAGCCCTACTCACCCCTCTTTATGTTTTCCTTAATCATGTCCAGCTGTGCGCGTATGCTCGCATCAAAAACCTTGTCTCCTATCTTGAGGACCAGCCCGCCGAGGATATCCGTGTTCACCTCGTAGTTCAGGTCAACCTTGCGCTTGGTCTGCCCCTCGAGCTGCGCCTTGATTTCGTCCTGCCTCGAATCGGACAGCTCATAGGCGGTGGTCAGTTGACCGCGCACGACACCCTGTGCTTCATCCAGGAGGGTTGCGTAGTAGGACTGGATGTCAGGAAGAAATGCCAGCCTATCTTTCTCTGCCAGGAGGAAGCAAAAGTTTTGGACCATTTTCGAGAGATCCAGTTTTTCCAAGACCTTTTCCAGCACGGCCTTTTTCTGTTCAACCCCGAAAATAGGGTTCTTGAAAACCCTGAACAGTTCGGGGGCGCCCTTTAAAATATCAGATATGACGGTCAGCTCCTGACCGTATGTGGTCAGCTCATCAGCTCCGGCTTCCTGGCCGATGGCGAAAAGGGCCCGTGCATACCGACGTGCAACGATGTTCCCCATCAATTTAACACCACCTTTGTTAAGTATTCATTGACCAGCTTCTCGTGCTCGTCCTTGGAAAGCTTCTCCCGGATCAACTGCTCCGCGGTCTGCACGATCTTCTCGGCCATTTCGGCCTTGAGCCCCTCAACAGCCAGCTTCGCTTCCTGTGCGGCGGTCAGCTCTGCCTGTTCCCTGATCTTTGCAGCGGCCTCATGGGCGCCCGCAATGATGGACTCCTTGAGCTTCTCGCCTTCGCGCTCGAATCCCTCAAGGATTTCCCTGCGCTCCTGCTCAAGGTTGGCAATGGACGCATGCACGTTTTTCAGCCGTTTTTCCGCCTCAGCCTTCCGGGTCTCCAGGTCATCGAGTTCCGATTTGATCTGGTACGTTCTCCCGGAAAAAAACTCCTTCAGGCGGCTGGCCGTCAGCTTCCACAACAGCCCCACAACAATGGCGAATGTCACGAACCTCCAGACAAGGTCCATCAACTTCCCGGACCCCCCCTCACCGCCTTCCGCGGCCCAGGCCACGGCAACGGAGAGGAGAAGCATGGCCGCAACCATTCCTACCAACCGTAATCTCTTCAAGGTATTGCCCTCCTTCCCTCTCTATGTATTAGGCCCGGCCAAGAACCTTTTCCGTGGCCATTTTCGCATATGCGTCGATTTTGCTCTTCAGGGACTGCATCGCCTGTGATTTGTTCTTCTCGATCTGCGCCCTGTCCTCCTTGAGCTTGGCCGCTGCATCGGCCTGGGCGGATTCGATGACCGCCTTTTCCTGGACGTATCCCTCTTCCCTGTAATTGCCGCGAATGTCCTTGCCCTGCTTGCGGGCCTCGTTGAGGGCGGCCTCATAATCCACAAGCTTGGTCTCTGCCTGGCTGTTGAACTTTTCGATATCGTTGAGCTGGCCGGCCATGAGTTCTGTTCGTTTCTTGATGATGCCCCGGATGGGCTTGTACAGGAGAAAATTGAGAACAAACAGGATGATGAGGAAGTTGATGAGTTGAATAAAAAACGTGATATTAAGATCTATCATTGCCGCCCCCTCGAGTATGTGAATTTTTGTTCAAAGTCAGAGCGCCTTTAGCCAATTTCAAGGGACCTGTCAAAGCCTTTTTCTCACAAAAGCCCTTACAGCGCCCTGTGGGAGAAGGTCTCCCCATCCTCGACAGGCAAGAGAATAAGCACCTATCCGGTCAGGATTCAGGCAGATATTGCTGTGTGTTTTCGAGCTCTCCCATCCTGGTTTGCGTTCCCTCCTCCATGTGGACCTCCCCTTCCAGAACTGCACCTTCTTCAATGACAAGGGATGGAGTGGTCACGCTTCCCACGAGGTGGGCCTGTTTGTGCAGCACGACCTTCCGGCTGGCCAAAATCCGCCCTGTGATGTGCCCGCTCACGATGAGCTGCCCGATTCGAACCTGTCCTTCGACTTGAGCATCCACCCCCACGACCAGTGTTCCCTCGGAGTCCACTTCCCCTTTGAACTCCCCATCGATCCGGACGGACCCTTTGAACGTCAATTTTCCCTCATAGGCGGTTCCGGCTCCCAGGAAAGCGGTGATTTCGTCTCTGCCCATACCCTCTTCCTGTTTAGTCCTGCTTAAAGAAAAAGCGGCGCATTGAAACATTGAGCACGATTCCTATCAGGCAGAAGTTTACGATCAGGGAACTCCCTCCATAACTGACGAAGGGAAGGGGAATACCGACCACCGGCATAAGCCCGAGCACCATACCCATATTGATCAGAACCTGCCAGAAAAAATAGAAGAACACCCCGGCTGCCAGGCAGCTGCCGAAATCATCTTTGGATTCCAGGGCGACCATGGTGATCTGGTACAAATATGCACAGAAAATTCCCAGAAGGAGGATGCAGCCCACAAACCCCCACTCCTCTCCGAAAACAGCCAAGGCAAAATCCGTATGCTTTTCAGGAAGAAATCGCAACTGACTCTGGGTGCCTTCCAAAAAACCCTTGCCCCAAAACTCACCGGATCCGATGGCAATCTGTGACTGGATAATGTGGTATCCCGCACCCAGGGGATCGCCGCCGGGATTGAGAAAGGTCATGATCCGCTGTTTCTGATAATCATGGAGAAGAAACCATCCAAAAGGCAGCAGAGCTGGAATCAGCACGAGAAGAGGTTTGAGAACGTTCCCGCTCAACCCCTTGAACAGAACCATTCCGCCGACCAGAAGAAGTATGTTCATGCCCGTACCGAGATCCGGCTGGATGACGATCAGGGAGGCCGGAACAGCGGCAACTCCGCATATTTTCAAGAATGGTTTCCAGGTCAGCCGGTCAGGGACTTTCGCCAGCAGCCTGGCAGTGATCACGAGCACGGAGATCTTGGCCAGTTCGCTGGGCTGAAGATTCATGAACCCCAGGTCGAGCCAACGTCTGGCCCCATAAATCGTTTTTCCGAACAGGGGAACCGACAGCAGCAGAATCACCGTAAGGACATACAACGGAACAGCCACCACCTTGAGATGGCGGTAATCGATGCTCATGGCGCCCAGCAAAAACCCAAGTCCCATGACTCCCCAAATCAGCTGCCGCTTATAATACGGGGTCAGTGACAATCCCGTTTCCATCCGAAGGGCGCTGGCAGAGTAGAGATTGAGGATGCCAAGTCCGAACAGGACAAGCAGGAGCCCCACCAGGGTCCAGTTGATGTGGGAAAAAAATCTTCTGTCGATGAGGATCATATGCAGCCGACTCGTCGTCTCATTGGGGTTCAGGGAACAGCTTGTCGAAAATGGCACGGGCCAGGGGGCTTGCGGCCGATCCTCCTCCCCCACCATGCTCCACTAGGACCACGACCACATACGCCTGGTCCCCTTTCTTCCCGTAGCTGGCGATCCAGCCATGGTCACGAAATTTGTAGGGAATTTCGTCCGTCTCTTTGTCCAGATATTCATCTTTGAGTTTGACCACCTGGGATGTTCCGGTCTTCCCCCCCATTTCCACACCCTTTTTCTTCAACCGCCACGCCGTCCCCCGCGGGTTCTCCACTGTCTCGACCATTGTTTTGAGAATCCGTTCCCGATGGGCTTTTTTCAGATGAAGCTCACCCTGCAGATCAGGTTCAGCCCCGTTGATCAGCGTCGGCCGGTAGATGTTGCCGCCATTGACCAGGGCGGAGATGAACTGGGCGACCTGCAGGGGGGTGGTCAGGGTATATCCCTGTCCGATGGATATGTTGAGCGTCTCACCACCCTGCCAGGGCTCTCCGAAACGCTTGAGCTTCCATTCCCGGGTAGGGATCAGCCCTCCTTTTTCATGGGGCAGCTCGACTCCTGTCGGTCTTCCGAATCCGAACTCTTTGGCGTACTTGCTGATGGTATCGATCCCAAGCCTCTCCCCCAGCTGGTAAAAGTACACGTCACAGGACTGGACGAGAGCCCCCTCCAGATCCAACATCCCATGGCCATGCCTTTTCCAGCAGCGGAAGACCCTGTTTCCCTTCTTGTAAAATCCGGGGCAGAACACTTTCTTTCCGGGATTGATCTCCCCTTCAGCCAGGCCGGCTGCGGCCACAGCCAGCTTGAACACCGATCCGGGGGGAAAGGTGGACTGAATGGCCCTGTTTTGAAGCGGGTGAAAGGGGTCCTGAATCAGCTGCTGCCAGACTTCGGTTCTGAGTCCCTTGACGAACTCATTTGTGTCGTATCCCGGATGGCTGACCAGAGCGAGCAGTTCCCCGCTATAGGGATCCATGACCACGATGGCTCCGGCTTGTCCTTCGAGCTGCTCCGTGGCAAGTTTCTGAATGTCCATGTCGAGGCTCAAGGCGAGATCGTTTCCAGGGACCGGCTCTCTGATCAGGCTCCAGTTCAAATTTCTGCCGACCACATCCACTTCGTTTTGCCTGAGCCCCTTGCTTCCCCGGAGCACATCCTCCAAAACGAGTTCAATGCCTTGTTTCCCAACGGTGTCACCCAGATCCAGCCGGGGATCCCTGTTCAACTCCTCCTCGTTTGCCTGGGCCACATATCCCAGAACATGGGACAAAACATCGTTGTAAGGGTAATGCCGCCGGGGCTGGACCACGATCTTCAGTTCCGGCCAATCCATGGTATGCGCCTCGATGGTGGACACCAGCTCAAAGGAGAGGTTGGGAACCAGGATCTGGGGTTCAAAGGATTTCACCCGGGGTCTGCCCCGGACAAATTCTCGTTGCAGATCCTCCAGGGAAATTCCCGTCCAGGTGCTGATCTGCGCGAAAGATCTGTCGATATCCCGGGAGTCCTCCCTGACGATAGCCAGGGCGTAGGCAGGCTCATTGACCGCCAGCAGGTGTCCGTTGCGGTCGCGGATGATTCCTCGCGGCGCATGGATGGACTCTGACTGGGTCTTGTTTTCGCGCGCTTTGGCTGCAAAGTGCGCTCCCTTGTGGATTTGCAGGTACCAGAACCTGAGGCCGAAGGCGAAAAACAGGATCAGGACGCAGACCTGCAGGAAAAGCGGCCCGTTCCACCTGTTCTCGAAAGTGTTCTGGAGACGATTCATCGGACCATATACCTTCTGTACATCGCCCTGGCAATAAACCACACAAATGGAAAGAACAGAGCCTGCATCAGGCTGGCTCGAAGGAGGAGGTCACTGGAGATGGTGAGGTCCTGAAACCCGGCCATAACGATGGTCAGGAGAAAATGCCAGGCGCCCATGAACAGGGAAATGAGCAGGATGAAGACGACATTTTCCGATTCAAAATAGCTCCGCAGTAGAACATAAGTCAAAATCAGCCCGGCATACCAGAGCACGAGAGAGCCGAACGCCAGACTGCCCAGCCCCTCCTGCACAACGATCCAGAAAAGAGTCAGCCACAATCCCCAGCTCAGGGCCTGCTGCTGCAGACAGATGAGCAGCCCCGGGGCCAGAAAGTCCACGCCCTGAACCATCGATTGTAGCCAGACCCCCGCTGCGGTGAAGATAAGCCAGCCCAAAAGAGAGCGCATGGTTATCCGTCCCCCAAAAGTTCCTCTTCCTC
>JBKHAV010000029.1:0-26176 GCA_046542715.1 Desulfovibrionales bacterium
CAGTTGGCAGAGCCACCGGCTCATAACCGGAAGGTCCCAGGTTCGAATCCTGGTAGGCCCACCAAAAGGAAAGACGTTGTCCGCAAAAGGCTTTTTACTCGCATATCCCAACCGAAAAGGTGCTTTCCCAAAAATGGAGGAAAGCACCTTTTTTTTACGTCTTTCCGGGATGATACAACTGGAGATGAACGCCTGATGGTTCCGTGAACCTCCATCAGACTCTCATCTCCCCGTGCACTATGGACGTACGTACCTTCATCCGCCTGATCGAGCAGTCAGCTCCACCACACTTTGCCGCCCCCTGGGACACCAGCGGAGTTCAGGTGGCTGGAACGCGAAAACGAATAGAGAAACTCGCCGTTCTTCTTGACCCCCTGCCAGGCTCTCTTCGAGAACCGCTGGCATGGGGTGCCGACTTCGTCCTTGCACATCACCCGCTTGCGCTCAAACCCCGGCTTCCCGACAGGGTTGATGACTATCATCGGGTTCTCAGCATGCTCCTCGAGCAGGGATCCTGGCTCTACAGCGCCCACACCTCCCTGGATGCCAACCCCGCAGGCCCTGCAGGCTGGCTGTCCAGGGCACTGGGCCTCGAGTCCGTCCGGGTGCTCGAACCGGTTTCCGGAGAAGACGGGTCCCTGACCCGCTGCGAGGGTGGGGAGAGGCAGCTCTCTGTTTCCGAGTACGGTTTCGGTCTGGCGGGCCGGCTTCGCACCCCTTTCGACTGGAGCGGATTTGCCGCACGACTGGAACACCTTCTGGGCACGTCAGAATGGAAATGCGCCGGCAAAACGCCTTCCCGGATCGAAACCGTGGCCTACTGTGGAGGTTCCGGGGGAACGCTCATCCGGGCCGCCGCCCGCGTTGGAGCCGATGTTTTTGTAACCGGGGACGTCAAGTATCACCAGGCCCACGAATCGTACGAGCACAATACGTTTGTTCTGGATGTCGGTCATTTCATACTGGAAGAGCGCATGATGTCCCTTTGGGCCGGCGATCTCGAGGATGCCCTCGAAGAGGTCGCCGTGCGTTTTTTTCCCGGATATGACCCTATCCGGCAAATATCACCATAATACCGCGGCAGGAGGGATGACATTGAGTATGTACATCAAACAAATCGAACAGCTCGTTGTGCTCCAGGGAGTGGACAACGAGATCATCGGCCTTGAGGAAACTCTCCACCACGCCCCTCAAAAGCTCAAGGACCTTGAGGACAAGCTCGAGGAGGTTCAGAGCAGACGCGACCTTCTCAAGGAGAAGGTGGACGCCCTCAAAAAACAGAAGTCCAAGCTCGAGAAGGACATGGAAGAAGACGATCACCGGATCAAGAAGAGCAAGAACAAGCTCATGATGGTGGAGAACACCAAAGAATACCATGCCATGCTTCGGGAAATGGACAACCTCGAGAAGATGAACCGCATGCGTGAAGAGGAGCGGACCACTCTTGTGGAGGAACTGACCAATCAGGAGCAGGAGTTGGCAGAAGCGCAGCAGGAAAGTTCTTCCATCGAGGAGGAGATCAAGTCCAAACGCTCCGCACTGGACGATCAGGTCGGGGAAGCCCAAAAACGGCTGGACACGCTTGCAAAGAAACGCAAGCAGGCCGGCAAGATGGTACCGGCTCCGATCATGGGCCGGTATGATTTCATTCGCTCCAGGATCAGCAACCCGGTCATCGTGTCGGTAAGCGAAGGCGTGTGCAACGGCTGTCACATCAGTATTCCGCCCCAGAGCTATATCGAACTGCAGAAAGGGCAGCAGATCTTGAGCTGCCCCAACTGCCAGCGGCTCATCTACTGGAGCGAACACTTTAGTGAAAATGGCGAGGGCAAGGAATAGCCCCCTTCCTCTGTACCATTTGACTCCCCCCGGGGAGTTGTTATTTGTCTTTTCGGAGTTGGACAGGCTGTCGTCCCGGCACTCACTTGCGTGTCGGGGAGGAAAGTCCGGGCTCCACAGGGCAGGACGCTGGGTAACGCCCAGCAGGAGTGATCCTGGGAAAGTGCCACAGAAATCGTACCGCCCCGCACTCAACTTCGACGGGAAAGGCCTCTCGTAAAGGGAGATCTGCCTGTCGAGGTTGAGTGCGGGGTAAGGGTGAAACGGTGGGGTAAGAGCCCACCAGTTGCCGCAGTGATGCGGCAAGCTCGGCAAACCCCGTCCGGAGCAAGACCAAATAGGAGGGCGATCGAGGCCGGCCCGGCCGATGCTCTCGGGTAGGTTGCTGGAATCAGGGAGTAATCCCTGATCAAGAGGAATGACAGCCCGCGACAGAACCCGGCTTATCGTCCAACTCCGTTTTTTTACCTTCCGCACTTACCGGCTGGCGCACTCATGAACGTCTGGACCGTCATCCTTGCTGCAGGCAGCGGAACTCGACTCGCCTCCTGCGGAATCACGGAACGCAAACAGTTTCTGTCCTGGAACGGTTTGCCGCTGTTCTGGCATTCCGTGCTGGCCTTTTCCCCCATTCCCGCCATGCAGGGCATCGTTCTGGTCGTTCCAGGCGATGCGCTCGAGCGCTGCCGAAAACTCGTTTCCGACCTCGATTCCCAGCGCGGCGTGGGTTTGCCTGTCGTGGTGACCCCTGGAGGAACGCGACGACAGGATTCCGTCTGCTGTGGTCTGAGCGTCCTTCCCCGGGAATGTGACACGGTATTGATCCACGATGCTGCACGGCCCTTTGTTTCCGGCCCCCTTATCCAGCGCGTCCTTGACGCACTTACCCAGGGAGCTCTGGGTGCAATCCCTGTTGTTCCGGTCACCGACACCGTCAAGGAGATCAGGGATGGGCGGGTCCACAGGACATTGGACCGCAGTGTGCTGGCAGCAGTTCAAACACCCCAGGGGTTTGTCCGAAGTGCGCTCGCTGCCGCCCATGCCAAGGCTGGAGATGAAGGCTGGGAAGGTACTGACGACGCCTCTCTTCTGGAACGATGCGACTGCGAGGTAAGAACCGTGAACGGCTCGGAACGCAACGTCAAGATCACCACCCCGGACGATCTGAACCGGCTGGACAGCACGACGTCGCCCCAAACCCGTGTCGGGTGGGGGTATGACGTGCACCGCTTCGGCCCGGGCCGCCCCCTGGTCCTTGGGGGGGTCCCGGTTCCCGGCCCCCTGGAGGTGGTGGCCCACTCTGATGGCGACGTCCTTTTGCACGCCTTGTGCGACGCCATCCTGGGATGCGCGGGGCTGGGGGATATCGGACAGCATTTCCCTGACACCGACCCGGCATTTGATGGCCTTGAGAGCGGAATCCTGCTGTCCGAGGTTCTGGATAAGACCACCAGAGCAGGGTTGCGCATTACCCATGCGGACCTGACCGTGATTGCCCAAATCCCCAAACTCTCTCCCTTCCGGGACCAGATCCGTCGAAACGTCGCCTCTCTCCTGGGCCTTGAACTCGATCAGGTCAATGTCAAAGCCACCACCGAGGAGGGGCTGGGGTTCACCGGTGAAAAAAAGGGGATCAAGGCCGTGGCCGTTGTCGTCGGAACCAAGGAGCCTGCATGCAGAGGCTGAACCCGACGAGCATGCGATGAACACTTCTGGGCCGTTCAAGCAGAAACGGTTCGTCCGTGCCGCCCAGGGGGGGGTGATCAGTCTTGTTGCACCGCTTGGCTGGTTTCTTCTCAACCTGTTCGTGTTTTCCGACGCCCGCTGTCAAAGCGTGCTCCTCTACGCCTACATGATCGGCGGGTCATGTCTGGCCTTCGGCCTCTTCGGGTACATCATCGGGTCCAAAGAGGACGAATCCCTCCGCCTCTCCCTGCTCGACCACAACACCGGCATTTTCAATGCCAGATACTTCCACATGCGCATGGCCCAGGAGTTCGGCACCGCATTGCGCAACGACTTTCCCCTCTCCCTCATCTTCATCGATATCGATCACTTCAAAAAGGTGAACGACCGGTTCGGACACCCCACAGGCGATCTCGTCCTGAAGACCGTGGCCCAGGAAATTACCGCCATGGTACGGACAGGAGACGTCACGGCCCGGGTCGGTGGCGAGGAGTTTGCCGTCCTGCTCCCCAATACCGACTGCGACCAGGCCTTTGCCACTGCCGAACGCATCCGGAGGAGAATCAAGGAAAACCCGATCGTGTTGCCCAGCAGGGAGACGGTTTCCATCACCATCTCCGCAGGAGTGATCTGCAGGAAGCTTTTTCCCGAACACCATGTCACGGAACTTTTCGAGCTTGCCGACAAAGCCTTGTTCCGCGCCAAGAACATGGGCCGCGACAAGGTCTTGATCGCCGAGTAGCAGAACGGTATCCTGCCCGGCATTCGTCACGGCCGGAAAAACATCGCCGGCACAACCAAGGAGCCGAACATGATCACCCGAGAGCAGGCCCTGACCCTTCTGGAACAGGAAGGCCAGGAGCAGAATCTTCTTCATCATGCCCTGCAGACCGAAACCGTCATGGTCGCTCTGGCCGAGCGGCTCGATCAAGACCCTACACTCTGGGGGCTGACCGGACTCCTGCACGATCTCGATTATGCCCGGACCAAGGACAGCCCTGAAGAACACGGGCTTGTCTCCTCGCGCATCCTCAAGGGCCTGATCCCCGAAGAGGGACTGCACGCCATACAGGCCCACAACGGCGAACGCAACGGCGTGCCCCCCGAGTCCGTCCTCGACTTTGCCCTGCGCTGCGGGGAGTCCGTGACCGGCCTTGTCTCGGCCAACGCCCTTGTGCGGCCCCAGGGCATGGAGGGCATGAAGCCCAAGAGTTTGAAAAAGAAGATGAAGGAAAAGGCTTTTGCAGCCTCTGTCAGCCGGGAAAACATCCGGGAGTGCGAAAAGCTCGGCCTTGAACTCGGGGATTTCTTCGCCATTGCCATAGACGCCATGTCCGCTGCCGGGGAGCGGATCGGGCTCCCTTGAAACATCGGTCCCCTGCCGGTTTTCGGCTTTTTTTCAGCAACCGGATGGAGCGACTGGCAGACAGCCTGGCCGAATTCGTCGCCACCCCCCTGTCCCACCCTTTTGCCCAGGAGACCATTCTGGTGCAGAGCCGGGGGATGCAGCGCTGGCTCAGCATGCGCATGGCCGAACACCACGGCATCTGCGCCAATGTCCGCTTCCCGTTCCCTGTGGGGTTTTTGTACGACCTCTTCCAGAAAAATCTCGAGGACATCCCGGAGGAATACCCCTTTGACCAGGACCGGTTGACCTGGCAGATCATGCGCCTTTTGGGGGAGTTTGCAGACGATCCCCGGTTCAATCTCCTCACCCGGTATGTGCAGGACGATCCCGTGGGGTTGCGCAGGTTCAGGCTGGCCCGGAAGATCGCCTACCTTTTTGACCGCTATCTCATCTTCCGCCCGGCCATGATCCAGGGCTGGGAACGCGGGGAACGGTTCTTGGGTCGAAACCATGACGACGCCGAACCCTGGCAGGCGGCGCTGTGGAAGGAACTCGCCAAGGGGCGGGAATCGCTGCACAGGGCCGGCCTGCAGAAGCGGTTCGTCTCCCGGATCCTCTCCGGAACCGGGCTCGACCTTCCGGAGCGCGTTGCCGTTTTCGGCATTTCCTCGCTTCCGCCAGCCCAGCTCCAGGTCTTCCACGCTCTGGCCGAACGGGTGCCTGTGGCATTTTTTGTCTTAAACCCCTGCAGAGAGTTCTGGGAAGACGTGGTATCCAGGCGCAGAAAAATCCGCATTCTGGCCGAGCAGCCCTGCACAGCCTACCTCGAGGAAGGCAACCCTTTGCTGTCTTCCCTGGGCGGGCTGAACCAGGATTTTTTGAAAAACCTCGCCCAGATCACCGAGGAAGATTTCGTAGACCTGTTCCAATCCCCGGACCATTCCTCGCTGCTCACCTCCCTGCAGTCCGACATCCTGACCCTGACAAACCCTGCGGGCCGCCCACAGCGGACTCGAATCGACGCAGCGGACGACTCCCTGCAGATCCATTCCTGCCACAGCCCGATGCGCGAGGTCGAAGTCCTTTCCGACACTATCTATCACCTCCTGGAACGCAAGCCGCACCTGAACCCGCGGGATATTCTGGTCATGGCGCCGGATATCGAGACGTACACGCCATATATCCAGGCGGTGTTCGGGTCCCCGGAACGTGAAAGAATGCGGCTGCCCTTTTCCATTGCCGACAGAGCCATGGTCAGGGACAGCGGTGTCATCGCCGCCTTTTTCTCGGTTCTGGAGACCGCTTCGGGGAGGCTTGAGTCCAACCGGGTCCTTTCCCTTCTGGAAAACCGGTCCGTGCGCACCCGGTTCGGCCTGAACGAAACCGATATGGAGCTGATCCATACCTGGGTCTGCGAGACCAGAATCCGGTGGGGCGCAGATGAACACTCCCGGAAGGAGCTTGGATTACCGTCGTTTCGGGCGAACTCCTGGGAAGCAGGGCTGGACCGGCTCCTGCTCGGGTTTGTCCTGCCTGGAAAGGGTGAGCGGACCTATCAGGGCATTCTCCCCTTTGACGCGGTGGAAGGATCCATGGGCCGAACTCTGGGACGGTTCATCGAGTTTTTCCAGGCAGTACACCGCCTGACCCGCGTCGTCAGAGGAGAACACACCCTGGAGGCCTGGTCGGACCTTCTCTGCTCCGTAATCGAGGATTTCTTTCAGCCGGAAGAGAGCGAAGTTTCCGACCTGCACACCGTAAAGACCGCCCTGCTCAGGCTCCGGTCCATTCCCGCCCACTCGCGATACAACGAAAGCGTCGGTGCCGATGTCCTGGTGCAGTGGCTCAAGGAGTCCCTCGGGGCCAGTCCTGGCCGAGGGCAATTTCTGGCCGGGGGGATTACCTTCTGTTCCCTGATACCCATGCGGGCCATCCCTTTCCCGGTGATCTGTCTTCTCGGGCTCGATCACGACGCCTTTCCCCGGCAGGAAGTGGCCGCGGATTTCGACCTCATGGCCAGAAAACCCAGCCCCGGAGACAGGAATCTGCGGATGGACGACCGCTCGCTTTTTCTGGAAACTTTTCTCTCCGCCAGGGAGCACCTCATCCTGTCCCATGTGGGGCAGGACATCCAGACCAACAAGACCAGGCCGCCCTCCGTGCTGATCAGCGAGCTTCTCGACCTGCTCGACCGCGGGTATGTCATGGGTGACACAAGAGCGCCCGGCGACGCTCTTGTGGTCCGCCACAAGCTCCAGTCCTTCAATTCCGAGTACTTTGCGCCGGACTCGAGCCTGTTCAGCTACTCCCAATCCAGGTGTGCCGGCGCCGCCCAACTCTTCCACACCTGCGACCCCCCCTTTCTGGCCGCCCCCCTTGACGACCCGCCGCAGGAACTGCGAACCGTGAACCTCGCGCAGCTGATCCGCTTCTTCAGCAACCCTGCCGCCTTTTTTCTCAAGAACCGTCTCGGTGTCGACCTTTCCCTGCGTTCGACCCGACTGGAGGAAGAGGAGGCCATGGCCGGAATTTCCGGCCTGGACCGCTACCGCCTGGGGCAAGAGACGCTTGCACGGCTGGATCAGGGACTCGCTCCTGCGCAACTTCCCGATCTGGCCAGGGCGGCCGGGGATCTGCCTCCCTTCGGGCTGGGCGAGGCAGCGTTCGAAGAGATCCTCCAGGACGCTGTCCTGCTGCACCATTGCAAACAGTCCGCTTCCGGCCTCCCTCTGCCCGCTCTGGACCTGGATCTGACGCTTGGGATGTTCAGAATCACAGGCCAGATCCACAATGTGTTTGAAAAGGGGATCACCCTCTCCCGGTTCACCGGGGCCATCAAGGCCCGGGACCTGCTCAGGGCCTGGATCCTTTTGCTGGCCTCCTCCCTGGCAGGCGGCCCGACCAGAGCCGCGGTTCTGTGCCGCGACCGCACCTGCTCGGTTCTGCAGCCCCCTCAGTCCCCTGACTCGGTTATGGCTGATCTGCTCCATCTGTACTGGGAGGGGATGAAATCCCCTGTGTGCTTCTTCCCGGAGACGTCCCTGGCCTATGCCCACTGCCTGCTGTGCAAAAACAAGCCGCCGGACCAGGCCCTGGCCGCCGCGGGGCGCAAATGGAGTTCGCCCTTTGACCCCACCAGGGAAGGGGAGGACCCTGCGGTGAGACAATGCTTTGCTTCCCTCGAGCTTGCAGCATCCTTTGGGGAAACCGCTGTAAAGGTCTTTGGCCCCCTTCTGAAAAACCGCACGGACAAAAGCGGCCCCTCATGAGCCATCCTCTGTACGAACCGCTGCAGCCGACGGTCCTCATCGAGGCCGGCGCCGGAACAGGCAAGACCTACACCATTGCCGGGCTGTACATCCGCCTGCTACTGGAGCGCGGCCTGACTGTGGATCAGATTCTGGTGGTCACCTTCACCAAGGCGGCCACCGAGGAGCTGAAGACCCGCATCCGCACCAACATCGCCACCACCCTGGACGTGCTCTCAGGGGGCGATACCGAGGAGGAGTTTTTCCGCTGGATTGCCGGGACTGTTCCCCCTCACAGGGGAGTCCCCCTGCTTCGAAGGGCCCTGGCCGACTTCGACATGAACGCCGTCTTCACCATCCACGGGTTCTGTCAGCGGATCCTGACCGAGCATGCCTTTCTCAGCGCCGCACCGTTCACCCCGGAGATTCTTCCGGATCAGCACGACCTGATCATGGAGATCCTCCGCGATTTCTGGCGCCGGGAAGTCTATCAGGCTTCGCCCCTGTTTCTCCAATACCTCCGGGCGGTCAAAGCCTCCCCGGAAAGCCTGGCAAAAATGGTGCTTCCCGGTCTCAACCATCCCACGGTACGGATCGTTCCCGAACCACAGGAGGTCCAGACCCGAACACAGGAGGAAGCGTTCCTCACGGCATGGCAGCAGGTGCGGGAGGCATGGCCCCGTTGTCGCGTTGAATTGCATCTGATTTTTACTCAATGCGATGGACTGAACCGCAACAAATATCGGACAAGTGCTATTCCCGGTCTGCTGGAGTCGATGCAGAACCTGCTGGATGCCTCTCCCTGTGTGGAGCTTTTCAAGGGGTTTGAACGGTTCACCGGGGAGTATCTCAAGACCAGCCTCAAAAAGGGATTCGATCCTCCAGCGTGCGACTTCTTTGCCCTGTGCGACCGGCTCCAGGAAAGCGCCGCCGTTGTAAAGGAAAGCTTTGACCGCCGTTACTCGGCCCTGTGTGCTCAGGGCTTTTCCACTCTCCGGCGGGAACTTGGGCGCAGAAAACAGGCACAGGGCCAGTTGAGCTATGACGATCTGCTTCTGTCCGCTCACAAGGCGCTGAGCGGAACAGATGGATCGCTTCTTCGGCGACGAATCCGCGACCGGATCCATGCCGCCCTGATCGACGAGTTCCAGGACACCGACCCCCTGCAATACGAGATCTTCAAAGGACTATTCCAGGGACCGGACCGCATCCTCTTTTTGATCGGCGACCCCAAGCAGGCCATTTACAGCTTCCGCGGCGCCGATCTCTTCGCCTATCTCCAGGCCTCCAGGGACTGCTCTGAGAAACGAAATCTTGCGACAAACTTTCGTTCCCGCCCCCCTCTGCTCCAGGCGGTCAACACGCTCTTTTCCTGCAGATCCGCCCCCTTTCTTCTCCCGGAAATCGACTACGTCCCGGTACAGGCGCCTCCGGTCCGGGCCGAATCCCCTCAGGAAAGGGACGGTTCCCCCGCCCTCAAGCTGGCTTTTCTGTCGCCCCGTTCGGATGCAAGATACCTGAACAAGGAGGAGGGGACCGCCCAGGCCGCCAGGGTGGTCACCGCGGAAATCGCAACACTGATTGCCGACAACAGGTATTCAGCCGGCGAAATGGCCGTTTTGGTCCGCACGAATCACGAAGCCCGGCTCATGCGCGAGAGCCTTGCCGCCGTGAACATCCCTGCCGTGCTCACTTCTGTGGGCAGTGTGTTTCAGACTCCCGAGGCCGAGGACCTCGCCCTGGTCCTGCAGGCGGTGCTGGAGCCGGGCGCCCAATCCCGGGCCCGCTCCGCCCTGTGTACCGACATGCTCAGGACAAATCCCGCTACACTGGACGTGCACGCAAAAGATCAGGAACACCTGTCCGGATTTCAGGAGCGGCTTTACGGGTATCACCGTATTTGGGCGGACAAGGGGTTCGTGCAGATGTTTCAGGCCCTGCTCCACAATGAGGCTGTTTTGCCGCGACTTCTCTCCCGATCCTCGGGGGAGCGGAAGATGACCAATCTCCTCCACCTCATGGAACTCCTGCACATGCAGGGGTCAGACCGGAGCGGGGGCATGTCCGGGCTGCTCAAGGTCCTTGTCGAGCGGGTGAATTCGGAGGAATCGACAACAGCTGACGAGCACCAGCTCCGCCTGGAAAGCGATTGCTTCGCCGTGACCATCATGACCGTGCACCGTTCCAAGGGGCTGGAATTCCCCGTTGTTTTCTGCCCCTTTCTTTTCAGCGGATCCAGGGAGCCCAAAAATCCCCCTGTGCTCTTCCACCACCCGGAAGACGGCACATTGACCATGGACATCGGTTCCCGGGAGTTTCACCGGAGCAGACAAGAGTCCCTCAGGGAGATTCTTGCCGAGGACCTGCGCCTGCTCTACGTCGCCCTGACCAGGGCCGAGAAACACTGTTTTGTCGTCTGGGGGGCGGTCAGCGGCGTGGGCCGCTCCGCACTGGCCTATCTCATCAGCAACGAGACCGGTCCGGAAACCGATGTCGACGTGATGCGGCAGCAGTTCGAGTCCCAATCCGGCGAAACGCTGCTCTCGCTCCTGCACCGGATGGACTCTGCAAGCCCGGAGGGGCTGCACGTGGAACCGGTATCAACAGTTCCCGTTCCAGCACCGATTCCCTCTGCAGCCGGTACCCGAACCGAGCTGCGGGCTGAAAATTTTTCCCGGGAGATCGATGCCAGCTTCAAAGTGACCAGCTTCACCGGATTGACCACCGCCTCGGACCACCCCCAGCCGGGCATGGGCGACGAAACCGTTCTTCCCGGGAGTAGTCAGGACATGCCCGGGGAGGGGAACACCCTGGCTGACTTCCCCCGGGGGGCCGGGCCCGGCATCTTTTTTCACTCCCTGCTCGAGGAAACGGACTTCTCCGAAACCCAATCCAAAGCCACAACCGCTCTAGTCAGAGACAAGCTCACCCAGTTCGGCTTCGAGTCTGATTGGGAACCCGCGGTATGCACCATGCTCCACCACCTGGCCGACATCACCCTCGATCCGGAGACCGGGCTTTCGCTGTCCATGATCGGCCAATCGCAACGCCTCAACGAACTGGAGTTCTTCCACCCCCTGGGCAGGATTTCCCCGCAGGACCTCTCCCGGGTGTTTGCCCTTGCCGGAAAAGAGCACGCTTCCTTTGCCGAACGTCTTGGCAGGCTGACCTTTTCCCCTCGCCAGGGGTTCATGCGCGGGTTCATCGACCTTGTGTTCACCTATGGGGACAGGTACTATCTCGTGGACTGGAAATCGAACTGGCTGGGCCCCGGCCCTGCGGATTACGGTCCAAAGCAACTTCAGGCCTCCATGGAGGGGGGGTGGTACATCCTGCAGTATCATCTCTATACCCTGGCTCTGAACAGGTATCTGACCCGGCGTGTCGCTGGATACGATTACGCCGCCCGGTTCGGGGGGGTCTTCTACGTGTATCTGCGCGGAGTGGACCCCGGACTGGGGCCGCAATTCGGCATCTACCGGGATTGCCCCGCCCCCGGTCTCATCGAGGAACTGGAACGGCGTGTGATGGGATGATGAACGAAAACGACCTTGCGGAAGTACTACATCGCTCTTCCGCTGCCGGAGGAATCATGGGATGCAACTGCCGCCCTGAAAAGGGCTTGAATATCGGGGATCTGCGCAAGGAGGAAAAGAAGCCCCTGACCATCACTCTCTCCCGCGGGGAAGTGAACCGCATGATGGAGCTTCTCAAGGAGGGACCGCAGGAATTCGACCGCACCCGGGACATCCGACTCATGGCCGCGCGCCTGGCCACATGGCATGAGCGCAAGGGCTTTGTTCAAGCCACGGACGAATCCCGACCTCTGTTTCTCCTCCCGGACGGGACCTTGAGCCCGCAGGTCAAGATCATGGATGAAGACGGGTCCTGAACGCTGCCGCTGTCTGCTTGTAATTGGAGCAGTGTTCGGCCAGAACCTGGGGTTCTTCTAGTCGATCAGCCCCCGCATCCGGGCCCCCTTGAGCAGACCGAAACATCCTGCCAGCATCATGTCCCCGCCCGGGGCGAGGAACTCGCCGCATCCGGTGAGCAGTCTCCGTCTGGGACCGAGAATGTAGACCCGGTGGAAGTCTCCGGCCCGCTCCGGCCTGGGGGCCATAACACATCCATGGCCCTGGTCGTCGAAGACCGTCTCATTGGTCAATTCTCCGGACCGGAAAAGCTCCACTTCCCGACAGAGCCGGCCATGGTCGAGCAGGCCGGTGTGGTGCTCGTAGATCCCGAGGATACGGTCTTCAAACAGGAGAAAACCGATGGTGTGGCTGTTGCCCACATTGACCACGGTGATCCCTTCCATCCTGCCCCGCGTTTCCACCTCCGGGACAAACAGGGCTCCCAGAACGGCAGCGGCTCCGGTGTCGGCTACAGGGCCGCCGCCGGTTGCCTCCTGCAGGGCTGCCAGCCTGGTCATGTTTTTTGGGGGTGTTTCAAAGAGCAGCTCCTCGACACGCCCCTGCCTGTCCTGAAGAAACGATTCCCACACTTTGAATCTGCCCTTCCTGTTGCTCGCAGCAGGGTGGAAGCCGTGGTCCTGGGCCGCGGCAAGGACGACCTCCGGATACGGCAACCCGATCTGGGCAAGATATCCCTGCCAGAATCCCGGGTCGAAATCCGTGCAGAACACCGGAGCGTATCCCCTGGGGCAGGTATCTGAGAGCGCAATGCCCATATCAGCCACCCGTTGCGGATCATCTGATATGGACATTGCCGCATCCGGATGGGCGACCACCTTCCCCCCCTTGTTCACCCACTCGCGCAACCCCCGGGTGAATCCTCCTCCCATGTTCCTGCCGTGGAGGTAGATGTTTCTTCCCCGGGCGGCCAGTTCACGGATTCTCTGCTCCACCAGCACCGCAGGTGCCGGGAGGACAAACTTCGGGCAATTTTCGATCTCCTCCCCGGGCAGGTAGTAGAGGACGTCCTGGGTTCCGCTGCCGATATCGAGACACAGGGCGGTCCTCCCTTTTCCAGTATCCATCGTGGTTCTCTCCTGTCGTATTGTGTGATCCCCCTATGCCACAGGACGGCTGCGCCTTCCAGCCCTGCCTCTGCGGCCCTGGAACCCTCCCTACCCCTGCCCCTTGCTTCACCCGCCATTTCCCGGGCTCAAGCGGACGTATCGAAAAAACTGTTGAAACCAAAGCTCATCTATGTATTATGTCAATAATTCAGAAAATCATCGTGATGGATGACAAAAAGGAGGTGAATGCCATGTTGAAAATCAGGAACATCGAACGCAAAGTCCGGCCTGAAAGTGCCCGGCAGACCGGGACGAGGAAAAACGGTCCCGCCCATTACGGCGCAACCTGACACGGTCCCGCAGGACGCGGTCCGGGTCACGGATCCAAATAAAAGTAAAAACCGGAGCGGGGTCCAGATGGGCCCCGCTCTCCTTTCCCGCCCTTGACCTTGCTTTTGGTTTTTCGGAAAACCGCGCAGCAGCCGAACCTCGACATCCGGAACAAACAATCTAAAGGAAACTCATGAGCAATCCCATTCGTTCACTCAGTCTTGTGTTTGCAGCAGGAATCTTCGGGGGTCTTGTCAACGGCCTGGTGGTATGGCTTTTCGGGAAGTACGGCATCACCGGGGCGTTCGGAGTACGCATGGCTCCTGCCCTGACGCCGGGCTGGCTTTATCCTCGACTGGTGTGGGGCGGGGTGTGGGGCTTGCTTTTTCTCCTGCCGCTGCTCAGAAGCCGGACCATTGCCCGCGGCCTTGTTCTCAGTCTGGGCCCGACCCTGGTCATGCTGTTTATCGTCTTTCCCTACGAGATGCACCAGGGCATGCTGGGACTGAGGCTTGGAATGCTGACGCCGGTATTCGTCCTGCTGTTCAACGCATTCTGGGGGGTTGCTGCCGCAACATGGCTGCGCCTGTCACGATAGCGGAGCATTCTTGCCGCTTTTCATGGAACAGTGCGGGGCATGAGCGATTTCCTGAAACGAAAACACCGCCCCATCCACTTCCCCGTCATTGTCAAACACAGGGATTCCGGTCAGGGAGAAGTCGAGAACCCCGCCTCCTGGTAGCGAGTAGCACCTGACCTTTTCGGTATGGGCCTTTTTGGTCCTGAGAATCACTGCGAACAGATTTTCCTGCTCATCCAGCTCCTCATCCCCAGGTGTTTTCAGCTCCAGCCGGTCAAAACTGTGCCCCACCCGTTGCAGCGTAGAACTGCTCAGTCCCAGTAACGATTCCGCTGTTTCGTTCGCAAAGATCACCTGCCCCTGCCGGTCCACGATCATGTTCGCTGCAGGCGAGGCTTTCAAGAACCGGATCAGCAGATCATGGTTTCGTTCCTGGCGATCTTCCGCTGCGATCTGCCTCGAGATGTCCACAAACGAGACGACCACCCCTGTGACCTTGCCCCCTGCCGAGAAAAACGGTCTGATCCGGACCAGCAGCCACTGCCCCTTCTCAGCCCGGATCCTTTTCTCCACAGCCTGTTTCGTGGCCAGGACGTCACGGATGTCTTCCACAAAATCATCATATTCGAGCTGGTGGGACAAATGGCTGATCGGCCTGCCCACATCGGTTTCGATAATGTTGACCAGCTCGGTGGTTGCCGGGGTGAATTTCCTGATATGCAGCCGTTCGTCCAGAAAGAGGGTGCCGATGTCCGTGTTGGCCAGGAGGTTGTTCATGTCCTCGTTGAGACCGGTCAACTCGGAAATTTTGTTCTGGTACTCGGAATTGACCGTGATCAGCTCCTCGTTCACCGACTGGAGTTCCTCGTTCGTGGACTGGAGTTCCTCGTTGGAGGCCATGAGTTCTTCGTTGGTGGCCTGCAGTTCTTCGTTGGAAGTCTCGAGTTCCTCGATGGTGGACTGCAGGCTCTGCCTGGCCATCTGCAACTCGTTTTCCAGATCCGTTATCCGCTCGAGCATATCCTGGTCCACGTCTCTGGGTTCGGGGCACCCCGAGACCTGCGTTCCTTCCGAGACTTCCTGGAAAAGAATGATGAAGTATTGCTCCTCTCCGGCGGAAAAGGGTCTGACCGTAATGTCCGCGCCCCGGGATTTTCCGGTTGAGTCGGTCACCTTCAGGTTCTCATAGGTGACATTGATCCCCTCATTCATGCATTTCTGCAGGGCGGCCCCAAGCTGCACGGCAATGGATCTCCTGGCGAGCCGTGCGATATTGGTTTCGATCTTCCCCGAGGGCAGCTTCAGGTAGGCGTCCACATCCCCAAAGATGTACACAACCTGTCGGTCCTTATCGATGAGCACCGAAGGCGGCATCAGCTGCTCCAGAACAGACTTGTAGATCGTGTCGATAACGGTCTGTTTCTTCCCGTTCACAGGCCGCTGCATCACCGGGTGAGACGGTTCTGGTTTGTACGCCACCGGCTGGACAAAGAACGAACCCTTGTGCTTTCTCCCCTGCTGCGTACGGTAGATCTTCCACTTTTGGCTGTAGGTGAGGAAAAGGTCATTGAACTCCCCGATGGTCTCACTGGTGCCCAGGACGAGAATTCCCCCGGCATTGAGCGAGAATGCGAAGTTCGAAAGGACTCTTTTCTGCAGAACAGGCTGCAGATAGATGAGCAGGTTTCTGCAGCTGATCAGATGCATGTTTCGAAACGGCGGATCCTTGATGATGTTGTGGTAGGCAAACACCACCTTCTTTCGAATGGATGGAGCGACCTGATAATGCTCCCCCTTTTTGATGAAATACTTTCCGAGCCGCTCTCTGCTTGCATCCGCGGCAATGGACTCCGGATAGATGCCGTACCCTGCATATTGAAGCGCATCTTTATCGATGTCCGTGGCAAAGATCTTGATCTCGTTGTACAGGCCGTTTTCTTCGAGAAATTCGGTCATGAGGATGGCCATGCTGTAGGCTTCCTCTCCTGTGGAGCACCCTGCAACCCACGCCCTGATCTCCTCTCCGGTATTGATGGTGTTGAAGATCTCGGGAAGGACCTTCTCCTTGACCATGTCGAACACTTCGGTGTCCCTGAAGAACTTTGTCACTCCAATGAGAAGTTCCTTGAACAGGATAGTGATTTCCTGCGGGTTCTCCTCGAGATACTCGATATACCGTTCGACATTTCCCGTCTGGGTGATGCCCAGTCTGCGTTCGATCCTGCGCATGACCGTGCTTGATTTGTAGAAGGAAAAATCAACACCCATCCTGGACCGGATCCGCCCCAGGATCCTGAAAAGATCGTTTTCCCGCGTCAGCGGGCTGTCGCCTTCATAATCTGAGCCCAGGGCTCCATTCACAAAGTGCAGAAGTTTTTCCGGCATCATCTCCGGGGGAAGAATGTAATCCACGATTCCCGTGGCAATGGCACTTCGAGGCATGCCGTCGAACTTGGCCGTCTCCACGTCCTGCACCATGACCATGCCGCCCACTTCCTTGATGGTCCGGATCCCCCGGCTTCCGTCACTGCCTGTGCCGGAAAGCACAATCCCGATGCTGTTTTCCTTCTGGTCATCGGCAAGGGACCGGAAAAAAATATCAATGGGCAGGTTGAGCCCTTTCTCCTGCTCGTTCAAGAACAACTTGCCGTTGTGCACCGTCAGATTTTTCTTGGGCGGGATGATATAGACGGTGTTCGGAGTCAAGTTGATCCCGTCTTGCGCCTCCTGCACGACCATTTTGGTCCGCCTGGAGATGATCTCCACCATCAGGCTCTTGTAGTCAGGGGACAGATGCATGATGACGACAAAGGCCAGATCGCTCCCGTCCGGGAACTGATCAAAAAAGAGTTCCAGGGCTTCAAGGCCGCCTGCCGATGCCCCTATCGCAACGATCCTGACAGGGTTTTCATTGCTGTGGCCCGTCGGCTCGGGCTGAACAGAAGAAGAATTTCCTTGTATCATAACTATCCTTGACGACTTTCAAAGTCGAAAAGCCGCCGTAAATATACATGCGAGGGAATTGTGATAATTCCAAAAGGTACGTTTCCTATATCGAGCTATCTAATAAGAATCAATACTAGCAACTCAGAACGTCTGCCGGTCTGCGAAGAATTGAGCATTTTATTTCCCTCTGCTAGAGTTGAAGAATTCATGAACACCCCTGACAGGAGATCCTGATGATCCTTTCGGAATCCGAAGCCAAATTCAAATTCTGCCCCCTGCTCAAGACCCAGGACGACAAACTCAAATTCTGCCAGGTCTCCAATTGCATGATGTGGCGCTGGGCCGGCGAGGCCAAGGGTTATTGCGGCCTGGCGGTGAGTCCGCTTGTCCTCCAGCGGACCCTGGAGCAACGAACCACCCACCGGGAAGACGAAGAGTAGTCCGGTCGAGCCGGAATGTTCCGGGTCCTGCAGGCGATCTCCCCAAAGCCGGGAGTATACTTTTCCTAAACAGATCACTACTATGCCCCTCCGTTGCAGGAAGCCCAGGTGTTTCTGCTCCCGGGCACTGCACGGCGCTGGGGAGCGACTTTTCACAATTCGGAGCCATGGTGATGAATGAAAAAACCGGATCGATGAACTTCATCAAGGAAATCATTGAGCAAGACCTCGAAACCGGCAGGTATGACGGCCGGGTGCACACCCGTTTCCCTCCGGAACCGAACGGGTATTTGCACATCGGCCATGCCAAATCCATCTGCCTGAACTTCGGCCTCGCCCTCCAGTACGACGGCAAATGCAACCTGCGCTTTGACGACACCAACCCCACCAAGGAAGAGGTGGAGTATGTCGAGTCCATCATGGAGGATGTGCGCTGGCTGGGCTTTGACTGGGAGGACCGGCTCTTCTACGCCTCGGACTATTTCCCCGACCTCTTTGCGTTTGCTCTGAAACTCATCCACAAAGGCCGGGCCTATGTCTGCGATCTGAACGCCGCCCAGATCCGGGAGTACCGCGGCACGCTGACCGAACCGGGCAAGAACAGCCCTTATCGGGAGCGCAGCGTGGAGGAGAACCTGGATCTGTTCCAGCGGATGAAACAGGGCGAATTTCCCGACGGTACGCGGACACTGCGGGCCAAGATTGACATGTCCCATCCCAACCTGAACATGCGCGATCCGGTCATGTACCGCATCCTGCATGCCCCCCATCACCGCACCGGGAACCAGTGGTGCATTTATCCCACCTACGATTGGGCCCACGGCCAGAGCGATTCCCTCGAGGGCATCACCCACTCTGTATGCACCCTTGAATTCGAGGACCATCGCCCCCTGTACAACTGGTATCTGGAACAGCTCGACATCCATCATCCCCGGCAGATCGAGTTCGCCCGGCTGAACATCAACTACACGGTCCTGTCCAAGCGCAAGCTGATCACCCTGGTCAGGGAGGGGTATGTGAGCGGCTGGGACGACCCCAGGATGCCGTCAATATCCGGCATCAGGCGTCGGGGGTACACCCCTGAGTCTTTGCGGGAATTCTGCGACCGCATCGGCCTGGCCAAGGCGAACTCCGTTGTCGACATTTCCCTGCTGGAGTTCTGCCTGCGCGAGGACTTGAACCGGCGCGCCCAGCGCGCCATGGCCGTGCTCGATCCCCTCAAGGTCGTTATCGAGAATTATCCCGAAGGCGAAATGGAGTGGCTGGAGGCGGAAAACAATCCTGAAGACCCCTCCATGGGCTCACGCCAGATCCCCTTTTCCCGGGAGATTTTCATCGAACGCAGTGATTTCATGGAAGACCCCCCGAAGAAGTTCTTCCGGCTCGGTCCCGGAAGGGAGGTGCGGCTCAAGCATGCGTATTACGTGACCTGCACGAAGGCGATCAAAGACGCAGACGGCACCATTGCCGAACTGCGCTGCACCTATGATCCGGCCACCAGGGGCGGGTGGTCTGAAGACGGCCGCAAGGTCAAAGGCACCCTGCACTGGGTGGATGCAGCCCATGCGGCAACCGCAGAGGTCCGGCTCTACGACCACCTCTTCACCAAATCCGACCCCACGGACGCACCGGACGGTGATTTCCGGCTGAACATCAACCCCCAATCCCTGGTCACGCTGACGGAATGCCTGGTCGAACCCATGCTGGCTGAAGCAGCGGCCGGAGACCGGTTTCAATTCCTGCGCCACGGCTATTTCTGCGCCGACCTCAAAGACCATGCGCCGGGCAAGCCGGTTTTCAATCGTACCGTGGGTCTCAGGGACACCTGGGCCAGGCAGCAAAAGAAGGGATAATTCCGTCCCCACTCTTTTTCCACCCGGGCGGGAAGAAGCGCCATGCGATTTCTCCCGTTCGTGTTTCATTTTCTCCTTCGCCCCTTGGCACTGCAACAGTCACCGACTCTACACAGAAAAAAATTCCTGCTATACTCCGACGCATGCGTATCGGAGTTGTCTCAGACACCCACGGAATTTTGCGGCCTGAAATAATTGACGGCCTGGCAGGCGTGGACCTGATCATTCATGCGGGAGACATCGGAAGCCTCGCCGTCCTTGAGAGACTGGAAGAAATTGCCAGGGTCATTCCGGTCCGGGGGAACGTGGACTCAGGATCCTGGGCAGGAGGGATTCCAGGGGTTCGAAGATTTGAGACCAATGGAAAGAGGTTTGCAGTGGTCCACGACGCTGCAGCATTGTCCCTGGATCCCCATGACCCTGTCGATGTGATCATCTTCGGCCATTCCCATCGGCCCAGTATCGCCTATAAGGACGGGACCCTTCTGTTCAACCCCGGCAGTTCCGGCCCTCGACGGTTCCGGCTCCCCACGAGCTTTGGCCTGCTGACGATTGAGGGAGAAGGGATGCACCCTGAAATCGTCTACTTGAGACCCCCTGCTGAAAGGCAATGACCGCATTCAAGCCAGGTATTCCTTGAACGTTTCCCCGTAAATCTCCCAGATGGTGACGAAGAGCGCGGCCACGATCGGGCCGACGATAAAGCCGATGATGCCGAAGAGACTGATCCCCCCCAAGGTCCCGAAAAAGATGAACAGCTCGTGCATCTTGGTGTCGCGGCCGACCATCACCGGCCGGAGCAGGTTGTCCACGCTGCCCACCAGAAGTCCGCAATAGAGCAGAAGCAACAGGGCCTTGATATAGCTTCCCAGCGCCGCCAGGATGATCACCGCCGGAATCCACACCAGTGCGGAGCCGATGGCCGGGATGATGGACAAAAAGGACATCACCGCACCCCAGAACACCGCCCCGTCGATGCCCACGGCCCAAAACCCCGCACCGGCCAGGCTGCCCTGGATCACCCCGATAATCAGCGTGCCCTTGATCGTGGCCCTGGTGACCGAGGAGAACCGTTCGAGGAGCCGCTGTTCGCCCTCCGTGGTCAGGGGCAGGTAGTACAAAATTTTCTCCAGAACCAGCCTGCCGTCCTTGAGGAAAAAAAACATGGTGTAGAGAAACACAAAAAAGAGAAACACAAAGTTGATGGTTTTGAAGGTGACCTCGGAGAGGCTGTCCAGGAGGAAGGAACTGATGCTCCCGACCAGTTCTCCGGCCCGGGTCAGGATTTCCTGATTGTATTGTTGGATATAGTCATAAAAAGGCAGGAACCGGAACAATTCCGCGAAGGTGGTGGACCCGTCGACTCTTTGGCTGACCCATGGCCCGACCATATTGGAAACCTTGATGGCCTGGCCGGTCACGATCCCCAGGAGCAGGAACAGCGGAAGAATGATGATGAGGCAGATGGTCAACAGGGTAATACCGGATGCCAGGCTTCTTCGCCCTTTGAACCACTGGACAAATTTGCTGTAGAGCGGTTGAAACATGGCCGAAAAGATTCCGGCCAGGAAAATGGCCATCAAAAACTGCCTGATCATCGTCAGAAACAAGGCTGAAATGAAGAGTGCGAGCAAAAGCAGCGTCGTTTTGTTCCACACGGGAGATTTCATATTCTTCACCTGGGTTTGGGTTCGTCTTCAGCCCCGCTTCAGGAAACGGTATCTCTCTCCTAATCCGCAGACTCAAATGGTTCAAGAGTTCTGCGATAAAAAGTTCCCCTTGCCCGTTCGCCCAGATTTTGATCTATAAGGAATTCATGCGAATTTCGTTTTTCAGGAGGTCGTAATGTTCAGAACACCAGCCGTTTTCCTGTCTCTTCTCACCATGCTTGTTGCGGGTTGCGCCGGCACAGGGGTGCGTCAGGTCCCCCCCGGCCAGGTCGGGATGGAGGTCGACATTCAGCAGTTGGCGGAAGACGCTGACGCCTACGATGTCTACGCATCCACTGACCGGGCGGTAACAACTGCTCTGATTTTTGATCCCAAAGAGGACCCGTACGAGGTCGTTGTGCAGGGAAAACTCTGGCAAACGGTGAAAGATAAGCGAGAACTTCAGGCCAGGATCGAAGAAATGCGATGGGCCTATAATTTTTCCAATCAGGTGAAGGCTATCACCGCCCCGAATGCCCCCGATCAGGCTGCTGCCCTTGTCTACTCCCCAAACCCGGTCCGGGCGTCCACGGCCGGACCCGAGTCCGTCGAGATCGATCCGCTCTATATGGAGGACGCCTGCAGAGGAACCTACCAGTTCGGAAGCGGCCCCTGCTTTGAAGTCCGGGAATCCGGCTTTTGAGGGATGAGAATTGCCTTACCCCGGCAGAGTTGATCGCAGAAGGGTGAAGGCGATGGCCCACATGGTCAGGCATACCAGGCCGTCCAAAATTTTCCAGGTCAGCGGGGCGCGAAACAGCGGGGCAAGCATCCTGCCGCCGATACACAGCCCGGAAAACCAGAGGATCGACGCCGTCATGGCACCGAGTCCGAAAAAATAGCGATCCGGAAGGGGAAACCTGCCGCTGATCGACCCCATCAGGACCACGGTGTCCAGATACACGTGCGGATTGAGCAGGGTCACGGCCAGGGTGAGTCCCAGGACGCGGCCCAATGAACATGCAGAGGGTTCCCCGGTCTGCAGCCCGCTTGTTCCCAACGCGGACCACAACGCTTTCAGCCCGTACCAGAACAAGAAGGCCGCACCGCCCCAGGTTGCGAGCCCGCCCAGAAAGGGGCTTGCAGCGACCACACTCCCAATGCCGGCCACACCGAGCGCGATGAGCACAGCATCGCAGAACATGCACAGCCCGGCCACCGCCAGGTGGTGGTTGCGGCGAACACCCTGGGTCAGGACAAAAACGTTCTGCGCCCCAATGGCAACGATCAACCCGCCGCCCACTGCCATGCCCTGAAAAAATGCAGTACTCATATCCCCTCACCCGGCACCGGTTCGATACGACCTGCCGGCCTTGATTGTCTGTTGCCCATCCCGTAAAACCCCCCCTTGTTTCGATCCCACAGCATACAGACAAGGAGTTCGTCATGCCTGACAGAATCATCCCCTTGAGCAGCGATACGGAAACCACTCCTTCCGAGGAGATGCGCCAGGCCATGGCCCAGGCGCCAGTGGGGGACGAGCAGAAAGGAGCCGATCCCTCTGTCAATGCTCTCCTGGAACGGACCTGCGAAATCCTGGGCAAGGAATCCGCCCTTTTCCTGCCCAGCGGGGTGATGTGCAATGCAGTGGCACTGAAAACCCACACCAGACCGGGGGATGTGGTCATCGCGGAACACATGACCCACATTATCCGGTCCGAGGCTGGAGGAGCAGGCATTTGCTCCGGAATCCTCCTGGAACCGGTGGTGACGCCAAACGGCATCTTTTCGGCCGATGATGTCGACCAGACCCTGGCGCGGATTTCCACGGCCCCTGTACCGTATGCCCCGCCCGCCCGGCTCCTTTGTTTCGAGCAGACCCACAACTTCAGCGGCGGCACTGTCTGGGAGTACGATCAACTTCAAGGCGCTGCGGACAGGGGCCGGGAACTCGGCCTTGCCACCCACATGGACGGGGCCAGGCTCTTCAACGCTGTTGCCGCAACCGGAGTCTCCGCAGCCCGGTTTTCGGCCTGCGTGGATTCCGTGTGGGTGGACTTCACCAAAGGACTTGGCGCACCCCTGGGCGCGGTTCTGGCCGGAAGCCGCGAGTTCATCGCCGAAGCCAGGCGCTATAAGCATGCCTTTGGCGGCGCGATGCGGCAGGCCGGCATCGTGGCCGCCGGGTGCCTCTGGGCCCTGGAACACCATCTCGAGCGGATCGAACAGGACCATGCACATGCCCGGCTTCTGTCCGCCGGACTGGGAGCCATTGACGGCATTGGCCTCCTCAATCCCGAACCCCGGACGAACATCGTCTTTTTTGACGTGTCCGGGCTGGGACTCTCGCCAAAACGATTTACCGCCCTGCTCAAGGACCACGGCGTGGAGATGAGTTCCATCGGAGGGCTCGTCCGGGCCGTAACCCACCTGGACGTGAGCCGTTCAGACATCCACACCGCCCTGGAGGCGATCCAACAACTCGCTTGTCGAAAATGAAGCGTAGAAAAGGGCCGGTATCAGGGGACTCCCGTTCACCGGCCGCTTCGACAGGTTCAATCAATTTTCTGCTTACGAGTGGGACGCCTCAGCCGTATCGATTTCCCGGAGCTTGTCCATGATCTCCTCGGGCTCGCCGCGTTGGGTGTAATCTGCATTGAGATAGCTGTAGTCGATCATCCCGGACCGGTCGACCACATAGGTGGCCGGCATGGGCAGGGTCCAGGAATCGTCCCCGTTGTACTTTGGAACGTTCATGCCCAATTTCATGTACGCCTCTTTGGCGTTTTCCGTGTAGGCGTACTTCAGCCCGAACCGCTCGGCAAGATGGTTGCCCTGGTCTGAAAGAAGAATAAAGGACAGTCCCAGATCCTCCTTGGTCCTGGCGGTATTTTTCAGATCCTGGGGGGAAATGGCCAGAAGCTCTCCCCCGAGTTCCCTGATACGGGTATAGGCCTTTTCCAGGGCACTCAACTGAGTGCGGCAAAATGGTCACCACCTGCCCCGGAAAAAGACCACTACAGCCGGGCCCCGGGCCAGGATCTCGGTCAGGGAGACACTCCCGCCGTCTGCCGAGGGCAGGCTGAACGCCGGCATTATCTCCCCCTGCTTCACCGCGTTTTCCTCGAGCCCGAGATCCTTGAGATGCTTCCCGAACTGGGCGAGCGCCTGTTTCACATCTTCCCCTACGGAAGAATCGTTCATGAGATTTGTCTTTACCTGCGAAAGGTCATCGTTCAGGGACATGCATCCTCCTTTGTGAGAGTGTTTTCAGCTGGTATACCATATCTTCCCCGAACATTCAGGACTCGATGCCGGAACACTTCCGGGCATCTGACAGGCCGGACTCGGCACGAGACCTTGCAGCGTTACTCACCATTGTCCGCATATTCGGCAACGTTGACCTCAACGCCCAGTGCCCCGGCCTTTTTGGCCACTTCTTCGAAAAGAGCACGAATGTCCTGTTCCTTATCTTCCTCATAGCGCAAAAGGATTGACGCCATTTTGCAGCGCTCCCTCACCCTCGGCGGACCGGAAAGATGCAATGTCAAAAGGTCATCCATCAACTCCCGAACCGACTGGTACCGGTGCACTGGTTTGCGAGCGCAGGATTTCAGAATCACCCTGCGCAGCCCTGCAGAAAGGGAAGGATTGAAAATCACCGGGTCTGGAACGTCCTGATCGACATGGAGCCGCATCAGGTCGACCGGATCTTTCTCCTGATAGGGTCGCCGGCCGGTAACCATTTCATAAGCGGTTATCCCGAGGGAATAGATATCCGAGCGGATATCCGCCGGCTCTCCCTCGATTTTTTCAGGAGGAGCGTAGTAGAGTGTGCCCGACAACCCCACCGACTCGGTGTCTGTTGGACACGCCAGTCCGAAATCCATGATCTTGATCCGGTCCCCTGGGAGCACGGCAATGTTTTCCGGTTTGATGTCCTGGTGGACGATTCCGTTGTCGTGGGCGTAGGAAAGCCCTTCACAGATCTGCAGGAAAAAGCCCAGGGCACGGTCCGTGGAAAGTGCCCCTCCCCGTTCCAGAAGCTGGCGCAGGGACTGCCCTTCCAGATATTCCATGATGATGAACATGGTCCTGTACATTTCCTCGATATCAAACACCTGCACGATACAGGGGTGCTTGAGTCGTGCGATGATTGCTGCCTCCTCCCTGAATTTTTGTTGGAAACCCGGCATCATGGCCATGTCGTGCCTGAGCATCTTCACGGCCACCGGCATGTTCAAAAATTCATGAACACCCCGGTACACAATGCTCCACCCTCCGCTTCCGATCTTCTGGTTGATGAGATATTTCCCGATCCGTCTGTCCGCCGTGACCGGTGAGGTCTCGAACCGACGGGCCACAATTTCGGTTAAAAAATCACGAATTTCGGGATATTGGCCTGCCGCCCGTTCAAAATGCTCTTTTTCGAGTTTCCACAAGCATGCGTCCGTGACCGCATGCACCGCAGCACTGCGCGGTTCTCCCGTGATGACCGCCATCTCGCCCAGGATCTCGCCCCTTCCCATGTGATTGACCTCATGCACCTGGTCCCCGACCTTGATGCACACTCTGCAGTACCCCTCCTGGATGAGGTAGACCGCATCCCCAGGCTCTCCCTGATCAAAAAGGCGTCCGCCTGCGCACAGTCTTCTTCTGGTCACGTGGGTCAGGAGATACAACACCGCGGGAATCGAAAGCGCTCCCATGAGGTCGGAACGCATGAGAAAGGCAATGTCGTCCGGACTCATCGGCGGGCACCAGCCGTGACTGGATTTGTCCTGAAATTTCAACCCCGCCTGCACGTGATCGTCTACAGACATCGTCCAGACCTGCCGAAAGGCATAATGCTCCCATTCACCCCTGGAAAGTGAGAACTGCAGGTCGATCGGCCCCTCCTGCGGCACCGGAGAGAGACATTCGACCATGACCCCCCCCTTGCTCAGATCCCGCACAGCCACAAACGCATACTGTCCCTGGCCCGAGTCATCCCCGGCATCGCTCTTCCAGCATGCCATGCCGATGGCATGCGGATCGATGGGACTGCGGGGGAATGCCCTCCGTTCTTCAACTTTCCCTTGTTTCCGCTCACTCCGGAGCATTCTTTTCTTCCTCCATCCGGGGTTGAGAAGACGCCTCACTTCCGAAGCATGGCACGCTGCCTGTCCCATGCGCTGATGCAAGATCCCGAATTGCCCGGAGAATCTCCTGGATAAGGGGTACGGGGATGTCTCAAAATTCTTCCTGCTCAGACCCGAACACCCGCGAACCCCAGT
>JBKHAV010000145.1:0-5281 GCA_046542715.1 Desulfovibrionales bacterium
CAAAAAAAAACGCGCCAGGAGGCGCGTTTTCATGACTGGTGAAGGTTTCCCGCGTCAGTTTACGCGGTCTTTGTTGAATTGTTCGACAAGGGCCCGCAGGGTCATGGACATCTCGGCCACCTCCTTGATCGCCAGGTTGGCCTGTTGCACGCCCTGGGAGCTCTCCTGGGTCAGCACGTTGATCTGCGTGACATTGTTGTTGATCTCCTCGCTGGTGGCGGATTGCTGCTCGGCTGCGGTGGCGATGTTCCTGACCATGTCGGAGATCCGGTTGGCCTTTTCCATGACGTCTTGGAGCACCTCGCCCGCTCTCTTGGCCATGTTCGTGGTGTTGTCCACCCGGGTCCGGGTAGTGTCCATCTCAGTGACCGCCTCCTGGGTGGAGGATTGGATCTCAGTGATGGCTTTTTCCACCTCTTTGGTGGCCTGCATGGTCTTTTCAGCGAGTTTTCGCACTTCATCGGCCACCACGGCAAATCCCCGGCCCGCATCCCCGGCCCGGGCCGCTTCAATGGCAGCGTTCAGGGCGAGCAGGTTGGTCTGGTCGGCGATGTCGTTGATGACGGACATGACCTGGCCGATGTTTTCCACTTTCCCGGCCAGCTGGTTGAGGGTTTCTGAGAGAGAAACCGTGGTTTGGGCCACCTGGGTGATCTCAATGACTGTTTTGTCGACCTCTTCCCCGCCGTCCCGGGCCACGGAATTGGCATCCTCGGCAGACGATGCCGTATCCCCGGCGTTGCGGGCGACCTCCAGAACCGTGGCGTTCATCTCCTCCATGGCGGTCGCCACCTGCGAGGTCTGGTCAGAGGACACGTCCAGCCCCTGGGCCAGTTCGTTCATCTGCTGGGAGAGCTCCTCTGCGGCGGATGAGAGCTGGATGGCCACTTCAGTGACCTGATTGGCCACATGCAGAAGGTTTTCCTGCTGGTTCTCGATCTGGCTCTTGGCTTCCTCTTCCTTGGTCAGGTCGATGATGATGCCGATGGCGCCGACGATTTCCCCTTCAGCATTGCGCAGGGGCGAACCAGCGAACCGGATGGGAATCTGCTTTCCATCATACCGGGCAAGAACGGTTTTGGTGTCCAGATCTTCCTGGTTCGCGATGACTTGGGCCGTCAGGCTGGACCCGGCCTTCTTTCCATAAAAGGCTTCGCTCACGGTGTGGCCGAGGAGCTCCTCTTCCGACTTGTCCAGAAGGTCGGCGAGCTGCACGTTGGAAAACGTGACCACTTCGTTCTTGTCGGTGACGAACATGGGCAGCTTCATCCCTTCCAGCACGGATTTGTTGTACTGGAGCTGGTCCTTGATCGTACCCACCATGCGGGTCAGGTTCTGGCCGAGCCGGGCCAGCTCATCCTCGCCCCTGCTCTCGAAAGTGAGGTCGAGATCACCGGAGCTGATCCGGTCGGAGACCTGTTCTATGGAGTGGACCTTGGAGATGACGGTTCGCTTCAGGAAAAAGACAAGGGCGCCCACAAGGGCGATCAGACCCAAAAGAGAAATCAGGGCCACCTTGGCCTGGGTGGAGTTCAGACTGGCAAAGCTCTCCGAGCTGTCCATCAGGATGACCATGGAGCCCAGGACCGGATTGGTGGAGCCGTGACAGTGATGGCATTCCGGGGCGTTGGGAATGGACTTGACGTCCGCAAAAAACGGGCTGCCGGCCAGGGTGATGATGCCGCTTTCCTGCTCACTGCCCTGAAGGCTTTTGACCAGCATGTCTGACAGGTCCTCGTTCTCTACGGTTTTGAGCAGGTCCTGACGTTGGGCTTCCTCTTCCGTGGAATAGGTCACATTGCCCTTGAAGTCGGTGAGATGGACTTTGATTTCATCGAAACGGGCGGCAATGTCAGTGAACTTTGCCCTGGTCCCGGCGTCGTCTCCGATGACCATGGGGTCCTGAATCGCCAGAGAAAGGAAGGCTGAAGCCCGAGTGGAGTCGTTATGGATCTGGCTGACGAGGCTTTGCTTCTGCCAGTAATAGATGCCAAGGAAGATGGCGGTCAAGGTGACGACCGTAAGCAGGGTCACCAGCACGGCGACTTTGACGTTGAGCGATTTCCTGAAAACGTTCATAGCCCTTCTCCTTGCTAGTGCGCACCGCCGAACAGCAGCGGCTTGTAGTTGAAGGACTTGACCCGATCCTCGTTATGGCAGGATTCGCAATCCTCGATGCTCATGGTGCCTTTGATCAGAGCGGGGTCTCCGTATTCAATGTGCAGGGAACCCGGACCGTGGCAGACCTCGCACCCGGCAATGCCCATCTCAGGGGTTTCGGTGTAGCTCGTAAATCCCCCGGGCTTGCCGTACCCGGTGGTGTGGCACTCGTAGCAGCCCTCCAACTCCTGTTGGGTCAATTTCGGAGCCATGATCTTGACACTGCGGTCGGAATGAGCCTTTTTGGCGTACTTTGAGAAGTTCTCGTACTCATATTCGTGGCAGTCGGCACAGACTGCAGACCCGACATAAGTGGCTGTTTCGGAGTGCAGGGTCCCGGCCCCTACCATCCAGAGCATGAACGCTGCGGCAGCCAGGAGCACCAGCCGTTGTTTCACCATGGTCCAAATCCTCCATCACGAGTTAGCAGTATGCGGGGCAGGAACAGAATGCGTCACTCCATGACCACCAATTGATGCGCAGGGGGGGTGTTTTTGCCGATTTGCAGGAGTATTTGCAGCAAGTTAGCAAGGTTTGTACCAGGATCTTTCCGGTCGACCCGGTAAAATGACAGGAGGAAACGACTCAGTCGGTGCTTGCGAACCGTTCGATGCGCTGCTTGTATCCGGCGATGCCGTCCACAAGGGCCTGGGCCATTTTCCTCTGGTAGGCATCGGATTGCAGCCGCGCAGCATCGGCTTTGTTGGTGAGGTATCCGAGTTCAACAAGGACAGCCGGCATTTTCGCACCCATCAGGACGTAGAACGGGGCTTCCCTGACGCCGTGGTCCTGGAAGTCGGGATAGGATTTTTTGAGCACCCCGGTGGCGATGGTGTGCACGTCCGTGGCCAGCTTGCTGGATTCCTTGATCTTGGAGTTGAGCATCAGGTCGGTCAGAATAACCTGCAGGTCGCTGATTTTCTTGACAGAGACGGCATTTTCCCGGGCGGCGACCCGGACCGCGTCCTGGGTTTTGGCCAGGTTGAGATAATAGAGTTCAAAACCACTGACATTTCTGTTCGGGTGGGCATTGGTGTGCACGGAGATGAACAGGTCAGCCTTTTTCATGTTGGCCATGGCCGTGCGTTCGTCCAGGGGAAGGAAGACGTCGGTGGTCCGGGTGTACAGGACTTTGAACCCCTTGGCCTCGAGCATCCTGCCCATGTGTTTGACCACTTGAAGATTGATATCCTTTTCATAGATCCCGTCGCACACCGCCCCGGGATCCTTGCCGCCGTGGCCGGCGTCCAGCATGACGGTCTGGACGGTCAACCCGAGCTGCTCCACAAGACTGCCGGCCACGTTCTTTCCCACATCGAGCGGGTTGGAGCCGCTCTCCTGTGAAGATGCTGCGGAAGGCTGCCGCTTCGAGGCATAGACGTCCACCACGATGCGAAACGGGTTTTCCAGCGCAAAAATCCGGTAGTTGTCCAGGTGCTGGATATCGAGCACCACCCTGGCCTGGTCGGACGTGTTCTGTCCGGAACGGACCTGGCGCAGAATGCCGTCCGATATGGTGTATTTGGTATCTGTACCGTTGCTCAACCGTGTGGTGGAAAGATCGAGAAAAAGGCGGTGCGGCGTGCCAAGATCCGGATCTGGCTTGAGCAGCTTGTAGGAGTAGTTCACCTCGCCGTCCAGATCCAGGACCACCCGCGTGTAGTCATCACTGCTCCAGTGGCGGATCTGATCCAGTCGGGCCATGGACGTGTTCCCGGATGAGGGAGCAGCTTTTGCTGCGCGCTTTTCCTTTACCGGAGCGGTTTGAACGGCCGGCTTGCCGTTTTTCTGCATGTGGGTCTGATCGATGGTCCTGAGCAGGTCTTGGGCGTCGGCATACATATCCCCCTTGGGATAGTTGTGGATGATGTGCAGAAGATCGATATAGGCCTGGGGTTCGTTTTTGAGGTATTTCAGCTGAATTTTGGCTTTGTGAAGCTGAGCGTCATCCGCCCAGGAATGACGGGGAAACCGGGACACGACCCGCTGGAAGTAGTCGGCTGCGGTGATAAAGTCCTGTTTTACCCAGGAGCGTTTCCCGAGTTCTTGATACACTCGGCCGAGATAATACAGGGATTTGGGGGCATAGGAGCCGGAAGTGTTGGCGTTGTATGCGGACCAGAAGTATTTTTTCACCGCCATCCAGGAGGAACGGAATTTGGCCCGTTTTTCGTCTTTGATCAAACGATGGAACTCCTGCCATCCGGTATTGAAATCGGAAGTGATCCCGGCAGCGGCAGGCGGCCCTGAGGTCGCAAGGAAAAGAAGGGCCACACAGAAAAGGAGAAAACGTGTAGGTATTCTCATGCGCGATGATTTTCAGGCCTGGTTGGAGTCGGTAACACCGTGTTCAGCAGCCAATTGATCTGCAAAAATCAGGCTATCCTCTCTTTGGGTGCATTTGTCCTGTGCGAAGAAGATCCCCTGGACAAGTTCAGGGTTCAGCTTGCCTCATACGTGGAGTTTCCCTTGTCTGTAAAGGGGAGCGCAGGAAAAGCACCTCCTGGAATCGAAAAAAATTTTATGGATGAGAAATCGTCCGCCAGAAGGCCGGCCATTTCTGAAGCAGCTTTTCCATGGCTCGCCCCCTGTGGCTCCGGCGGTTCTTCAGTTCCGGCTCCATTTGCGCGGCGGTACGTCCGATTTCAGGGTCCAGAAAAAGGGGATCGTACCCAAACCCCCCCTCTCCCTGCGGAATGTCAACGATTCTGCCTTCCCAGGTCCCTTGGGTCTGCAGCGTCTGCCCGCCGGGAGCCCGGGCCACCATGACACAGCGAAACCGGGCTGTACGCTCCGCAGGGGGGACATGGGCAAGGTTGCGCAGGAGCTTTTCGTTGTTGGAAGCGTCAGTGGCGCCTGCCCCGCTGTAGCGGGCCGAGTACACACCGGGCTCCCCCCCCAGGGCGTCCACCTCCAGACCGGAATCATCGGCAACAGCCACCAGGCCTGTGGCCTCTGAAGCGGCCACGGCCTTGATCATGGCGTTTTCCTCGAAGGTGGTGCCGGTCTCCTCGATGGGACCGATTTCAGGATAGTCCTGGAGCCCTTTGACCTCGAGGGCGGGGTCGAATCGCTGCAGGAGAAACATCAGTTCCCGTATTTTCCCGGGATTTGCGGTGGC
>JBKHAV010000030.1:0-26082 GCA_046542715.1 Desulfovibrionales bacterium
TCCTGGACGGAAAGGATGTGGAAGAGGTGCTCAAGGTCAAGGCGGCGTTCAATCTGGGCGTTTCAAAGCTGCTGCAGGAAGCAGGACTTTCGCTCGTCGAGGTGAAACGGATCGTTCTTGCCGGCGCGTTGGGAGAACATATCTCCATAGATGATCTCACTACCCTGGGCTTTCTCCCGGTCTCTGCAGGCAATCGCACTGTCACGTCGGGAAATACCGCTCTTGGGGGCGCCGGCAGGCTACTCAACAATATCAGGGCCCGACGCCGGACCAAGGAGATCGCCGAAAGGATACAGGTTCTCGACCTGGCTGCAGCACCGGATTTTCAGGCCAGCTATATCGAGCGGATGCGGTTCGGCTTTGTGGAGTGAGGGGGGAGGGTGCGCATCACAGATTTAGGGGTGACCGATTTCCAGACGGCACTGACGCGGCAGATGGAGCGGGTGGAGGAGGTCATCCAGGGTGCAGAGCCGTCCCTGTTTTTGGTGGAACACCCGCCGGTCATCACCCTGGGGCGATCAGCGGATTGGAGCAATCTGCTTCTTACGCCCGAGGCTCTGGAAAAGCTGGGGATACAACTGGTCCGGATTGGACGTGGCGGGGACATCACCTGCCATTATCCCGGTCAGCTGGTGGCGTATCCCATCTTCCGTCTGGACCGCAGACCCGGGGGGGTCAGGAGATTTTTCTCGGACCTGGAGGAGGTCGTGATTCGAGTCCTCGCCGGGCTGGGGGTCAACGGCGAGCGGCTGGAGGGCACGGCAGGGGTCTTTGTCCAGGGCCGCAAAATCGCATCCATGGGCATCGCGGTGAAGCGGTGGGTCAGCTTTCACGGCGTGTCACTGAATCTGAAGGGGAACCGAGCCCTGTTTTCCACAATCGTGCCGTGCGGGCTGACAGGGGTGAGCATGACCTCGCTGGAAGACGAACTGGGCCCCCTGGCACCGAAAATGCCGGAACTCAAGGAGCATGTGATCGATGGATTCACGCAGGTATTTGCGCAAACCTGAATGGCTCAGAGTGAGCCTGCCCCGGGACAGCGCCTATGGGGCGACCCGGAAGATTCTTGATGAGCTGCACCTCAACACCGTGTGTTCGAGTGCAAAATGCCCGAATATCTTCGAGTGTTTTTCGCAGGGAACCGGGACCTTTCTGATTTTGGGGCAAAACTGCACCCGGGCATGCAGGTTCTGCAATATCCACTCAGGCGATCCCGAACCGCTGGATATGCACGAGCCCGACCATGTGGCCGAGGCTGTAAACAGACTCGGACTCCGCCATGCCGTCATCACTTCAGTGACCCGGGATGACCTTCCGGACGGCGGGGCAGAGCACTTCGCCCGGGTGGTCAAAGCGGTACGGGAGAATTGCCCCGGGGTCACGGTAGAGGTCCTCATTCCTGATTTTCAGGGCAGCCTCGTGTCCCTTGAGCAGGTCGTCGCGGCAGGCCCTGCGGTTATCAACCATAATGTTGAGACCGTCCCAAGGCTCTATCCCAAGGTCCGGCCGCAGGCTGACTTTGACAGGAGTCTAACCCTGCTGCGCCGGGTCAAGGAGCACGCCGGGATCAAGGTCAAGTCGGGGCTGATGGTCGGGCTGGGGGAGACCGATCCGGAAGTCAGGGCGACCCTCAGCAGTTTGGCCGGACAGGGCTGCGATATAGTCACCATAGGCCAGTACCTGCAGCCCTCCAGAAACCATCTGGACGTTCAGCGGTACGTCCATCCGGACCTCTTCCGGAAGTACGCCGAAACCGGCCGTGGACTCGGAATTCCGAAAATGTTCTGCGGCCCATTGATCAGAAGCAGTTATCACGCTGAGGACCATGTATGATCCTGTTTGACAAGTGAAGGGCCTCAAATTTACACAACAACAAAGAAGCGTCGATACTTTGCGTTCGGAGGAGTTATGCGGAAGTCAGGCAAGGGGTCGGATCAAATCGATCGGTATTCCACCGGGTTTTTTCAGTCCTTTACCCCAACGTCCTACGTCTTTTTCGGGTTGCTGTTCGTCGGGGTGTTCGCAGGGGCGTGGTTTTTCTTTCACACCGATGACACCACGCCCATGAAGGCCAGCATCACCGCCGGGGAATCCCATACGGCCGAACCGTCTTTAGCGGAGCAGGGCATGGGAAGAGCCGCTTCCGGGAACCAGAGCGGGAAGGACAAGGTGGCGGATTCGTCCACCGGTCAGGAGTGGCGCGGAGAGATTTCCCAAGACGACCCTGGACAGGACGTTGTGAAGGAGCAGAGTGCAGCCCAGGAACAGCTTGCCCCTGAAGCATCCCCGAAGATCATCGTCGCGTCGGCCGCCACCCCCCCTGGGGAAATAGAGCTGCAGCCGATTCCAAAACTTTCAAAGTACGATCCCGTCCCGGCAGCAGCGCCGGTAAAGGACGTTGTCGTTGCCAAGTCCCCTGCAAAGCCGCTACCAAAGCCCATCGCTGCTGCCCCAAAGCTTCCCGCCGGTGACCTCTGGGTGGTTCAGCTTTCCGTCAACAGGAACAAGGATCTGGCGCTCTCCTGGGCCGAAAAGATCCAAAAGCTCGGAGGCGCAGCCTACGTTCTCGAGGACAGTACTGACAAGGGGCCTCTGTACAGGCTTCGCATGGGATTTTTTCCCACTCGGGAACACGCAGTGGATGATGCCGAAAAGATGGTGAAAAAGGCCGGGCTGCAGAGTTATGTCCTGTCCAAAGCCACGGATCGGGACCGGGATTTTTTTCCACGCTCTAGCAAGACAGCTCCTTGACCCCTTTGGGCTGTAACCACCGCGCTTGACGGAGCAGCAGAGGCATCATTTCGTCTGTCTCTGTTTCTGTCCCCGTGACCTCCGTAAACAACAGAATGTGCGTTGCCGCTTTTTGCAGACAGGGAGCGAAGATCAGATCTCTTCGAAGGTACCCTCGCGTCTGTTTTTGCGGGTCCGGGAAGGATCGAAAATCCGTCCGTTCATGGTGATGTACACCCCGGCAGGAAGGGAAGATACAGCGCCCACGGCCGTTCCCAGATTGAACACCGCATCAGTAGAGGTGAAGGATGCCGGCTCCATAGCGCCGGTGAGCACGATGGTCTTGTCCGGTATGGGCAGAAGCGTTTTTGCGGTTTCCACCATGGTGTCTGTGCCGTGGGTGATGATCACTCTGGGACATGGAGTCTGCCTGACCCGCGTGAAGATCAGCCTGCGGTCCTCGGGGGTCATGTCCAAGCTGTCTTTGCGCATGAGCGACTCAACCTCGTAGCAAAAGGACACAGGGAGGCTTTCCAATATCGTTTGCACCTTGGGAGGTCCGATCTGGTACTCGCTCAGCTTGTCGAAGTAGACCTTGTCGATGGTCCCGCCAACGGTAAAAAATACGATCGTGTCCACTCACGTCTCCTTGATTCCAGCGTAAGTGATCTGAAAATAAGAAAAAATTGTTCCTGGAGCAAGGATAGTCTCGTTGCAGGGTGTTGACCCGTGACACCGTGTCATTCACTTGGGCTTGTCCGTTGCTCCGCACCGCAGGCAGCGCGGATCCCCTTCCGGATTTACATTGCGGCAGGACGGGCAGATCCAGACCGAACCGGAATCAATCAGGGATGTTCTCTGGAGTACCTGAGCGGGGAAGTCAGTCCGGCAGTGCTCACACTGCACAACTTCGCCCATGTCCTCTCCCCGGCCCAGGGGAATGACCGAGTACAGGGTGGTTCGCTTCTTGAGTCGAAAAAGAGCATACGGCTTCTCCACAGTGCAGGAAGGACAGTAAAAGGTTCCGGAACCAATGCGTTTCCGCTCGATTTTCTGTCCGGTCCAGAAGATGAACAGCATGGATTTTCCTCCTGCGAGCCGAAGTCTTGCACGCCTGGCTTTGACTCCGGAGAGCTGGATGGTGAACAGAGGTGATCGTACCTGTCCAGACGCAGGTTGAAAAGTATGGACTTGGCCCGGGCATGAAATTCACCGGTTCACACGGGAACGGGAAGGGGCTGATCAGGACCAGTAGTTCCCGAGTTCAAGGGTCTGCTCACTCCATGATGCGGGCGTGGATCTGCAAAAGGAGCGTGGCCTCTTTCGATCCAGTAGCCTGAAGTTCAAAGAACCGCCCCAGAATCGGGACGTCCGAAACCAGCGGCACCCCGGTCCTGCTGTCGGTCTCCTCGTGTTCCTCTCCGCCGCCGATGATCAGGACCTCATCATTTTTCACAACCACCTGCGTGGAGACGGCCCGGCGCTCGATGGCATGGCCGTGGCCGAGGTCGTCCTCCACAACCGTAATGTCGAGCTGTATCTTTCCGTCGGACAGGAGTCGGGGGGTGACGGTCAATCGGAAGAGCACATCCTCATACACCAGAGTTCGCCGCCCGTACCTGGTGTAAACCGGAAGAGGCACACGGGTTCCGGTTTCGAGCCGGCCTGCGCTGCCGTTCAGAGTCAGGACCCGGGCCGATGACACGGAGCGCGAGACGGTCTCCTCCTGCTCCAGGACGACTTCGGCCCGGGCCCAGAGATCCCGGTCGAGTGGATAGAACCAGTATCCGTTCGAAAAGACCACATCCGCATCCCCGATCAGCACCCTCCCTCCGGCATCCCAGTCCACCCCTATCCGTTGGAGAAACTCCCTGCCGGCCTGGATCAGCGTGGCTTCGACCATGATGTTTTTCTGGGGTTGATCAAGCTGGTCGAGGATGGTCTCAAGAACCTGCAAATTCCCCGGAGTGTCCGAAACGATGATGCGATTCGTCCGGGGGTCGGCCACGGCCGTACCCTGATCGGACAGGAACTCTTCGACCAGAGGCAAAATGTCCCGGGCAGGAACATTTCTGACGGTGTAGAACCGGGTCTCCAGCCCGGTGGCCTCCCGAGCGTGTCCTGGAAGAACCACTCCAGTGGAGAGGCAAAGAGCCGTGAATCCTGTCAGGAGAAGAACCAAAGACAGACATTTCTGTACACCCACCATCATTTGAACCTCCGAAGCCGAAGAATCAGCCTCTCCTTACGGGATAATCGAAGGCAACGCCAGAAGAGTCCTGAGGACAGCCGGAGGTGATGCGTCCTCCGGCTGAGAGAAAAGGGGTGTTTCGTGTCAGAAGATGATCACACCGACGATGCCGAGTATGGCAATGCCGATGTCCAACACGCCGAGAATGATGGAGATGACGCTCACCAGCCCGCCCCCGACCTTGGGGGAGACGGAGATGACGACTCCGAGAATACCGGCGACAATGGCCACCAGGGCAACGATCAGACCCCAGATCGGACTTCCGGTAAAGGTGAGGATCAAACTGGCGATGGCCGCGATGATGGCTATGGTGGCAACGGTACCGGTTTTTTGATCTGCCATTGGAGTTCTCCTTGGATGAGTTTTCCAAGTATTGTAGCAGAGGAATCAATCCGGTGGAATATCCTGGAGGCAAGTGGTCGTGGATGCTTGCAAACGTCGCCAGCCGGGGAGACAGAAGGCGGTCACGGTGTTTCGATCTCCAGGATGGATTTGAGCGTCAGGTCGATGGTGGTCAGGCCGTTGTAGGTGTTGAGCTTTGGCGAATAGGCAACGCGGATGGATGAGCCGGCCAGTGAGCGGTGACCCCATTGCTCGGCCTGGCGCCAGAAGATCGCCCGCAGGTTTATGTTGGCCGCAGTGTCCAAAAGTTCGAAACGGACATGCTTGTTGCGGCCGAACAGGGAATGGCCGCGAACGAGCAGGGGCGGGGAGGCAAAAAGCGGCCGAGGATTGCCAGGGCCAAACGGCTGCAGGAGTTCGATTTCCCGCAGAAATGTCGGGTTGAGGGGGGCAAACCCGAGTTCCTGGTCCACGGTGACAACGGGCGGAACCGGTTCCGAACCGAGGGTGTTGCAGACGCAGTGGTGGAACGCTTCCCGGAAGCGCTCCAAGTTGTCCGGGAGCATGGCCAGTCCGGCCGCCTGCCGGTGGCCGCCGAATCGTTCCAAAAGCGTTTCGCAGGAGCGCAGTCCCTCAAAGAGGTCAAATCCCGGAATGGAGCGGCCCGACCCTTTGAGCACCTCCCCCTCGTCCGTCAGGATGATGCAGGGGCGGTTGTAGCGCTCGACAATCCGGGAAGCCACGATGCCGATGATCCCGGGGTGCCAGTCGGCCCCATAGAGAACGAGGCCGCTGGTATGAAGCAGCCCTGCGGCCTGGGCCCGGGCCTCTTCGAGGATGGTTTCCTCATCTTTTTTTCGGCGGGCGTTCAGGGTGTTCAGATGCCCGGCCAGCTTGTCCGCCCGGGTCAAATCCCGGGTGAGAAGCAGCTCCAGGGCGGCGGCAGGATCATCCATGCGGCCGGCGGCGTTGATCCGTGGCGCCAGGCCGAAGCCGACTTCGCCTGCCCCGACTTCCTTGTCCGCATCGAAACCGCAGGCCACCTTGAGCGCTCTGATGCCGGGACGGTCAGCCCGGGTGAGTAGCAGCATCCCGTTTTTGACCAGTGTCCGGTTTTCTCCGAGCAGGGGGACTACGTCCGCGATGGTGCCCAGAGCGACCAGGTCAAGGAAGCGGCGCACGTCGACCCTGGTCCCCGCAAGCATGGTATTCAGGGCGGCCGCCAGAAAAAAGGCGACCCCCACCCCGGCCAGGTCCGGACAGGGGCATGCGGCAAGCCTGGGGTTGAGGATGGCCCGGGCCGCGGGGAGTTCAGGTCCGGGAAGATGGTGATCCGTGATCACCACCTCGATGCCCAGTTCCCGGGCTCTGGCGATCTCGGCCAGGGAGGTGATGCCACAGTCCACAGTGATGAGGATCTTCACCCCTTGGGCGGCAAGCGTTTCGATTCCCTGGATATTGAGCCCGTATCCTTCCTCGATGCGCCGGGGCAGGTGGTGCAGCGCCTGCACCCCTTTTTCCTGGAAAAAGTCAAGCAGCAGGGCGGTGGCGGTGATACCGTCCACATCATAATCACCCCAGACGGCAAGGGGCGCTCCCTGTTCGATGCCGGTAGCCACAACGCGGGCCGCATCGATGAGGCCGGGCCACTTCTCAAGGGGGGCTAGATGGCGGAGCATGGGGCTCAAGAACACGTCCATACTCTGGGGATCCTCCAGACCACGCTGCCAGAGCAGCCGGGCCAGAAGGGGACTGATGCCCAGACTCTCGGCCCATTCGGGAAGGGCGGCGGGGAGTTTTGAACAGGGCTTCAGGTTCCATCTGGGAAAAGCGTGTACTGGGGGCATATCCTTCTATGGTGCAGGGAACCGGCTGTACTGCCGATGTTCATTGGCGAAAGTCATCAGGATTCAATGCGGCTGTTCGGCACTGCGTGCCCGGTTAGGGGCATCTTTTCAGGCAAGTCCTTTACTTTCGAGATAGTCCAGAAATTGTCTGGCAGCATCCATGGTCGGGTTGATTTCCAGACATTTTCTCAAATGTGCAGCGGTTTTCTTGTACTCGCTTTTTTCAAAAAACGCCCGGGCTATGTTGTAATGGAGATTTTCATCGGAATCGCTGAGCTGGAGGGCCCGGGAATAGTAGTCCACGGCCTGATTATACATCTGGTTTTTCCGCAGATTGATCCCGAATTCGTTGAAAAGGTGCTTGTGCTGGACCTCAAAAGCGGCATCCAGATTGACGAGCCGCTTGAAAATATCATTGGCCTTGGTGCTCTCCCCCCGCTCGAGGTAGGTCAGCCCCAGGCCGAAATTGCCCCGAATGTTTTCCACATCCACCTTGAGGGCATTGGAATATTCGAACTCGGCGCTGTAGGATTCCCCACGCTCCCGATGCCGATCAGCTTTGGCCAGGGTTTTGTTCAGCTCTTTCATTTTGGGGAGCACGTTATAGGTGTAGAATTCCGGCTCGGCTTGGAATTTGTCCAGAAACTCCTCCTTGGAAATGACCTTTTTGGGACCGGAGGGGACATAATTGACGTTCAAGGGTTGAACTTCGATCTCTCCGGAGTCGAGTTCCTGGACGAACCAGTAGGTTTTCTGGATGGTTTTGCGCTTGGTGACGCCGGTTCCGACAGAACTCAGGCTCTGGGTGGAGAAAACACCGGTGATCTTTTCCCGGTCCGTCTGCTTCGTGTTTGAAATCTTATGAGCACCCATACGTGATTCGTCCTGTCAAAAGTGAGTGGTCGGTCAGCCCGCAGGTATAGCGGCAGGCAGAGAGATGACGCGGATTATGTCAGGGCTGGGGAAGCGCTTCTTATCGCCTCCGCAAATGCAACCGCTTCTGCTTCCGGATCATCAGCACCGGTGATTGGCCTGCCCACCACCAGAAAATCCGCTCCGCCACGGACCGCCTCCTCCGGAGTGACAATCCGTTTCTGATCGTCACTGCCGTTGGTGCGCCGGATACCCGGTGTCAGGCAGAGGAAGTCGCGGGGGCAGAATCGCCTGATCCGCCCGACTTCCAAACCGGAACAGACGACCCCGTCCATTCCCCAGCGGACTCCGCCTTCAGCCAGGGTGACGATCAGATCTGTCGTGTTCGACCCCAAGGGACACGGCAGATCCCTGATGTCCATGCTGGTGAGCAGGGTCACTCCAAAAAGGAGCGTGTTGCCGACTGCCTGGTCCCGGCCCTCCAGTCCGGCCTGGATCATGTCCTGTCCGCCGAGCAGGTGCAGGGTCATGATTTGCGCTCCAATATTCGTGCCACTGCGCACGGCACCCTTGACGGTATTGGGAATGTCCATGAACTTGAGATCCAGAAACACATTGCCGCCCAGGTTTCGGACGGATTCCACAATGGAGGGGCCGGCAGCGGTGTAGAGTTCCAGCCCGACCTTGAACCATTCGGTGACGTCCCGGAGTCGATGGACCATCTCCAAGGCGGATTTGGGTTCGGGATAGTCCAGGGCCACGATCAGCTCGGCCATCAGGACACCCATCCTTCCAGGACCTGGCTGACCATTTCAGGATGGGTCGACCCCCTGGAGTCCTCGGCCAGGTAAATCGCTCTGAGCCTGTCATAGGCCACTTCCAGCTGGTCGTTGACGATCCAGTAGTCAAAAAAAGGGGCTTGGATGATCTCTTCCCGGGCATTGGCCATGCGGCGTTGGATGCTCTGGCTGGATTCGGAGCCGCGACTCAGGAGCCGCTTTTCCAATTCGTGGCGGGAAGGAGGAAAGAGGAAGATAAAAACGCCTCTGTCCAGGCTGTTTTTGAGCTGACAGGCGCCCTGGACATCCACGTCAAAGAGCAGGTCCCGGCCGCTTTCGAGAATTGTCCTGGTTTCCTGCAAAGGGGTTGCATAAAAATTGTCGTGAACCTCGGCCCATTCGGCGAAATGCCCTTGCTCTCTGAGTTCCAGGAATCGTTCCCTGGAGACGAAGTGATACTCCCGGCCATCTGCCTCCCGGTTTCGAGGGGGGCGGGTGGTGTAGGAAACAGAGTAGGCGAACCCGGGAAACTCACGGCGCAGCATCTCCACCAATGTGGACTTCCCGGTCCCGGAGGGGGCGCTGATGACCAGTGCGATGCCCTTGCGACTACTTTTCAACGTCATCGTCATCCGCGCGGAAGCGCTGCCCTATGGTTTCTGCCTGGATGGCGGAAAGAACAACATGATTGGAATCGGTGACAATGATGGACCGCGTTTTGCGGCCCTGGGTGGCGTCCACAAGCCTGCCGTCCTGCCGGGCATCCTCGCGGAGCCGGCGCATGGGGGACGAAGAAGGGTTGACGATGGCCACCACCCGGGAACTGACTACGAAATTACCAAAGCCGATATTGAGAAGACCCTGTTTCTGCATGCCGATCCTTTCACCGCTGGTGGTTGAACCTCAGTGCTGCATTTTTAGAGAAAAATAGAAAGAGGCACAAGGCCTGAATGGGAAATTACTCAAGATTTTGCACCTGTTCGCGACATTTCTCCAGCTCGACCTTGAAGTCCACAACAATTCGGCTTGCCTCGAGATCCTGGATTTTGTTGCCGCAGGTGTTGATCTCGCGAAAACACTCCTGCAGCAGGAAATCCAGCCGGCGTCCGCATTCACCAGGCTCGCAAAGAAGCGCTTTGATCTGCTCGAGGTGACTTTGAAGGCGGGTGATCTCTTCGCTGACATCCAGTTTGTCCGAGAGGAAGGCCACTTCATGCAGCATCCTGGATTGGTCCAGATCAGCTCCGGCCTGGTCCAGGAGTTCGGTGATGCGTTCCTGTACAGTAGCAAACCGCTCCTCCTTGACCCGGGGGGCAAGGGTGCGCAGTCGCTCAAGACTGGAGAAGAGCACGGCGACTCTGGACCCAAGGTCCCCGGTCAGCGCGTCACCTTCCCTGATCCGGCTTTCATCCCAGTCGGCCAACGCTTTTTCGAGTCCCCTGGCCAGGGTTTCGAGAAGCGTTTCATCGGGACGCTGCATGCTTTCCCCCCAGAGGGACTGGATGGGAAGGAGGCGGTTGAAATCCGGGTGAAAGGATTCGCCGGTTTCAGCGGCCAGAGAACGAAGCCTGTCAAACATCGCCAGGGCGAGCGGCCTGTTCAGTTCGAGCCCAAGATCTTCAGCGGTATTGGCACTAAGTGTGAGGGAGACGTCCACCCGCCCACGGCCGGCCCGGGTACGCAGAAGCCTCTCCCATTCGGCCTGCTGGGGAAAGAGGAAGGAGGGCAGTTTCCATCGGATACTCAGTTGTTTTCCATTGACGCTGCGAATCTCCCATATCTGGGTCCATCGCTCATCCTGCGCTTCAGCGCTGCCGTATCCGGTCATGCTTTTGGGCATGGTCGCTCCTGTGCGGTTTCATTGCTGTTTTTGATTTTCTCATCATACCTTTTGCGCATAGCGGTCAGGTGGCGCTGCAGCCGGTGGTCCGCATAATCGGAAAAGGTCCAGGGGAGCGTGCGCCACCCCCCCCTTTGGAAAATGAGCGTCAGGTCGGCCCAGATACCGTCCCGGAGATAGACGCGGTGGGTAAAGTTCTTGCCTGTGGCAAGAATGAGTCGCTCCAGGGTGAGGAGGCCGGGATCCAGATTGATCGTACGCTGCCCCTGAAGGAGATACTCCTGTTCAAGCCCGTTGGTCCAGAGCTTGATGTCGGGAAGGGTTTCCTGTGGGACCAGGCGGGAGAACCCCAAGAGGCGTCGAAAAAGAGGCGTGCCGAGTTCCTGGTCGTAATAGGAGGTATGGGTGAAGGGGATCAGCCCGGTTTCATAATCCAGGGGTCCGAATCGCTCTTCGAGCAAAGCGCGGCACCCTGCCCACACTTCGTCCCATCGAGACGAGAGCATGGAGACGACCAGCTGAGCCGGGTGTGGGGTCCGGGGGACACTCATGAGGGCTTTGTCCCGCAGGCCATGGTTGTGACAATGATCTTGCCCTGGTCAATGCCTGTCGGCCTGGCCGGAATCATCGCCCCTTTTTGCTCAACCGCCGGTTCCAAAAGTTCGCAGTCCACGTAGTATTCGCAGGTACCTTTTCTTTTTCCCTCCAAAACAATATCCAAAGACTGGAGGCGGAGCAGGCGGTTCAAAAATTCGGTCCGCTTGGGTTCCATGGTCGTCCTGAGAATTGCGGCCCGGTCTTTGCGTATCGCGACCGGTATCTGGTCCGGATACCCGGCAGCAGCGGTTCCCGGCCGTGGAGAAAAGGGAAAGACATGGGCGTAGGAGAGGGGCAAACGGGTGAGCAGTCCAAGGGTTTTTTGAAAGTCCTCATCGCTTTCCCCGGGGAATCCGACCAGAATGTCGGCCCCAAGTCCGAAGACCGGCCAGTGTGAAGCCAATGCCGCGAGAAATTCTTCCGCCTGTTCCGGGGCGTAGTGGCCGCGGTTCATGCGTTCAAGCACCGCAGCGCTCCCGCTTTGCAGGGAGAGGTGCAGATGAGGGCAAACCATGCGGCAGCGGCTCAGAGTTTTTAGCGCCTTGGGGCCAAGCTCGGAAGGCTCTAGGGAGCTGATCCGCAGTCGCGCCCTGCCGGCCCACTCCCCGGCCAGGGCCTGGTCCACTGACAACAGCAGGTCCCAGAAATCCAGGGCCGGGGTGAATTCCATGCCGAATTGACGCAGGTTGATGCCGCCCAGGGTGATTTCCCGGATGCCCGATGCCAGAAGACGTCTGATTTCGGTAAGGATCTCACCTGGATCCCTGCTCCGGGAAGGCCCTCTGGTCAGGGGGACGATGCAGTAGGTACAGCCGTGGGAACAGCCGTCCTGAACTTTGACCACGGCCCGGCTGCGAAAATAGGTGCTGACGGTCAGGTCTTCCAGCCGCCGGGGCTGCATGGGCCCTGGGAAATCCGCAATTTCAGCCTTGCGTTCCTGGGGGACGAGCACGATATCGGGGATGTCCTCCAGTTCGGGGGCGGCAATCCGGGCTGCGCACCCCGTGACCACAAGGCGTGCTTTGGGATTGATGCGCCGGTACTTCCTGATCAGGCTGCGCAGGTCCTGAACGGCATTGGCGGTTACGGCGCAGCTGTTGACCAGAACGAGGCCGGCGGACTGGACCCGCCCGGTTTCCAGAAACCCCCTGGAGATCCAGGCTTCACGAATCGCCTGGGACTCATACTGATTGATCTTGCAGCCAAGGGTGTGGACGAAAAATTTCATTACATGCTGCTCTGGGTTCATCTGGACACAGGGTCCTGGTGGTTCCGCTCTTCCAAAACGGTGTCAATGATCCCGCCTGCCAGAACCCGTCCTTCCGGAGTGTACACCGCACCAACCTGTCCGGGACAGGGCCGTTTCTGCGGTGTTGCAAACACGATCTCCAGGCTCGTATCCGTGGGCGTCACCCGGGCAGGTACGGGACGCTGGCGGTAGACCGTTTGAACAAGAACGTCCCGGGGCCAGGCTTTAGGATTTTGGAGGAAATTCACTTCCCGGACGATGCAGCCGCGGACGTAAAGGTCCTCCCGGGTTCCGACCCGGAGGATATTGCGCTTCACATCCTTGCCGATCACGTACAGGGGGCTGGCATGGGCAATGCCAAGCCCCCTGCGCTGTCCTGTGGTATAGGCCCATAATCCCAGATGCCGGCCCAGGGTCTTGCCCCGGGCATCTTGCACTTCACCGGGTCCGGAGAGCGCAGGGTGATGCTGCGTGAGATAGGTGCGGTAATCATTGCCCGGGACAAAGCAGATCTCCTGGCTTTCGCGTGACTGGGGAGCGGAAAGCCCCATAACGTTCAAAGCGTCCGGGACGTCCTTCTTGTGCCACGTGCCCAAGGGAAAAAGAGCCCGGTCAAGCCGAAACCTGGGGACCAGACTCAGGAAATAGCTCTGGTCCTTGACGGGATCACGGCCCCGAACCAGGGCCGGGCCATCATCTTTTTGCAGATCAGCGTAGTGGCCGGTGGCCAGAACATCGGCTCCAGTTTGGGAAAAAACCCTGTCCTGGAGGAGGCCGAACTTGATCGCCCGGTTGCATTCGGCGCAGGGATTCGGCGTCAGGCCGGCGGCATAGGCTGAAAGAAAGGGAGTCACCACGAGTTCATGAAAGGAGGTGCTCAGATCCAGGCAATGGTACGGGACATCAAGCAGAGCGCATTGCTCCGCTATCTTGTGACTGAGGGCCTTTGGGCCCTGGTCCGGGGGGAGGAAAAAGGCATGCACCGCAACAACATCGGGACACTCTTCCCTGAGCAGGGCCAGGGCCAGAAGGCTGTCCATGCCTCCACTCACTGCAACGGCAATACGCATGGAATCGTTCAGTCAAGGCCTCCCGGCCGTGGCAGTGCCGGCAGGGACGCTTCCACCGCAGCGGAGGCCTGGTACAGGAGGTCCTCCTGAAATGCAGGGCCAAAGAGCTGCATGCCCACAGGAAGCCCGCTGTCCCGTCCCAGGCCCACAGGAAAACAGATTCCTGGCAGTCCGGTGAGATTGAGGGGGATGGTGAACACATCCATGAGATACATCTGCAGGGGGTCTTCCGTGAGTTCGCCCAAGCGGAAGGCGGTGGACGGGCTGGCCGGGGCGGCAATCAGGTCGCAGTGCTCCAGCGCCTGATCGAAATCCTGCCGGAGCAGCCGCCGGACCTGGGCTGCTTTGCGGTAATACGCGTCGTAATACCCTGAGGAAAGAACGTATGTGCCGAGCATGATCCTGCGCTGCACTTCGTCCCCGAACCCTTTGCTGCGAGAGCGGACATACATGTCGATGAGATCGTCCGCCTCCTTGTCCCGCAGTCCGTACCGGACTCCGTCGTACCGGGCGAGATTGGAACTGGCTTCGGCAGGGGCAATGATGTAGTAGGCCGCGATCCCGTAAGGCGTGTGGGGCATGGACAGGGGAACGGTCTTGCCGCCGAGTTCCCTGACCAGGTTCAAAAAGTCCTGCGAGGCCTTCTCCACTTCCGGGGTCATGCCTTCTCCCCAGAATTCTTCCGGGACCCCGATGGTCAATCCGGAGAGGTCCTTTTGCCCGGCGAGCAGGGCTTCGTAATCCGGAACCTCACGGTTCACCGAAGTGGAGTCCTTGGGGTCGTATCCGGCAATGGCCTGCAGAAGGGTGGCATTGTCGCCCACGGTCCGGGTCAGGGGGCCGATCTGGTCCAGGGAGGAGCCAAAGGCCACCATGCCGAACCGCGAAACTCTCCCATAGGTGGGCTTCATGCCCACAATGCCGCAAAAAGACGCGGGCTGGCGGATGGAACCGCCGGTATCTGTTCCCAGAGCACCGGGGCACTGGCAGGATGCCACGGAAGCGGCCGAGCCGCCGCTCGAGCCGCCGGGAACACGGCCCAAATCCCAGGGGTTTTTGGTTGCGGCGTATGCTGAATTTTCCGTGGACGAACCCATGGCAAACTCGTCCATATTGGATTTTGCCAGAATGACAGCCCCGGCGTTTTTGAGTTTTTCCACCACATGGGCATCATAAAAAGGGACAAAATTTTCAAGGAGTTTTGACCCACATGTCGTGGGAACGTCTCGTGTGGTCAACACGTCTTTTACCACCAGCGGAATGCCCCACAAAGGCTTGGCCGGGTTCGGTCCGTTGCGGTCCATTGCGGTTGCAGTCGTAAGGGCCTGCTCCGCGGTGACTGCCAACAGGGCTCTGACCCGCGGTTCTGTGCGCTCGATCCTCTCAAGACAGGACTTGACAGCTTCCGCAGCAGAGATCTCCCGGGTGTGCAATTTCTCCCTGAGCTCCTGCAGGGTCAGCCTGTATGCCTCGGACATGAATTACCTCGTGTAAATTTGAATCAGAGAATCTTGGGCACGATGAAGTAGCGGCCGTCCTCTTCAGGGGCGTTGCCCAGAATTTCTTCTCTGGTGTAGTCTTTGCGGACGATGTCCTCCCGCAGCACTGAAGTGTGCTCGACCGGGGTATACATGGGCTCGACTTCCGTGGTGTCCAGTTCCGCAAGCTTGTCCATGTACTGGAGGATCTCGTCGAACTGGCCGGCAAAGAGGTTGACCTTGTCCTCGTCCAGTTCGAGTCTGGCCAGGGTGGCAATTTTTCGTACTTCTTCAGGGGTGATTTTCATCTCTTTTTTCAATTATTTTGAAAGTTACTGAGTAAGTTCTTCTGTCGCAACATCAGAAGGGACCAGCTCCGGTTTCAGCTTTTCCAGCCGGGCGGCGATCCGTTCGTCATGCCGCTTTTTTACGGCATCCATGAGCTGGCGGACGCGCTGTGCATCGGCCTTGACCAGGCCGCTCCGCCCGGGGGTGAGCAAAACCATGTCCTGTGCGGCGATTCCGCCCAGGTTCCAGCGCAGCGGGGCCATGGTCCAGTCAAAGAAGTGCTCTCCGGAAAGAAGCCGGTTGAGGGTCTGGGGGGACCAGTTGACGGGCACGGTGCCGATGCCGCCCATGAACCGGATGAAATCGTACCCCAGGGCCACCCAGAGGTCCGGCTCGCCTCCCCGTTCTCGGGAATAGAGTTCACGGAGGTGGGCTACGCCGGGAGATGGGCTTTCGGGCCACCAGGAAGCAGGCATAAGCGAGAGCTGAAAATAGGTTCGTTCAGTCCTGGCATGCTCCCATGACTGCGTCCACAGTTCCGGACCCAGAAAGAGGAGTCTGTCCTCGTCGTAAAAATGGAACTCGGGAATGATGACTTGGGCATTGCTCAGCCCGTCCGGAAGAAATACGGCCTGAAAGTCAGGGTCAGGGCGGGGCGCCCCTTCTTTCGACTCAAGACGATCTTCCTGGGACGGGGTAAGAATCTGCTCGACGGTCCGGGCCCAGGCCCTGTTTTCCTTTGGGGGATAGGACTTGAGAGCGGTCACGCGCCCCCCCTGCTGGACAGCTTCTTCCCAGAAGAATTTGGCCATGCCCAGGCCGAAACGCTCATCCGGATAGAACACAGCGTAATCGTGAATGCCGAGTTCTCCCCTGGACATGTCCAACAGCGTGCGGACCTGATCGGCAGGGCTGCCGAAAAAACGCCAGACATCCTCTCCTTCCTCGAGGTTGGGCAGCGAAGGAACAAAGGAAAAGAACGCCCGTTTTTTGTGCATTTCATGGCCCACGGCAGTCTGAAGGATATCTGTCTGCAGCGGCCCGCCCACCACCACGTAATCCGGGGGAAGGGCTCGAAGCTGCAAGGACCAATCCAGGGAATCGGTATTGATGACCTGCAGGTTCAGATCGATTCCCTGCCGGGTCAGTTCCCCTCTGCCCAGATCCGCGCCGGCCAGAATTTTCCATCCCACCTTTGCGTATGGTCCGGACAGGGGGAGGAGCAGGGCTATGCCCCCTTTCCGAGGGTGCCCGTACCGTTTTTCGAGTCGAAAAAGAGCCTGCTGCACCCGTTCCCGATCGGTCCACGACCCGTCCCGAAGCAGACTCATGAGATCCTGCCAGACCTGGTTCCATGTGCTCGGGTCCTCTTGGAGACGGGATATGGCCTGCTCCCAACGAAGCTGGAGCATAGGAAAGGAGGTGAAAGCTTCCGGGTCGGTTGAAATAAAGACGTCCGTGGCAATGATATCCAGAAGGGCTGGTTCCAGTTTGGAGAGCCTTGAAGAGACCTCTTCCTCGAGTTCCAGCCGGCACTGGGTTTGGGGACAGAGCCCAAAGGCGGTCTTAAACGCTTCGAGGGCATCGATGTATTCGCCTCGCTGCCAGGAGAGGACCCCAAGGTGCCTGGCCAAGCGGGTTCTGAGTTCGGACGGCAGGGCGGAATCCGCAGCGCGTTCCGCCAGGTAACTCTTGGCCAGCCCCGGCTGGTTCAGCTTGAGATATGTCTGGACGTATGCGTTGTGGTACTCCCAGGTCCGCTCGGCGTCCGGTCGGGAGCGCCTCCACTGGTCGAGATATGCCAGGGCCCGCTCTGCATCGCCGGTGTAGACGGCGCTGAGGACCAGGCGCTCCCAGGCTTCCCGCTCCCTGTCCAGGGGCTGCACACCAAGATCGAGCATCTCCCGGTAAAGCTGCTCGCTTCGTTCAAACTGAGCCCGTTTCCAGGCGTTATCCGCCTGAACGGCCAGCTCCTGTTCCGGAGCAGGAGGGGGAGGGATCTGCTTTTTGACCTGGCATCCGGCCAGAAATATGGTGAGGACCAGAAAAGCGAGTAGTATTCGACATTGGTTCACGAATGACACCTCAGTGATATGGGCTGCAATAAAAAAGGCCTGGCCCAATGGGGGCCAGGCCAAAGCTATAGGGAGGGGGAAACCTCCCTGTCAAGCTCGCTTCAACGAGGTTACTTTACCTCTGTGTAGTCGGCGTCGACCACGTCTTCGTCATCCTTGCCCTTTGCTTTGCCTTCGGCTCCTGGCTGGGCCTGTTCCTCGGCGCCGGGCTGCTCTGTTTTCTGAGCATAGAGCTTTTCAGCAAGCTTGTGCGAAGCCTGGGCCAGATCGTCCGTGGCCTTTTTGATGGCCTCGGGGTCGTCGCCTTCCATGACTTTTTTCAGCTCTTCGATCTTGGTTTCGATTTCGCCCCTGAGGACGCTGTCCACTTTGTCGCCCAGGTCGCGAATGGATTTTTCCGTGGTATAGATGAGTGTATCAGCGTGGTTGCGGGCCTCGATGAGCTGCTGCTTCATCTTGTCTTCTTCGGCATGGGACTCGGCGTCCTTGACCAGGTTCTGGATCTGATCCTCGGACAGGCCGCTGGAAGCGGTGATCCGGATGGACTGCTCCTTCCCGGTGCCGGTGTCCTTGGCCGAGACGTTCACGATACCGTTGGCGTCGATGTCGAAAGTGACTTCGATCTGGGGCACGCCGCGGGGCGCGGGCGGAAGCCCGGTCAGCTCGAACCGGCCCAGGGTCATGTTGTCTCCGGCCATGGGTCGTTCGCCCTGGAGCACGTGGATGGAGACGGAAGGCTGGTTGTCCGCAGCCGTGGTGAAGATCTGACTCTTGCGGGTCGGAATGGTGGTGTTGCGCTCAATGAGCTTGGTAAACACGCCGCCCATGGTCTCGATTCCCAGGGAGAGCGGTGTCACGTCGAGCAGAAGCACGTCCTTGACGTCTCCGGAGAGAATGCCCCCCTGAATGGCAGCGCCCATGGCTACGACTTCGTCAGGGTTCACCCCCCGGTGCGGTTCCTTGCCAAAGATTTCGGTCACCTTTTTCTGAACCAGGGGCATACGGGTCATGCCGCCCACGAGAACTACCTCGTCAATGTCGGCAGGCTTGAGGCCGGCGTCGGCGAGGGCCTTCTTGCAGGGGTCCGTGGTCCTGTCCACCAGATCTTCCACCAGTCGCTCCAGCTTGCCCCGGGAGAGTTTGACGGTCATGTGCTTGGGGCCGTTTTGATCAGCGGTGATGAAGGGAAGGTTGATGTCCGTCTCCATGGTGGTGGAGAGCTCTTTTTTCGCTTTTTCCGCCGCCTCTTTAAGGCGCTGCAGGGCCATGCGGTCCTTCGAGAGGTCGATACCCTGTTCTTTTTTGAATTCGTCCACCAGATAATTGATGATCCGCTGGTCGAAATCCTCGCCGCCCAGGAAGGTGTCGCCGTTGGTGGAACGGACCTCCACCACATTGTCACCCACTTCCAGGATGGAGATGTCAAATGTTCCTCCCCCCAGGTCGAAGACCGCGATTTTTTCATTGGCTTTTTTGTCGAACCCGTAGGCTAGCGATGCAGCAGTGGGTTCGTTGATGATCCGCTTCACGTCCAGACCGGCGATGCGACCGGCATCCTTGGTGTCCTGGCGCTGACTGTCGTTGAAGTAGGCGGGCACGGTGATCACCGCTTCGGTGACCTTTTCGCCAAGGTAGGCTTCGGCGTCGCTTTTGAGTTTGCCGAGGATCATGGCTGAAATTTCCGGAGGGCTGTACTTCTTGTCCTTGACCTCGACATAGGCGTCGCCGTTGGGTCCTTCCACGATCTTGTACGGGGAGTGTTTCTTCCAGTTTTCCACCTCAGGGGTGTCGAACTTCCTGCCCATAAGCCGCTTGATGGCGAAAATGGTCTTTTCCGGATTGGTGACGGACTGGCGCTTGGCGATCTCGCCCACAAGCCGTTCCTTGTCAGTAAAGGCGACGATGGACGGAGTGGTCCGTCCGCCCTCCGGATTGGTGATGCATTTGGGCTCCTTGCCCTCCATGACGTAGACACAGCTGTTGGTGGTGCCCAGGTCGATTCCGATTATTTTACCCATTCTAGTCTGGCCTCCTGTTTTCGATAGAAATTCTCAGCACTTCAAAATAAGTCAAGTACATAAGGTGTAAAGGGGGTGATCGAAAAAAACTCGATTCACCAATCAACATTCCTTGCTGACAATGACCTTGGCCGGGCGGATAAGCCGCTCCCTGAGTTTATAGCCACGCTGCAGCAGGCTACATACGTGTCCGGGATGTACATCCTTGCGTTCTTCCTGCCCCATGGCCTCATGAATAACGGGGTTGAACTCTTCGCCTTCCTGCCCCACAGGGGTCAAGCCATGCCGTTTGAGGGTTTCATGGAAGATGGACAGGGTCATGTCCACCCCTTGAACGATGTCCTTGCAGGCTTCATTGGTGCGGCCATGTTTGAGCGCCAGTTCGAGATTGTCGATGATCGGGAGCAGGTCCTCCAAAACGGATTCCGTGGCAAACTTGCAGAATTCGTCCTTTTCCCGCGTCAGTCGCTTGCGGTAGTTTTCCGAATCGGCCAGAACTCTGAGCAGCTCGTCTTTTTTCTCTGCAAGCTCCGGACATTCTTCACAAAAACGTTCGCGACAGATCTTTCTCAGCTCCTCATCATTCAGCTTTTCACCGGAAATGGTGGTCTGCTCATCGTCCTCGATGTTCTGTTTCTCTTCAGCAGTCATTCACACTTCCCCGTAAAATAAAATTTATCATTGTAGTATGTGTCATGGATCACGCAATGAGGCAACCATTTTCCCTCCAGGGGTGCGGAAGACGGAACTAATGGCGCTTTTTAAGGACGTTACTAAGCATCTGTGCCGTGAAGTCAACCACCGGGACCATCTTGGCATAATCCATGCGCAACGGACCGATGATTCCCAGGGCGCCATGAACGGACTGTTCCGTTCCGTAAGCAGAGGAAACCAAACCGCAATACGGAAATTCTTCGAGCATGGCCTCACGGCCGAAAACGATTTTGATCCCCCCCTTGCCGGTGATCTTGTCCAAAAGCTCCAGGAGTTTGGACCGTTCCTCCAAAACCTTGAAGATTTCACGCATGGTCTCCATGTCCGCGAACTCGGGCTGGTCTAAAATATTGACGGTGCCGTCCACGAACATTTCCCGCTCATCGTCTTCAAAGGTTTTGCGGGCCAGAAGCAGGGCCTTTTGATACAGCCGGTTGAACCGCTCTCTGGCTTGCTGCATCTCCCGAAGGAGATGGGTTCTGACTTCGGAAACGGTCTTGCCCTGGAAAATCTCATTGAGGTAGTTGCGGTATTTTACCAGATCATCGGCGGTGATTTCGTCCGATACCGTGATGACCTTGTTTTCCACGATGCCTTCCTGAAGGAGGAGAATGGCCATGACCAGCCCCTTTCTGATCATCACGAATTCGATCTGCTTCCACCGGGCCGCGCTGCGGTTGGGCGCAAGGACCATGCTCACCTGCTTGGAAAAGGAAGACAGGAGCCGCGATGCCCGCTTGAACACTTCGGAGAGCTCGAGGTCTGTATCGTCGAGCTGCGCTTTGATGGTTTGCTTCTCCGCTTCAGAGAGCGGCTGGACTTTGACCAGTCGGTCCACATAGAAGCGAAACCCCGCCGTGGACGGAACTCTTCCTGCGGAGGTGTGGGGCTGTTCCAAATACCCCTTTTCCGTGAGATCGGCCATGATGTTGCGGATGCTCGCCGGCCCCAGCCCCAGGGATGATTTTTTTGCCACTGTACGGGACCCGATGGGGGCTGCCCGTTCGATGTAATCTTCGACAATGGTGGCTAAAATTTCGATCTCTCGCTGTGAAAGGGACATAATACACCTCGTAAAAAACCGTGCCCGGGGATGGCGTTGACCGGGCCCATGGGGTTGGCACTCTACTCTTTCGAGTGCTAATGGCGGTAACAACGACAATGAACTCTGTCAAGCCGGAGCAGGATCGACCGGCCTTTGAGAAGCAGTATCAGAGTGTGTGTTGGCGCCTATTTACTCCACTGAAGGAGGAGGGGGGTTCCACTCTCAGCCCTGACACGTCGAGAAGCGTTGTCCCGGTCGGCCGCGACCTCGAGAAACCCCTGGCTTCCCCGAAGGATGCCGAGTTTACCGGCCGGGATTTCCGCATAGGTTCGGACCGGATGGAGTATGGTCCGCTCAGGTCCCAGCGCCAGTGCTGTTCGGGAGCAAAGGGTGTTCCACCAGAGATCCTCACGAAGGTTGAGGACAATGTTTCCAAACCGATCCACATGCAGCACCGTACACAATACGCTGTCCTGCCTGGCGTCCGGTTCCCTCCAGGCGCAGCAGATCACCTCTTCTGCTCCTGCCGGTCGTCCCAGGCTCTCCGGCGCAATCCCGGAACTGAGCTTTGCTGCAAGGGGGGCGAAGATGTCCCTGCCGTGAAAGGTCTGGCTGGAGGTCCGGCGGAAGGGGGCGGTCTCCAGGACCCAGAGGCTGGTGAACGTTTCCGCAAGAAGCAGACTGAGCAGGCCGTTGTCCGGTGCGAGAAACAGACGATCGTGGGTTTCCAGCAGCACAACGCCGCGGTTCGTTCCCACCCCCGGGTCGACCACGGCAAGAAAGAGCGAACCAGGGCGGAACCAGGGCCAGCTTGCCGTCAGGAAGAAGGCTGCCTGCAAGACATTATGGGGCATGACCCCATGGGTGAGATCAAGAACCCGGGTTTTGGGTGCGAGCGCGGCGAGCACCCCTTTCATCTGTCCCACATAGGGGTCGGAAAGCCCGAAGTCGGTGAGCAGCACGATGTCGCGCACGGTTCAATACACCTTTCGTCTGGAGAACCCGGTTCCAAGGACATTCAACGTATTGCCCACGATCGTAAAGGCATTCGGGTCGATGGAATAGATGACCTCTTCCAGGCGCTTGAGCTGGATGTTGTTGACCACGGTCAGGACGACCCGTTTTTGCCTGCCGGAGTAGGCGCCTCGGCCGTAGAGCAGTGTCGCACCGCGATGGACGGTCTTGTGGATGCTCCTGGTAATCTCGTCATGTTTGTCGCTGATGATAAGGACCATCTTGCGCTGGTTGAACATGCTCAAAAAGTAATCGGTGACCGCGGAAGCGATAAAAACCATGCCCAGGGAATAGAGGACGGTATCAAGGGAAAGAAAAAAACCGCTCAGGAGAAAGAGCACGAGATTGAAATGGAAGAAGACCTGTCCCACGCGGATATTGTAGCGCTGGTTCAGGATCACGGCGATGATGTCCATTCCTCCTGTCGATCCCAGAGTCCGAAGGGCCAGGCCGGCACCGGCGCCGAAGATGGTTCCGCCGCCCAGGGCGGCGAGAACAGGGTCGTGGATGGGGCTTGTGAAATCAAACAGGGACAATGCCAGGCCGACGCACAGCGTGCCGTAGAGGGTGTAGAAAAAGAACCTTTTGCTCACAAAGAGCCATCCCAGCAGAAAGATCGGCCCGTTCAGGATGTAGTACCAGGTGCCCGGTCCGATATCCGGGAAGAGATAGAAGAACAGAAGGCTCAGGCCGGACACGCCGCCGGAGATGAACCCGTGGGGTATGGCAATGGTTTTCAGGGCAAAGGCGATGAGGACGCTGCCAAAGGCGATGAGAGCCAGATTCCAGGGTACAGTGTAGGTAACGGCCCGGAGTCGCTGCATCAGCCCGGAAGGGCGAGGGGGCGAGGGGTCGTAATTCTCCGCCGGCATGGGCACCTCTCTTCCATTGGTGTGGGGGCATATTGCCCGTATTCATCGATTCTGCCAACCGGTTCCCAGATGTGCCCGGCAGAAGGATCATCCCCAGAACCCCGGTGAAGACATCAAAAAAAATACTCTGGCAAAATTTTCTCAAACCGATCTTGACAGGGCAACTCTTTCCGTTATTTTTTTAATATGGTTTCAAAAACCATTCATTTCCAGATGGTTGGGGAAAGAGAAAGTAAATAAACAAGGTGCATTAACAGGAGGTGAACACGATGGTGATTGACTTCAGCAGCTTCTATGATTTTCCCAGACAGATGGAGCGCGTGTTCGAGGAGTTCTACAATCCGTTGACCATCAGCCAGAGACGGCTGGCGTATCCTCCGGTGAACCTCAGCGAAGACGACGCCACCATCTACGTTCAGGCGGAGATTCCGGGCATGGCCATGGACGACATCGATGTGACGTTGAGTGACGGTTCCCTGGTTCTGCGCGGGAAACGGGAATCGGAAAAAGGAGACTATTTCCGCCAGGAGCGGCCCACAGGGTCTTTTCAGCGGGTAATTTCCCTGAATGTGCCGGTAGACAGGGACAAGGTGAGCGCCACCATGAAGGACGGTGTGGTGGAAATCGTGCTGCCCAAGGCAGAGGAAGCCAAGCCCAAAAAGATCAACATCGACATCGCCTAAGGAGGGAATACATGTACCAGAAGCCGGAAAAGAGCGAAGGCCGGGAAATGGCCAAGAAAGAGGGTCATGACGTCGCCAAAAAGGAACAGCGGGCCCTGCCGAGAGTGCGGCCGGCCACCGATATCCTTGAGCGGACGGACGGGTTCCATATCTATATGGATCTTCCCGGAGCGTCCAAGGAGAGCCTGCACATCGACCTGAACGAGAACGAACTCAACATCCGGGCGGAAAGCGCGGTCAAGCCCAGGGAAGGGGCCAAGGACCTGCACATGGAGTTCGGCGGAGTGGAGTATTTTCGCAATTTCACCATCTCCGACGTGGTCGACCGCGAAAAGATCAACGCCAGCCTGAAAAATGGGGTGCTCGAGCTTTTCCTGCCCAAGGCGGAGAAGGCCAAGCCCAAGCGGATCGAAATCAAATCGGCATAGCAGCCGCAATGCCGCGAACGTTGAAAACTATCTGGTGAGGAGGGTAGCGCAATGATCGAAAACATTTTTCCAGCCCTGCGCAAGAAACGGGAGCTTCAACCCCGGCGGGAAGAAAGCGTCTGGGATTTTGTGGACGACATGCTGCGTTCGCCTCAGGCCTGGACCGAGGCAGAGCGTATGGTGCCTGCCGTGGATGTCTCCGAGGACGAGAAGGAATACCGGATCAAAGCGGAGCTGCCTGGTATGGATCCTAAGGACCTGAACGTGAGCATGGAACAGAACTACCTGATCATCAAAGGTGAAAAGAAACGGGAAGAAAAAAAGGAAGAAAAGAACTACATCCATCGGGAAGTGAGCTATGGCTCGTTTTACCGCTCCATCCCGCTGGCGTCCAAGGTCCAGGAACATGAGATCCAGGCCAGCTATAAAAACGGAGTGCTGCACATTGTTCTTCCCAAAGAGAAACGAGCCCAAGCAAAACGCATCCAGATCACCTAGCGATTGTCCGCTGCCTGATAGAACCGGGTCAGCCCGTGTGTCATGAAAGCCGCGCCAGGAGCGCGGCTTTCTTTTGCTCCGAAGGTGAATTTTGCTCTTCCACCCCATCAGTGATAACAGTTTTCGCTCTTGGGCGATAAACTGCTAGCAAGACGGCGGACAGGTATGAACAGACTCAATTCCAGCGTGAAACGACTTCTGCAAAATGGGGGGGATGATTTCAGTCCTATCCGCCTTCCGGACGAATTTACGATGCAGGAAATCCCCCTGGAGGGGCTGGCAGCCTACTGGCTGTCTATCAGCCGGGCCCTTTCAGGAAAAAAAGGGTCCAGGTTTCTCCAGGGTGAACTCCAGCATGTCAGGGAACCGTACCTTCGCCATCTCCTGGAGATCGGGTTTTCTTCGTTTACCAGTGAACAGATCCGGCGGTTCGCCTCCATCAAGAAGGCGACCATCCTCAGTGATCTCAAGCGCAAGCTTTTCCTCATGCTGATCGCGCTGATGGGCATCTACAACAAGGAAAACCCCCAGCAGATCCTGATCCGGATCATCTCACGCTTTCCCATCTCCCCTGTTCTGGAAAAAGAGGTGTTTCAAAAAGCCCAGGAACTGCTCGAACTGGTCGAATTGGGCAACGGGCCGGCCAAGGAGCTGATCTCTGTGGACCATTCCATGGAAGCCCACGACTTCATCGTCAATCTCATCTTCTATACCATGCTTTCCCGGCGCCAGGGGTGGGAAGCCTGCGGTCCGTTCATTTCCGACATCCGGTCCCCTCTGTTTGCCGAAGGGCTGTCCCTTATCATCGACAGGTTTGATTACGATTTCATCAAGCACCGGCTGAACCTGCAAAAAAACGAGATCCTCCAGGATTCCGAGATCAAGATGGATATGGCCATGGAGATGTGCATCGGCATCCGGGAGGACATGGCGTACGAGGATCTGCTCCGAATCGCCCACTCCTTCATGCTCTAGGGGAAACGGCGATTTTGGCGCAATCTCTTCGTCGGGCTGCGGATTCGTTTGTGCGGCGTACAAGGAGTACGCCTCCGCACGAATCCTTGCCCTCCTCGACCTTGCACCAAACTCGCCGTTTCCCTGCACTTCGAACGGAAATTCAGCAGGAAAGAGGGGCGGCTGCGTGGACTGGCCTTGGGAGAGCAATGGCGATTTCATGAAAGCGTAGGCGATTTTGGCCCTGCGCTTTGAACCTGACAGGAAAGAGGGCGGCTGCGGGGAGCTGGCCTTTGGAAGAGAATGGCGATTTTGGCGCAATCTCTTTGTCGGGCTGCGGGGTCGTTTGTGCGGCGTATGGGGAGTACGCCTCCGCACGACCCCTTGCCCTCCTCGACCTTGCACCAAACTCGCCGTTTCCCTGCACTTCGAACGGA
>JBKHAV010000146.1:0-5249 GCA_046542715.1 Desulfovibrionales bacterium
GCTCCTAAAACATATCCTTTTCCGATTCCGTGATCGTCCGGTCGATGGATTCCTGCAGTTCCCTGGGCAACCCCATGATGTCCACGTTGAGAAATCCCCGGACAATGGTGGAGGTGGCTTCGTCCTCGTCCATACCCCGGGCCATGAGGTATTCGATCTCTTCCTGGGCGATCTTGCCCACGGCCGCTTCATGGGAAAGCTCGACCCCGGGCATGCTCCCTTCCAGTTCGGGGATGGCGTGGATCACCCCCCCGCCCAGGATCAGCCCCTTGCATTCCAGATGCCCCTTGGCCGGGACGGCGCTGCCGCCGATAAACCCCCGGGCCACGATCTTGCCCCCGGTGGTGATGGTCCTGGAGATGATCTCCCCCCGGGTGTCCGGCGCGTTGAGCATGATCTTGTTGCCAAGGTCCACGTGGGATCCTTCCGGCGCGACCACAACGGAGTTGAACCGGGCCACGGCCCGGGGACCGTTGAGGGAAATGGCGGGATAGGACTGGATGGTCCGGACCGGCTTGAGCAGGACGTAGTTGGATAAAAAGACCCCGTCCTCTTCCACGACCCCCCCGGTCCTGGGCCGGACCGCTATGTCCTCGCCCCAGTTGTGGACCATGGTGAAGGTGAGCTTTGCGCCCTTTTTGATGTAGAACTCGGAGATCCCCAGGTGCATGGCCGACTGGATGCCGTGCGACGTGGCGCAGCCGGTGATGATGTGCAGCTCGGAATCCTCCTCCACAATGACGATGTTGTGGACGTTCTGACCGACATTGCCCGCGCCCTTGATGAACAGGCAGCTCTGAACCGGCGCCGTGATCTTGGCCCCTTTTTCGGTCCTGATGAAATATCCGTCTGCTTTGTGCTCGGCCGAGGCCCTGGTAAACTCGTCCTTGTCCTTGTCCACGGCCTTCCAGTAGTACTCGGGAAGTCCGTCGTACTTTGCCAAGGCGTCATTGATGGACAGAATCTCCACTCCCGGCTGTTTGGACTTGCAGTGCACCTTGGAATGATCCACCTGCAGATAGGTGCCGCTGCGTTCCCGTTCCTCCACATCCACGCCGGCCATGAGCAGCTGGTCGCGATCTTCCTGGCTCATGGTCCGCAGATCCTCGATCCCGCAGGTGTCAAACCCCTCGAACGTGTATTGGGAAAGATCGACATCCGCCGACCATTTTTTCTTGGCTACTTCAGACATCGCACGCACTCCTTGTATCCAAACCGGCTGATGTGATCCAGGATATCCCTGGGTCTGGCTTCGCAGCAGAGGACACCGTTATATATGACCTGACCTCTGTCGGCATTGATATAGTCCAGGATGTAGCCGGTATGGGTGATGATCAGCCCTGCGGTCCTGATCTGCTCTTTTTGCTCCTTCATGGAGGCGTCCGGCCGCGGTTCGACTCCCCCTTCCAGGAGATAGCGGACATTCTTTCCGATCAGGGCCATGTTCTCGAGGTCGACTCCGGATTCCGGCTCGTCAAAGAGCACCAGCCTGGGTTCCTGGGCCAGGAGCTGCAAAAGTTCTGAACGCTTGATCTCGCCGCCGGAGAACCCGGAGTTGATATCCCGTTCGAGAAAATTTTCAAAATTGACCCTTCGGGCAAGCGCCTCCACGTCCACCTCCTTGTCCCTGGCGCAAACCTTGACCAGCTGCCCGGTCTTCAGGCCATGGATGGTGGGGGGCCGCTGAAAGGACATCCCGATTCCCATCCTGGCCCGCTCATAGGTGGGCAAGGCCGTGATGTCTTTTCCGCGGAATGCGATCTTTCCTCCGAGCACTTCGTACCCGGAAAATCCCATGAGGGTCATGAGCAGCGTTGTCTTTCCGGACCCGTTGGGGCCGAAGAGGATAAAGGTTTCCCCTTCCTCGATGCTCAGGTTGATCCCCTTGAGGACCTCCTTTCCACCCACGCTGACACGAAGATTTTCTATGGTGAGCATAACGGTCTCCATTCCTTTATATTCTGCCGTTGGAACCGGCAGACCTTATATGACCACGATTGTTCGGGCAACCCCGGATCAGGGGCATGGGTGAGAAAAAAGGCACTATTCTCTGTATTTCACCCAATTGAAGCATCGGTGACAACGCTCTTTGTTCCTGAACACCGGCAGCATGATCATGCCGGCAATGAACCCGCCTGCATGTGCCCACCAGGCCACCCCGGCGCCCTGGCCCCCGGCTTGGACGAACAAGCCCGACGAGACCTGCGAGAAAAACCAGATGCCGAGAAAGATAACCGCCGGCAACTCGATGAAATAGGGAATAAAAAAAATTGGGATGAAAGTGACCACCTTGGCGTGGGGATAGAGCAGCAGATATGCCCCCATGACGCCGGCAATAGCTCCGGATGCGCCCACCACCGGCATGGTCGAGCCCATGTTCGTGAAAAAATGGGCTCCCAGGGCGGCAAACCCCGAAAGAAAGTAGAAGAACAGGAACCGGAACGGTCCCATGACATCTTCCACATTGTCGGCAAAGATCCACAGCACCCACATGTTGCCGAGGAAGTGCATCCACCCCGAGTGCAGGAACATATGGGTGAACAGGGACAGGAGCCCTCCGCCTGGAAAGCCGACCCACTCCGCCCATTGAGGATCGCTGAACCGGGCCGGGACCACCCCGTAGAGGTGAAAAAGGGTAAAAAGTTCGTCCCGGCTCATTCCCAGTTCGAACAGAAAAACCAGACTGTTCAGCCCGATGATCGCATAGACCACATACGGCTTGTGCCTGCTTTGAATATTGTCCTTGAGGGGAATCATTCTTTCATCTTAGGGGTTTTCAGCCCCGGGTCAATTCCAGACTGCTGTGTTCCCACAGGTGCTTCAGGGCCGCTCTTCTCTTTCCGGCTTTATGACGACGAATTCTTTTGAGAATCCGGCCAAGCGCTGTCGCCTTTGTTGCCAGTTCCTGAAGATCACCGGAGTTGTCCACAATCAGGTCGCACGCTCTCATCTTCTCGGCCTGCCCCCACTGCCTGGATTCAGCCAGGCCGATCAGTTCGGAAGACCATCCCTTGCGCTGCAACCGTTCCCGTCGCACCCCCTCTGACATGAACACGCCGACCTTGAGATCGAAGAGTTCCGGTCCCGACCATCCGGTTTCCAGCAGCAGCGGAACTTCGGCAACGCAGACCCTGTCCAGGGCATGCTCCTGAAAAAATCGTTCGAGCGCATGGCGGACCAGCGGGTGAATCAGGTGTTCCACCTCACGCACCAGGCCCGGCTCCCGGAGCATGGCTTGTGCGAGCGCTTTTTTGTCCACCGCAGAACCCTCCTCAGGCACGAACCGGTCTCCGAACCGCTGCCGCAGGAGAACCCAGCCATCCTTGCCCGGATGATAGAGCCGGTGAACCGTTTCGTCCGCACTCCACACCGGCAGCCCGTGGTTTCGGAACATCGCCAGCAGGGTGCTCTTTCCGCTCCCCGGCAGGCCGGTGATCCCGACCTTTTGGCAGCGCTGATCCAGTACAAATAAAAACCGCCTGAAATCCCTGGGCGGCGGTGCCGACATGTCCATGGATCTTCCGTCACCAGGGTGAAAAAACTTCAAACGAAATGCATGGAGCATCTGTCGGGAGGCCAGCCGGGACAGCCCCCTGGTCCGGGGATGGGCTTGGGCTCGTATCCGCCCCCCGTACAGGGTGTCCCCGACAATGGGATGGCCCAGCGCACTCAGGTGAACCCTGATCTGATGGGTGCGGCCGGTAAATATCTGGACTTTGAGCAGACTCCACTCGCCGGTTTGAAACCCCGCCAGGACCCGGTAGCGGCTCCTGGCGGACCGTCCACCCTTGTGCACAACCGCCATCCGGGTCTTGTGCCTGGGGTCGCGGCCGATGGGCAGATCGATCTCACCTGTGTCCTTCACCGGAGTTCCATGCACGATGGCCAGGTACTCCTTGTCCACATTGCGCGCGGCAAAATCCCGGGAAAGTCTCTGCCTGACCTCTTCCTTCAGGGCCACCACCATGAGTCCCGAGGTATCCTTGTCCAGCCTGTGGACAATACCCGGCCGAGGACCGGTTTGCTGCGCCACTTGAGGGAAATGGTACAACAGCCGGTTGACCAGCGTGTGCTCGTCCAGACCGGGTGCAGGATGCACCACCAGACCCGCCGGCTTGTCCACAACCACCAGGTCGGTGTCCGTATACAGGGCCCGTAGCGCACCCTGATGCGCGCTCGGGCCTGCGGATTCGAAATCCGGAACCAGGGTCACCTTCTGGCCGGCATCGACACGCTGCCCCGGTTTGGTGCACACCACACCCTCGACAGCAGCCCGCCCCTGCCTGATCCATCCCTGGATTCGGGCCCGGGACACTGCCCCTGTCACCAGTTCCTGGGCCCAGAACATGTCCAGCCGCATCCCGGCGTGTTCCTCAGGGACGATTATTTGGAACCCGGTTTCCTGCGTCGGCACGCTGCGCCTCACTATAAAAATCATTTAAAGGCCTGCTAACTCCTCGGGAACAGAGAGTATTTCTGCTACGCAAGGTCCAAGTGACCGTCAAGTCCTGAACAATTTTGCATTCCAGACAGGGAATATCTTGACCCGCCCTTCGATTCGTTCTTAAAAACCAAAAGTTTTTACGCGCCATGCGCCGCAACCCTGAAAAAGGAGGAATGTCGTGGCCGTTCACATTGTTGATCATCCCCTGGTCAAGCACAAGCTGGGCCTCATGCGCAAGCACGATATCAGCACCAAAAATTTCCGGGAGCTTGCTTCGGAACTCGCCCGGCTGCTGACCTACGAGGCCACCAAGGACCTGGAGATGGAGCAGAAAACCGTTCAGGGGTGGGCCGGCAATGTCGAGGTTGAAAAGATCAAGGGCAAGAAGATCACCGTGGTCCCCATCCTCAGGGCAGGGCTTGGCATGCTGGATGGTGTTCTCGACCTCATCCCCACGGCCAAGGTCAGCGTGGTCGGCCTTTACCGTGACGAAGACAGCCTGCAGCCGGTCCGGTACTACGTAAAGCTGGCCAAATCCATTGAAATACGCCAAGCCCTTATCCTCGACCCCATGCTGGCCACCGGCGGCACGCTCTTGGCCACCATCGACCTTCTCAAGGAAGCCGGCTGTCCCATCATCAAGGGGTTGTTCATCGTGGCCGCCCCTGAAGGGATCAAGCGCCTGGAAGAGCGCCACCCGGACGTTGACATTTATGTGGCCGCCGTGGACGAGCGGCTCAACGACATCGGCTACATCATCCCCGGCCTGGGTGACGCAGGGGACAAGATCTTCGGGACGAAATAG
>JBKHAV010000031.1:0-25409 GCA_046542715.1 Desulfovibrionales bacterium
GATTCGTTGATTCGTTGATTCGTTGATTCGTTGATTCGTTGATTCGTTGATTCGTTGATTCGTTGATTCGTAAAAAGCAGGGGGTGAGAGTCTTTTCTCTTCTCATCCCTTGACCCTGACACGGGGGAGGCTAGCCCTCCCCTTTTTTCTTCGCCCTGGGGTGGCTCTTGTCGTAGATTTCCATGATCCGGCCCATGCTCAAGTGGGTGTAGCGCTGGGTCGTACTCAACCTGGAGTGGCCGAGGAGTTCCTGCACGGAGCGCAGGTCCGCCCCGGATTCCAGAAGATGGGTGGCAAAACTGTGCCTGAGAACATGGGGGCTGATGGAGCCCGGCAGCCCTGCTTCGAGTGCGAGCCGTTCAAGCACTCTGGTCGCTTCCCTCCGATTGAGCCGTTTCCCCCTGAGCCCCAAAAAAAAGGCTTTCTCTCGAAGGTCGCCGCCAAACGCGTCCCGCTGCTCCAAATACCGGGACAACCGGTTCGCCCCGATGTCCGTCAGCGGAGAGAGCCGCTCTTTCCCACCCTTTCCCAACACTCTGACTACCCCTTGCCCGAGATCCACGTCGTCAAGGTCCAACCCCACGGCCTCGCTGATGCGCAGGCCCGAGCCGTAGAGCAGCTCGGCCAGGGCAAGGTCGCGAAGGGTTTTGGGGTCCCGGCGTCGTTCCGTATCGAGCAGCGCCACGGCCTGGTCGGCGTTGATGGCACGGGGGTGACGCTTGTCCTGTTTGGGGTTGTGCACGCCGGCACACGGGTCGCGCTCGATCCAGCCCTTTCTGATGCAAAAGCGGAAAAATGAACGAAGTGACGACAACTTCCTGGCCATGGAGCTTTTCGAAACTTTGCGCCCGTGGAGCCAGGCCACAAACCCTCGGATGTGATTCCGGTTCACATCCCCCAGGCGCAGGACCTTTCGCCCTGCGCAATACGACTGAAACTGGACGAGGTCTGTTCCGTACGCTCCCAGAGTGGCCGGGGAGTACCCTTTTTCCACGTCGAGGTATGCCAGAAAGACCTGAACCTCCTCACTTGGATTTTCTGCGGTCCAGGACATAAGAGCTTCCCACGATCTCTTTGGCTTTTTTTTTCAGGTTCATGGCAATCTGGGAGGCCTCGCCGTAATGCTTGAGGCTTCCCCGGGTATTGAAAACCACACCAAGGGAGATGGCCATGAGGGGGAATTCCTGCGTCCGGCCCTGGCGGTCCACAGAGACGATGCTCCCTTTTTTGCGATCCTCGGTATCGTAGAAATGGGGAATGATGCTGTCGAAATTCTCCACGATGCGCTGACATGCCGTCTCCACCTTGTCCGGGGACAAAATGAACACGAAATCGTCTCCTCCCACATGCCCCACGAACCCTCCGGCGCCCACAAAGCTGCGGATGGTGTTCACGATGACCCGGGCGGACATCATGAGCACTTCATCGCCTCGGGAGAACCCGTATTTGTCATTGAAGGATTTGAAAAAATCCAGGTCGACGTAGGCCAGGGCAAAATCCTCCTGCCGATCGATAAGCTCCTGGATGCGGTGGATGATGGATGTGTTGCCGGGAAGCCTGCTCAAGGGGTTGGCATCGAGTTCCCGCACCGCACGGTTCAGGGTGAGCGAAATCCTTGATTTTGCCACCTCCGGTTCAACCGGCCGCAGCAGAAAGTCATCGAGTTCCAGGTGGACGAAATCCGTGGTGCCCAGTTCTTCCCGGTCCATGCAGACGACAACGGGCAATTGGCGGTAGACGTTCTCGTTCTTGACCAGCGAAACGAGTTCACCGGCCGGAAGATCCGGAACTCGGCTGTCCACGATGAGCAGATCAGGAGGCTGATTGAAAATGAACTCCACTGCTCCGCTTCCCCTGCGAAACACAGTCCAGGCCACCATGTCCTCGGGCCAGAGCCCGCGGAAGAGTTCTTCCAGTTCGAGATCGTCCGTGACCAGGGAGAAGTCCTGTTTTTTCCCGCCAAAGATATTTCGGCCTCTATTTCCCACGAAGCACTACCCTTATTTTGTGACGCCAGCCCCCGGAAACAAAAAACCTGTCCCGCCCCCGGGCAAAAAGCAGCGGCTAATCCGATGGATACAGGCTCTCCATATCCACGAGTTCCTGGGAGAGATTATCCAGGATCTGTTCGAGATGCACGGTCTTGAGGCCGAGCCCCTTGAGCGCGGATTTTTGCAGGTACGGCACGTGATCGTCCCCGCCGGAGCCGACCTCCAGGACTTTGACCAGAAAATCCCCCACATGCACTGCCCGGGCGATGTCCGGATAGACCTGCGCCCGATCGGGCGCATGGTGATAGGTCAACCCTTCCTTGATGTTGGCCGGAAGATTCCAGTGGCTCGAGAGCCAGGCATTGATGCGATCATGGCCGAATCCCATGACCCGCTTTTCCGCCTCAAAGTAGGAGAGGTCCTCGGTCTGGACCAGAGCGTCGATCTCCTCCTTGAGTTCGGGAAGCTGAACCAGAGAAACAACTTTGCCCAGGTCATGGAGCAGTCCGGCGACCGCATACTCTTCCGGGTCGTCGAACCCAGCGGCCTTGGCAATGCTGCTGCATGCCAGGGCACATCCCACGCTGTGCTCCCACAGTCCCACCATGGATTTGGCCATGACGTCGAACACCGAGGTGCTGATGATGAGGCCCCGGATGACGCCAAACCCCAGCAGCACCAGTGCATGCTGAATGGTTCCGATCCGCCGGGGAAAGCCGTAGATGGGAGAGTTGACCATCTTCAGGACCTTGGCCGAAAGGACCTGATCCATGGCGATGACCTTGGCAATCTGCTCGGTGGAGGAGTTCTGGTCTTTCACCAGCTCGCTGACCTTGTCCAGGACATTGGGCAGGGTGGGCAAGTCCTTCACCTCGAGGATTCGACCCTTGTACTCTGTTTTGAGATCATCCATTGTCCACGCCGTCCTGGGTTTCCGTATTTCTGGAAGCGACCACGGCTGCCCGCGATTGGAAATAATGGCGCAAAAAGAGCTTGACCTTTTGCATCCATTGGTCCTCATGACCCCGGAAGAGATGATCGAGCCGTTCGATGCGCTTGGCGTACGAGGTGCCGGACATCCCCTCCATTTCCACCGGCTCACCCTGAACGACGATGCTTGTGATTTTCATGTTCTCGAGCCTGCCGATCAGCGTTTCCGTCAGCTCGGTTCCTTCCGCCACCAGAACAAGACCGTTTTCCCGCAACAGCGGCTTTTCGAGCACCATGCCCGCCCGGGCCAGCTCGAGAGGTATTTTTTGCATAGGGGAGTTCTCCGTTTTAGCCGTTGCAAGGGACTACTGGCGCAGGCTGTAGTACATCCCCGGGTGCTTGGCCACGAGATTCTTGAGTTCGAGCATGAGCAGGCGCTGACTCACTGTTGCGCTGTCCAGCCCCAGGTCCTGGGACATGGCGTCGATATGGACCCGCTCACGTCGCTGAATGAATTCCATGAGTATGCGCTCTCCATCTTCCAGATCCTTGATCTGCGGATCTGGTTCCGATCCACTGTGTATTGCGCAGGAAGACATATTCATCTGCTCGAGACGGGGTTGAAGCTCGAGAAGAATGTCTTCGGCGGAACGGACAAGGGTAGCCCCTTCCCTGATGAGTTGATGACAGCCCTGAAAGGTCCTGGCGGTTGCCGGCCCGGGAAGGGCAAAAACCTCCCTGTTCTGTTCCAGGCCCATTCTGGCGGTGATCAGACTTCCGCTCTTGACCTCGGCCTCGACAACGAGAATGCCGAGACTGAGGCCGCTGATGATCCTGTTTCTGCGGGGAAAGTTCTGGGCATCAGGCCGGGTACCGGGTGGATATTCTGTGAGAATGAGGCCCTGGGCGTCCAGCTTTTTCCACAGGTCGCGATTCCGTGCCGGATAGACCATATCCAGCCCGGTTCCCAACACTGCGATGCTGCTTCCGGCGTGGTCCACGGCGGCAAGATGGGCCTGCCTGTCTATCCCCCATGCAAACCCCGACACCACGGTAATTCCACTGCGGGAAAGGTCGCCGGCAATGGACGTTGCCATTTCCAGTCCGTACCTGGTGCAGTTTCTCGCCCCAACAATGGCCACACAGGGGGTCTGCAGAAGCCGCGTGTTTCCCTGCATGTACAGCATCAGCGGGGGATCCGGGATCTGCCGCAGCCATTCAGGATATCCTGCATCAATCCACAGCAGCAATTGATCGTTCCGGCTGCTCAGGAGTCGGAATTCCTCCTCCGCTTTTTCCCGCCAGGCTTCTCCGAGAAAAGAGGAAACCTGCCCTGCTCTGGCAAGACCGAGCGCCGTCCAGTCCTGTACGCCCTGTTCCGCTGCAACAGCAGACCCGAAATGCAAAAGCAGTCCTTTCCAGGTCCGGGGGCCTATTCCAGGGCAATGGACCAGCTTGAGTCCGGCCTTGTACTCCTCCAGACGCCTGCTCATGACATCACGACCCCATCTTCCTGAGACTTGCTTCAGCCTTTTTCGCTGCTTCCGAGGCAGGATATTCCGAAACCAGCGTCTCCAAATAGAACCGGGCATTCTCCCTGTCGCCGAGCCCCTGGTAGGCATACCCTATTTTAAGGAGAGCGTCCGGGGCTTTCGGGTGGTGTGCAAACCGCTGCGGCACTTCCTTGAAGACGAGAATGGCATTGGGGAACTGCTTCTGAAGGTAAAAACTCTCTCCCAGCCAATAGAATCCATTCGGTTCCAGAGCATGTCCGGGATGGCGCAGCAGAAATTTTCTGAAAGCTTCCCGGGCCTCCCGGGGCTGCTCTCGCTTCATGAGCAGATCAAGGGCGCGTTGATACTCTGCCCGGGCCTGCCTGTCCCTGGAAACAGGGACGGTTTTCGGAGCTTTTGATGCCGCCGAGCCCTTTGACTGCGGCACCTCACTGACTTCACGAGGGAGGATCGGCGTCGGATCCGGCGCCTGAACCGGAGTCGAGTCCGGCGTCGCCACCGGCTCCTCGGCCCTGTCCTCCAGCTCACGGAGTCGATCCTCCAGGGATTTCACCTGGGAGTGCATTCTGGTGATCTCCTGCTGTGACTGCTCCAGCTCCTGCTGGTACTCGACACTGCGGCTCTGGAGTTCCTGGATTTGATTTTCCTGGTCACGACCAGTGCCGGCACACGAGGAGAGAAGGAAGACACCAAAACACATATACAGGGTTACGGAATGGGTATGCATTCTACCTCCGGTCCGAATTTTTTCTAGGCCACCTCACTTCAAAAAGCAACGGACCATTCTTCCGGCCGACTCGAGGGTCCAAACCTTGTCATGCGTCAGGTTTTGAGGCACAACCGCATGCTTTCATGATACTGTTTGTCCGGTCAAACTCGAAAACCCCCTCTGCGAAAAATTCGCATGGTGCAGCGTTGGGGGCAGTCATGGAAAACCGGAGCTTTGAGCCGTCATGCGTCACCGCATGAGAGATTTCCATCAGCCTGCTATGGAGTTCACCCATGATTGATCTTGAATATCCCTTGTGGACGTTTGCCCCTGCAGCAGCGTATGTCCTGCTCCTTCTCCTCGTGGTGGGGACGCCGGTTGTCTCGCTGATAACCGAGACATACGGTTTTCGGGCAAAAAAACCGTTTGCCATCAAGCTGTCCAGACAACTCGACCTTATGGGGAGCTGGGCTCTCGTTTTGACCATCCTTGCCGGGGCGGTGACCGGATATTTCCTCATGCCGCAAACCCCGTATCTTCCGGCCGTCCAGCGGGCCCTCACCCCGGAACTGCTCACTGCCTTTGCAGCGACCGGGGGGATGATGCTGCTGTTTTGGATCCTTCGCGCGCTGACCTGGAAATTGCTGAAAAAGAAAAAGGGGCTGCACATCCTCCTGGGCGTGATCCTGATGATTGCCCTTCTGGCATTTTTCTTCCTTTTGGCCGGGGTGAAAGCACGGTTTTTCTCCCATGCCCCAGGAGAAATCGGACCCGTCCCCCTGGGAGCCTATTTTTCCTGGCCCGCAACCTCCATGTTCTGGCCTGTCGTCTCCCAGCTCCTTCTGCTGAGCCTGGGGCTCACCTGGGCCATTGCCCTCCCCTTTCTCCTTGTGCGCAGAAACAGAGACGACTTTGGAAGAGATTATTACAACTGGAGCATCACAAGTGCAGCCAGGTGGGCGCTGGTCTTTATGCTCGGCCAGTTCATCGTTCTCCCATGGGTGTATCTCCTGGGACTCGAGATCGGTTCCGAGCATCTCGCCTTCATGATCGGATTCGTTGTTGCAATTTTTCTCTGTGCAGCTGTCTGGCTCATCCTTCTCAGGAGCATCACTCCGCTGCGGTGGAAAGGGCTGATCATTCTTTCCGTGTTCTTCGTGTGGGCCGCTCTGGTCTTCTGGACAATGACGGCAGAAAATTTCCTGCCTTCTGATCTCTTTGCGTCCCAGACTCCCTGACAAAAGGGCGGCTCACAAAGCCGCCCCGCATCACACCTGCACTTCATCCGATCTCGAGGTCTACATCATGGCGGCTTTGGAGGTGGCACGCATGTAGATCTCATTGGGATCGAGGATCAGGACCACACTGCCGTCGCCCATGATCGTGGCTCCAGAAATTCCATGCAGGTCCCCGAGATAGGTGCCCAGTGACTTGATGACGATTTCCTGCCGCTCCAGCAGCCTGTCCACGATGATTCCCAGCCTCCGTTCATTCACCGTGACGACCACGATGGGGACAAGCTCCCTGGCGTCCTCTGCTTCTTCCATTCCAAGGATCTCCGTCAGCTCAACAATGCCCAGGACCTCACCCCTGAGGGTCACGGCTTTGCGGTCGTTGACCTCCGTGAATTTGCGGGCTTCGAGTTTGGTGGTTTCCGAAACCGCATCCAGGGGGATGGCGTAGATGCCGCCGGCAACTTCCACCATCAAGGCGTCGATAATGGCCAGGGTAAGCGGCAGGCTCAGCGTGAATTTGGTTCCTTTTCCAACTTCGGACTGGACGCTCACCGACCCCTTGAGGTTCTTGATGTTGTTGCGCACCACATCCATGCCCACACCCCGTCCGGAAATGTCCGTCACCTGCTCGGCGGTTGAAAACCCTGCGGCAAAAATGAGTTCAACAGCCTGCTGATCGTCCATGGCCCGGGCTTCCTCCTCCGTGAGTATCCCTTTTTCCACCCCTTTTTCCCGCATTCGGTCCGGGTCGATTCCTTTGCCGTCATCCTCGACCTCGATGATTACCGAATTGCCCCTGTGCGAGGCCCTGAGCCAGACACGCCCCACCGGGTCCTTGCCTGACGACTTTCTGCCCTGCTCGTCCTCGAGCCCGTGGTCCACGGAGTTGCGGATGAGATGGACCAGCGGATCGCCGATCTCCTCCACCACGCTCTTGTCCAGTTCGGTTTCTTCGCCATCGGTGATGAGTTCCACCTGCTTGCCGCTTTTCTGGGAAAGATCCCTGACCAGTCGCGGGAACCGCGAAAAAACGCTCTTCACCGGCACCATGCGCACCTTCATGATGGTGTCCTGGAGATCGTCGGAAATTCTGGCCATGGAATAGGTGGTTTCGGTGAGCTGTTGGGCGACCTCCTGCAGGCCGTGCCTGCCTTCGATCTCCCGGGCCAGAAGCGAAAACCTGTTCCGATTGATGATCAGCTCGCCGATCAGGTTCATGAGATGATCGAGTTTCTCGTGATCCACCCGGATGGTGGTGGCGCTCTTGACCGGCTTGGACTGCTCGGATTTTGAGGCACAGGCGGCGGAAGGCTCCTTTTGGGATGGTGCAGGAGAATCGTTACCGGATGCACTTGGGGCCTCATCCTGCGGCCCGGATCGGGGCGAGGTTGAATCGGCAGAGGTTTTCCGATCCAAGCCCGCTTCCTTTCCGGACTGCGGAGTTGCAACCGCTGCCGCCTGGAAAGCCTGCACCCTGGAGGTGACCATATCCTGCAAAATGGAGACTTCCTGCTCCAAAATGTCGACCATCAGGCTGAAATCCATGTCATTGCTTCTGGCCTGATCCACCAGCCCGGCTGTCCGTTCGGCATAGGACAGCACTTCGTCCAGTTCCATATACGCCGAGGAGTTCTGTATGGTGACCAGGGAGCGGTGCAGCGCGTCGACAAACTCCTTCTGTCCGCTGTCCTCCCTGAGTGAGGCCAGAGCCAGGGTAATGGTTTCAAATTGCTGCCCAATGGTCTGCTGAAAAATGGCCAGATCCTCAGGATCCACCAGGACCGCGTTGTCCGGACCCGGGTCTGCCGGCTCAGGCTCCCCAGTCTTTGCAGCAGCTTCGGATGTGGAAGCGGGCTCGCCCCCCCCTGCGGCTTGCAATCGTTCCAGAGCTGATGCGATGTCCAGGGGGATCACAGTTCCCTTCTGGGGATCGATTCTGCCGATCAGGGTCTCGATCAGGTCGGTGATCGAAAGCAGGTCGTCGATAAGCGCCCGGGTGGGGACCATCTCGCCCTTGCGGATCCTGTTGAGCAGCGTTTCAGCCTCATGCGTGAGGCTGTTCAGCTCCGTAAACCCGAGTATGCCGCTGTTGCCCTTGAGATTGTGAAAATACCGGAACACGTCATGAATGATCTCTTCCCCCTGGGTGGGATCCTTTTCAAGGCTCAGGAGCGCCTGGTTCAAATCGGAAACGATTTCCCTGGCTTCTTCAAGGAAGTCGGAAAGATGCTCCTCACCGACCAAGGACAGCGAGTACGGCTCCCCACATTCCGGGTCGGCGTCCGTGTCCCCTTCCCCACTGCCTCCCGGGGGAAGCCCGTTCCCGGCAAGAAGGCTCTCGATGCGCTCGATGATCAATGCCGTATCCACATCTCCTTCCTGTCCATCAACCTCGAGATTGGAGATGATGATGCCCAGGGCATCTGTGGCCGCGAGAATCACGTCCATGATCTCTGTAGAGACCATGATGTTTCCCTTTCTGAGCTCGTCGAGAATGTTTTCCGCCCGGTGGGCCAGCCCGTTGATGGTGTTCAGGCCGAGAAAGCCGGAAGCCCCTTTGAGGGAGTGCATGGGCCTGAAGATTTCATTGAGCAGGGTCAGATCTTCGGGCTCTTTCTCCAGCTCGAGAAGCATGGGCTCGATCGTCTCGAGGTGTTCTCTTGCCTCCAGAATGAAATCGGAAAAGATTTCAGGATCAAAAAAATCCTGGTTCATGAGGGACTCTCCATCAGCTCAAGATATCTGCTGCACATCAGTAGAAATCAGTCATTTCCAAGAAGCATTTTGACGTTCTTGACCATTTGATCCGGCTGAGCCGGTTTGATCATGTAGAGATTGGCTCCAAGATTCATGCCACATTGGATGTCCTTTTCCTGGCCCTCTGTGGAAAGGACCATGATGGGAAGATCCCGGTACTCCTCCTGCTCCCTGATGTTCTTGATGAAGGTAAACCCGTCCATATTGGGCATATTGACGTCGCTGATGACGAGGTCGATCCCCCCTGCTCCATAGAGCTTTTCAAGCCCGTCCAGACCGTCCTCGGCAGTAATGACCCGGTAGCCTTCCTTTTTCATGATGAAGGCCACGAGATTGCGTACTGTTTTGGAATCATCAACAATCAGGATATGCTTTGCCATTTTCACCCCTTGAGTACTCGTTCCACGACCTTGTCCACGTCCACGATTCCGATAATGAGGTCTTCCTGTTTGAACAGCCCGCAAAGAAGCTCACTGCCCACTCCGAGCCGGGACTCGATATTCCACTCGATATCTCTTTGGGGGATTCGGTACATGGTGGACAGGGTATGGATGATCAGGCCGACCTGGAGCCCATCTGTCCGGCAGATCACGATGAATCGTGCAGAAGGGTCGGGCCCCTCCCCTCTGGCATGGACCAGCGCGTCCATCTGCACCAGCGGAGTGACTCTGCCTCGCAGATTGATCATTCCGGCGATGAACTTCGGGGCTGTGGGAATGGTTGTGGGTGTAATATACCGGATGACTTCCTGCACCTCGTCGATGGGCAGAGCGTAAGTCTGCCTGAAAAGGGTAAAGCTGACGAACTGCAGCTCCTCCTGCGACTTCAACCGCTTCTCCCGGGCCTCCCCCGAAAGCACCGGTGCAGGTTGGAAATCCGGCGATTCTCCGGTTTGCCGTTCAGGCACGATCCCCTTTTCCCTGTTGGTCGACACCTCTTCCCTTTCTGCGGCCTGATCCATGATTTCTGTGGCTTCAGGCTCAGAAACAGATTTTTTTTCTGTGCTCGTGACAATCGAGCCCCCTTTCTCCTCTTCCAGCCCGATGTCGAGGTACTTCTGAAGAAAGATCTTCTCCTGAGGCGTGAACTGCTCCTCCGGCCCCGTGTGGTCCGGAGAAAAAATCTGTTCCGAGAGATACTCTTCCGGTGTTTTCATGACGTAATGATCTCTTTTGCGAGTCGCTGATATTCCAGGGACCCCCGAGTTTCAGGAGCATAGTCGAGAATGACCTTGCCGCGGGCGCTGGCATCGCGGAACTTGGTATCCGTGTTGATGACGGTCTCGAACAGCTTTTGGCCGAGCTTTTTCCGCAGAAGCAGGAGGACCCGCCGGCATGCGCCGGCTCTCCTGTCGTACATGGTGGCCAGCGCCTTGTAGGGGACCTTGGAAGGCAAGGCCTTGTTCAACATCCGCAAGGTGTCGAAGATGAGCTTCAGGCCGTGCAGGGCCAGAAAGTCCGTTTGAATTGGGATGACGACCAGCGAAGCCCCGGCCAGGGCATTGATGAGCAGGATGCCCACATTTGGCGGGCAGTCGATAATGACGAAATCGTACTCGGAACTGATCGCCTCCAGCCGCTGCCGGAGAATCAGCCCCTTGCCCTGCTTGCCCCGAAAATCCCATTCCAGGTCGGACAGGGACACGCTGCTCGGCACGAAATCAAAACCATGAGCCGTATTCGTGATGATCGTTTTTTGCCAGACAGCCCGGCTCGGTTCGTCACTGGTGAACAGGTCCAGGGCTGTGTGTTCGACCGATTCCGGGTAATAGGCCAGGTGAATGGTGGCGCAGGCGTGCGGATCGAGATCGATGACAAGGGTTCTTCTGCCCTGCTTTGTAAACGCGGAAGCCAGACTGAGGGCCGTCGTGGTCTTTCCCACTCCCCCCTTCTGATTCGCTACGGCCAGGACCTGAACACCCATATGCACCTACTCCGTGAATTTCCGGATCATGGCCTGCAGCGCTTTCCAGTCGTCTTCGTAAACATCCTTGAACCTGATCCCGAGTTCATGGGACACGCCAGGGACACGCTCCACCGAGCGCACGACTTCTGCAACAGCCACAAGATTCTGCTCGGCATCGTTTTCAAAAACCTTGAAAAAACCGGGATGAAATTTGTTCAGGGAAGGGATGGTGATGGTCGCCTCCACCAGTTCGCCCTGTTGGAACCGCACCGGACAATCGATAAGTATGCCGCCGGCACTGATGTTCCGGCACCGCAGTTCTATCCGCTGCTGCGATGCCAGTGGAAACTCGAACCTGCGCAACACTACTGTAAATGCACGTTTCAGCCGTTCATATTCTCGCCGTTCTTGTCCTGAAGGCACTACTCTTCCCTCCTGTAGACAATGCCCCCTGAATAGTGCTCCGGCTTTAACGCTCTGGAGAGATTGTGCAGGGACTCGGAATGGCCGATGAAGAGATGACCGCCCGGCAGGAGGTTGTCATAGAATCCTGCAATCACACGCTTTTTCATCTCCTCGTCAAAATATATGATCACGTTGCGGCAAAAGATGATGTGGGACCGCTCCACCCGCTTCATCTGAAGCTTGTCGCTCAGATTGATGGACCCGAAGGTGACCATGTTGCGAATCTCGGGCTTGACGGAAAAGGATTTGTCGATGCGGTCGAAATATCTGGCCACGATCTCCTTGGGTGTGGTTCTGAGAGAATACTCGTTATAGACCCCCTTTCTGGCGGACTGCAGCACCCCTTCGGAAAGATCATTGGCCGTGATCCGGATATCCCAGTTCCCGATCTCGAAACGGAGCACCTCGTGGAGGATCATGGCCAGCGTGTACGGCTCTTCGCCCGTAGAGCACCCGGCGGACCAAATTCTCAATCGTTTGTCGTTCATGTTCCGCTTGGCTCGAAGGAGATTGGCAAGGATTTTTTCCTGAAACACCTTGAGCTGCGGGGGGTTCCTGAAAAAACTGGTTTCATTCGTGGTCACCGCCTCGAAAAGCTTGACCATCTCCGCTTTTTTGGACTGATCATACTTGAGGAAATAGAGATACTCCCCAAAGGTGTTCAGGTTGAGTTCCCTGACTCTGTTGGCCAACCTGTTCTCAAGAAGGTACCGCCGGGAATCGGCGATAAAGATGCCGCTGTGGGCATAGATGAAGTCGCGCAATTGCCTGAACTCCTCGCCTGTGATCTTCAGGTCTTTGCGCAGGGTGATGGTTTTGGAAAAAAGAGAGGACATGACCGACTCTTACTCCTCGTGCCTGATACGGGTCACAGCCTCTTCAGCGGCGGACTGAATCTCGAAATCGTCGTGGGTCAGCATCTGGAGCAGCGCTTCAAACGCTGTGGGCCCTCCGATCTTGCCCAGCGCGTCGATGGTCTTGAGCACCACCATGGCGTTGGGGTCGGCGAGCAGCGAGACAAGGTGGTCCACTGCACCGGCAGGCCGCCGCTCCCCAAGGGCTTCCACAGCCCGGATGCGGACCCAGTCCTCCTCATCCGCCAGGGCCTCAAAAAAATAGCGCTCCACCTCCGGGCAGGGACACTGCCCAAACACCTCCACGAGGGTCTGGCGTACTTCCCGGCTCGCATCGTTGAGCTTCGAAGCTATCAGGTCCACGACTTCCGGGGAAACAGGGCACAGGCTGCCGATCGCTTCCAGGGCGATCTTCCTGATGTCCGGAAGATCGTCATCCAACGCGGTCCGGAGTTCTTCGAGATAGCGGGATGCATCGATCTGCCCCAGGATGTACACCGCCATGAGGCGGTGCATGGGATCATCGGCCTCGAGCATTGCCCGGGACCGAGCGATGATCGCTTCGTCCCTGATCATGACACAGGCGTCCAGAGCGGCCTCTTTCACGTCGTCAAAAGGATGATGGAGATAGGAGAGAACAAGGCGGGTGGCCTCCCGGGTCCGAGTCTTTTCCCCGATGTACCGCAGGGATTGCTTGATGATGTGTCCGTCGTCATGACGGCCCAGAACATCCATAAAAAACGATCCGGCTCCCTCATCCTCCATGCCGGTCATGGCACAGACGATCTCCCGCTGAAGATCCAGATCCTTGGTGATCCAGAACGCTTCCCGCAACAGAGGACAGAACCTGTTGTCCTGTATGCCGCGCATGGCCCTGACCGCCACCACCGCCTTTTTCCAGATTCCAAAGCGCAGCGCTTCCACCAGAGCTTCGTTGTACCCGATAGAGGCGAGGGCACCTGTAATGTCCTCCAGCCTGTCCTGATCCTTCACCGGGTCGAGTTGTGCAGCAAGGTTGAGAATCGCCTCGGATCCCTCATTCCCGCCCAAAACGGCAAGCCCCTGGATGGCGGCATCCTGAACCTCTACTTCATCATCACCGATGGCACTCAAAAGATAAGCATTCAACCGCTCCCGTTCCTGCAAAGGGAGCAGGACAATCCCCTTGGGGCCCAGAATCATGACGATGGCTTTGACCATCTTATGCCTGAGGGCGGTGCCCGTGCTGTCCAGCCGTTTGAGGAGTGAGCCGACAGCCTTGATGTTTCCCATCTGCCCGAGACCCTCCACAATCATGGAGGAGATCAGCTCCGAACTGGTGTCCAGGGCCCGGATCATGGCATTTACGGAGGATTCGTCGCGAATCTTGGTCAGTGCTTCGACAACGGCGAACTGGACCCATTGGTCATCACTCACCGCCTCGTTCAGACACCGGGCGGCATCTTTGTTGCCGAGTTCCCCCAGACTGACTGCCGCCTGGTAGCGGACATTGATTTCCGAATCGTCCAAAAGAGCCCTGCAGAGCGGTTCAAGAACCAGGTCGCTTTCGGCTGAACCCAGAATATCTGCGGCAAAAATGCGGATGTCTGGATCCGGATCCTGAAGCAGGGCAACAAGGGCGGTCAAATGGTGACTGCCCACTTCCCTGAGAATATCCATGGCCAGATTTCGGACAGGAACATCATCGGATCTGAGCAGGGGAATGACCGCGAGAACGGTTTGGGGTCCCCCGATCTTCCTGAGAGCCGTGTCCGCAGCCTCCTGGATGCCGAGATTCCCGCTCTGAAGCAGGCCGGTCAGAACAGGGACCGCTTCCACGAACCGGGATTCACCGGCATGGGCGGCTCCCTCCCGAATCGCATCGATCTTCTTCGACTGCATAAGGGTGATGGTCTGCTCGACGTTCATGTTTTCCATAAGAACTCTCTGCCGGCCAAGGCTTCCTCCTGGTTACCGGTAGATATTTTCTACCAGTGCCGCGGCCATATCCTCGATATCCACGATTTCATCGGCCAGTCCGGCATCTACGATCGCCTTGGGCATGCCGTAGACGACGCAGGTTGCATCGCTCTGGGCGATCACCCTCCCCCCCCGTTTTTTCAGGACCTGTATGCCCTCCAGTCCGTCGTTTCCCATTCCCGTAAGGATGAGCCCCAGTCCTCTGCCGCCCACACATTCGGCAAGGGAGTGGAGAAGCACGCTTGCGGATGGTCTGTACAAAGCATCCCTTGGTTCGGAGGAGATCTCCACCGCGATGTGGCTCATGCGCTGAATGAGCCTGGTGTGCTGCCCCCCAGGGGCGATGTACACTGTTCCATTTTTAAGCCGCTCCCCGTTTTCCGCCTCTTTGACGGCAAGAGAACTGATGGCGTCGAGACGCCGGGCAAAGGGACCGGTAAAAGCCTGGGGCATATGCTGGGCAATGACGATGGGGACTGGAAAATCCTTGGAAAGACCGGAAAGAAGCTTTTGTACGGCCGGGGGACCACCAGTAGAAACGCCTATTCCCACGAGATCGCGAGCCGGCCTGGTTCCGACCCTGGGTTTCGTGAACTTCTTTTTGACCTCCGGGGAAGCCGTGCTGAACCGCCGCTGGGCCGAAGCCCTGAACCTTCTGTGGGCCACAGCCTTGACTTTGGCCCGCAGGCTCTCTTCGATCTTGATGATCTCCAGTGAAACCTTGGACAACTGCTTGGGGATAAAGTCCACCGCCCCGAGCTCCATGGCCCTGAGCGTTGCCTCCGCTCCTTCTGAAGTCAGGGAACTGACCATGATGACAGGACGTGGCGATTCCATCATCACGCGGCGCAAGGCGGTAAGACCGTCCATCTTGGGCATCTCGATGTCCATGGTCACCACATCCGGGTTGTGAAGCCGGATTTTTTCCAGAGCCTCTTCCCCATTTCTGGCGATTGCCACGACTTCGATCTGGGGATCCCTCCCCAGCATCGTGCTGATGGCCTTGCGCATGAACGCTGAATCGTCGACGACCAGGACCGTTATCACAAACTGCTCCCACCCCTTTTCCAGAATCCCCGGGAAGGTATCCCTCAGGTTGCTCTGATCTGCTGCCGCTCAATTCTCGAAAAGCGAGGAAACCAGCTTCTCTGAAGAGAGGTCCAATTCCCTCTGATCAAAAGAATCGCCCTGCACGATTTCGAGCCAGACGGCGACAAGGTCCTTGTCCCATTGTGTTCCGGCACCTTTTTCCAGAATGGAAACCACCTTTTCCTGGGAAAGGGCGTTTCGATAGGCTCGATCCGAAGTCATGGCTTCAAAGCTGTCCACCACGCTGACGATCCTGGCAAGAAACGGGATTTCCGCCCCGGACAGTCCGGAAGGATATCCCCGCCCGTCCATGCGTTCATGGTGATGGTAGATGATGGACAGGATCGGATCCAGGCTTTCCACTTTGGACAGGATGGCCTGCCCGATCTCCGGATGTTTTTTCATCACCGCATACTCCTCATCGGTCAACGGGGAGGGCTTGTTCAAGATCTGATCGGGTATGCCGATCTTACCGATGTCATGAAGCACACCTGCTGTATAGAGTTGATCGAGGTCACTGGTGGGCAACCCCAATCGATGCCCGAGCTTGATGGCGTACAGAGCCACCCGGTCGGAATGTCCCCGGGTGTAAATGTCCTTGGCTTCCACCGCTTTGGCGTACGAACGAATAACCTGCATGTTCAAACTGTGCATCTGACCGTACAGCCTGGCATTTTCCAGTGAGGAAGCCGTATGGGAGGCAAAAACAGTCAAGAGTTGCAACTCGGATGCAGAATACCGTTCATTCGCTGTTTCTCGGATCAATGCGACGATACCGATCTTTTTCAGCTTATTCTCAAGAGGAACAACCATCAGTGAAGAATTGCGCCGCCCGAACCCTTCGGTATTGTGACCGGAAGGCTGCTGTTTTCCGGAATGGGATGCAATAAAAGTACCGTCAAGGAGCTTGGAGTGTCCGTCTGCCATGACCCCTGTACTGATTTCCCGGATGCGGTTCATGACGCTGTGGTTCTGGAGCAGGTCCCCTCGAACTGCCGAAGGGGTCAGGACATCGCCTCCTTTTTCATCGAGGAGAAAGAGGACTGCGGCGTCCGGTGAAAAGTTCTTCTGCAAATGAAAAAGGAATTCGTTGATCAGGGACTTGAGATCGAGCTGGGAGTTGAGGGCGTTGCTCAGGTTGAGCATGCGGACCAGGTTACTCAATTTCCTGCGTTCCGCCAGGATCTGCCGGTCTTTCAGGACCTTTTCCACCTTGAGCAGGAGGTGGTTGATATTGAACGGCTTTGGAAGGTAGTCCGAAGCCCCCATCTTCATACTCTCCACCGCTGTCTCGATTGTCCCGAACCCGGTCATGACCAGAAAGGCGGAATCCTTTCCTCCGGCCTTGACCTCCTGCAGGAGTTCGAGCCCGTTGAGGACCGGCATCCGTAAATCAGAAATGATCAGGTCGACATCGGACCCGGATAGAAAATCAAGGGCGTCCTGACCGTTTTTGGCCTGGTAAACCGTGTACCCGGCGTCCTCAAGGGCATCCTGGCAGATTTCTCGAAGGCTTGTTTCGTCGTCAACAACAAGAATTTTTGATTTTTTTTCACCGTGTTTCATGGGACGGGTTTCTCTATCGGAAAAGGGCTAAATGTCTTGGGATTTACCGCCTCCCGAACTGATAAAGGGAGGCGTCCGGTGGTAAGAATGGGCCAAGTGATTGCGTGGACACTGGGAGTTGGATAGAGAAATATTGGTGCAATGGCAACCGGCATGACTCACAAAAATTGGCTTGCATTCCACGCCGAAACAACCTAAACACTTCTTCCTTTCGGGATGTGGCTCAGTTTGGTAGAGCGCTGCGTTCGGGACGCAGAGACCGCGTGTTCGAATCACGCCATCCCGACCAACAAACTCAACGGCTTACGATCAAGAGATCGTGAGCCGTTTTTTTGTTCATCCGGTCAAAACACATCCGGCCCCCATGGCTATCCTATAGAGAAAATTCCCCATTTTTGTCCTTTTCACACTGAAGGGGCACTTCTTTCAAACTTCATGACTGCCATGATGTAACCGTAGTCGGCTGTAGTGGACGAGATGAACAAGGTACAGTAGAAAAAAACAAAAGCTCAAAATTCTACAACTCAGATCCAGACGGCACAACATGGATTGGAAGGACCATTTGCGAGAGATGCTCTTCACTATAGGAGGATTCCAACAGTTTCGGACCCTGGTGGATTCCAGCGAAATTGAATCAGAACACTGCTCGGGGCAGCCGCAGGTATTCCCTTGAACAGTGCTGTGTACGAGAGAACACCTTTCCACATATGACTGACGATACATTCTCAAAGGAGGATTTATGGCCACCACGATTCTGCTGGTTGATGATGAAAAAGCTTTTGTGGATGCCTTGAGCGAGCGTTTGGAAAGACGCGACCTCGATGTCATTGCCGCTTACAGCGGCCGGGAGGCACTGCAAAAACTTGGTGAAAACAACAGCATCGACATCGTCATCCTGGATGTGTCGATGCCGGAAATGGATGGGATCACCGCCCTCAAGGAGATCAAAAAAGAGTTTCCCCTGGTGGAGGTGGTCATGCTTACCGGACATGCCACAGTGAAATCAGCCATCAACGGCATGAAGCTCGGTGCGATCGACTACCTCATGAAACCCTGTGATATCGATCAGCTCATGGAGAAGATCAAAGAAGCCAAATCCAAAAAAGACAGGCACGAACAGAAAATTATCGATGCCCACATGAAGGAGATCATCTCCCGTAAATCCTGGGACTGATCCACACGCTTCCCAAACGGCTCACTGTGCGCAAAAACGGGCGGTTTTTTTCACCGGAATGTCAATGCGTCCGTTCCGTACTCCTCTGCTTGTCCTGGCGGGAACTCGTTCTTGTCACCTCGATGATCGTTTCCAGTTTGCTGAGCCGGTTGAGGGCCTTGTACAGATGGGAGGTGTCCTGGACTTCCACCGTGAAAACGATCTCTGAAGTCCCGTCCACGTGGGATTTAAACGAGCCTGAAGCGATATTGATCTTTTCTTCGGCCAGTATGGAGGCGATTTCTGAAAGTACGCCTGTCAGGTTGCGGCACACGATCTTCATCACCGTGGGATAGGATTTCTCTTTTTCACCTTCCCAGAAAACCGTCAGCAGCCGCTCGGGTTCGAATCGGCTGATGTTGGGACAATCCGAGGCATGCACCGTCACTCCCCTGCCCCTGCTGATGTACCCCACAATAGGGTCGCCGGGCACCGGGTTGCAGCACCGGGCAAAATGGACCAGCACGTCGTCCACCCCCTTGATGCTTACCCCCTCTCCGGCACGACCCTTCTGTTCCTGCTTCTTCTCGGCCTCTGCGGCCTGGGCCTCGGCCGCCCTGGCCTCCACCTCTTCCTTGGGAGGCTTCTCCTCTTTGGGCAAAAGCTTGTTCAGCACCTGCTGGGGAGTTATCTTGGCATAGCCCACTGACGAGAGGAGATCTTCCACTGTCCTGAAGGAGAACTCCCGGGCGATCGGCTCGAGATCCCCCCCCTTGAGGACCTTGGCGAAATTGACCCCGAGCTTTCTGCCCTCCTTCTCCAGCATTTCCCGTGCAAGGGCTATGGATCTGGCCCGCTCCTCGGTCCGGATCCAATGCTTGACCCTGGTTCGGGCCTTGGCCGTCTTGACGAACTTGAGCCAGTCCCTGCTGGGATTTTTCCCTTTTTCCGTGATCACCTCCACCGTATCCCCGTTTTTCAGCGGTGTGGACAGGGGAACGAGCCGGCCGTTGACCTTGGCCCCGGCGCATTGATCGCCCACTTCCGTGTGGATCGTGTAGGCAAAATCCACGGGGGTGGCTCCTTCGGGCAGCTCCTTGACCTCGCCACGAGGGGTGAACACGTAGACCTCGTCCTGAAACAGGTCAAACCGCAACGAGGTCATGAACTCCCGGGGATCCTTCATCTCATGCTGCCAGTCCAGGATCTGACGCAACCAGCTGAACCTCCCCACATCCTTGGCCGCAATCTTTCCCCCTTCCTTGTAGCTCCAGTGCGCGGCAACACCGAACTCCGCAAGTTTGTTCATTTCATGGGTCCGGATCTGGATTTCGATGCGCTCGCCGTCCGGGCCGATGACCGTCGTGTGCAGCGACTGGTACATATTGGCTTTGGGCATGGAGATGTAGTCTTTGAATCTTCCGGGGACAGGTTTCCAGATGGAGTGAATGAGCCCCAGTACTGCGTAACACTCTTTGATGTTGTCCACGATGATGCGGAAGGCGATGATGTCGTAGATCTGGTCGAGATCCAGCCCCTGCTGCAGCATCTTCTGGTACACGGAATAGATGTGCTTGATCCGCCCCCCCACCTCTCCTGGAATTTCGTTCTTGGACAGGAGGGCGTGGATCAGCGTGATGACCTTTTCGATATAGGCTTCTCCGGCACTTTGATGTTTCTGCACCTCCGCCGATATCTGCTGGTAGATCTCCGGTTTCGTGAACCTGAGCGCCAGGTCCTCGAGCTGGGTCTTGATTTTGTAGAGTCCCAGCCGGTTGGCCAGGGGGGCATAGATTTCCAGGGTCTCCTGGGCGATCAGCTTCTGCTTGACCGGCTTCTGGAATTCCAGGGTGCGCATGTTGTGCATCCTGTCGGCAAGCTTGACCAGGATGACGCGGATGTCCTCAGCCATGGCCAGGATCATCTTCCTGATGTTCTCGGCTTGAGCCTCCTCCTTTGAGGTAAAGCTCATCTTTCCGATTTTGGTCACCCCGTCCACAATGGAAGCGACTTCTTCCCCAAACTGTCCAGCAATTTCGCTGACCTCTGTTCCGGTATCCTCCACAGTGTCATGCAGCAGACCTGCGGCAATGGTGTTTGCATCAAGGGAGAGACTGGAGAGAATATCGGCTACCTCCAATGGGTGGGAAAGATACGGCTCCCCATTGAGCCGAACTTGCCCTGCATGCGCTGCCGCTGAAAAGACGTACGCCTTTTGGATCAGAGACTGGTCCGAAGTTGAGAGATAATCAGTTTTTTCAAGAATTTCGTGGATTCGAATCATGGCTTCTCATGTGCCTGGAAAGGATCCTCATGGACGAAAAATCGATCCTTACGGCATAAAATTTTCGAAATGTCTTGTGGACGTCAGCAAAAAAACGAGCTTCCGGCTCAGATCTAACGCCGGCTCCGGCATATGAACCGAATGGCTCAAGGAAAGTGGATAATCATTTTTTCATGAAACGGGAAGAGACGGTTGCCCTGTCAGAAGATGAAAATCGTTTCCCAAAAAATTACCTGCTGTGGCTGAATGCGGACTTCTGACTCAAACGAAATTTTGCCTGCAGCGAACTCGGGAATGGTTCTTGCTGTCTCTGTGTGTTGCCGGAAAGGAAACAATGATTATATCCCATACGGGTCAGGGACCTGGCCCCAAAGGACAGGCGGGTTTCGGATCGAAGATCCGAGATTGTGCTTTGATGCTGCTTTCAAAAGCTCGTCACTTCGTTTTTTTTTTGAAGCGTAGTTCAGAACCTTCCTGCGCCTTGAAAATAAATTCCAAATGCTTTACGAGGTAGCGTTTTCTCAGCAGCACGAGCTTGCCATTTTTTGCAAACCTTCCGTTTGTTCACGGCGTTCATCACCTTGTTTTTTTTTGACGCTGGAACTCCCAGGACCATCTTCCTGGTGAGAAGATACGCTGCACAGAAGGAAAAACGAATCCATACTCGGCCAAGGAGCTGTAAGGCATGATTCAGGTGGAGGAAAACACCGTCAAAACCCTGCTCAAGGAGTTCATCCAGGAAAATATTCCGGAGTACATTCTTGACGGGTCCCGTTCCATTCTCACCAATGACGGCGTTCAGAAAATCGATATAAAGAAGCGGGACAACTACTGGGATGTGGAGGGCCACATCCAGGGTGAAGACTTCCAGATCTACAACTCGGAGATCGGGCTGAACCTTGGGGGTGGAACCGTCAACTTCTTTTGTAATTGTCCTGATTCCTTTTCCGGGGTGTGCCGGCATATCGGTGCGACCATGCTCAAGCTGAAATCCTCGCTCGAGACCGACGAGACCGAAGAAGTTCACAAACCCCGATCGGACTGGCGGCAGAGCTTCCGTTCCTTCTTCAGCACCGAACCCGAGCCCGAGCCAGGCGAACATTACCTCATTTTTCGGCTCTTTCCCGAGCCGGAACGGCTCCAGGTGGCTTTCTTCAGGGCCAGACAGAACAAATCCGGGCTCTCCACAGTGCAAAACGAGGTCACCTTAGAGCAGATCATCAACAACCCGAACTGGTGCGAAATCTCGCCCCAACTCCCCAATGTGGCGGAACAGATCGGGCAATACATCGATTACCACGGCCACCGGGTGGAAATCCCTCCGGGGTTGCTGAACTGGTTTCTCTGGTCCATCAAAAACGAATTTTATCTTTTCCTCGAGGAAACCGAGCAGCCCGTGCGCATCGAATCCAAAACCATGCGCTTGCAGCTCAGTCCGCACCTCTCCGAGGATGGTCTGAACCTGGACATCATGCTCGGGCGGGAAGGCAAGGTTCCCATCAACATCAAGGGCGAAGGCGTCTACTTCTACGGCCAGATGCCGCTTTGGGTCTACTGGAAGAACAGCCTCTATCCGGTGCAGACCGGGCTCAATTCCCGTCTGATCCAGGAGATGGTCAAGGAATCCCCGGCGATTCCCCATGGGGAAATCTCGGAATTTCTGGACCGGGTCTGGACCAAGATTCCCTCTTCCGATCTTTACGGTCAGGAAGAGTTTTTGGAGCGGATGAAGCCCATCTTTGCGACTGCCACCTACAATCCCAAGCTCTTCCTCGATGAAGAGGGCAGTCTGCTGACCTTGCAGATCTCCAACATCTACTGGACCGAGCACGCTGAAATCTCGCTGCCCGGCCCCAATCCCGACCTGCAGACCGGAAGCTACCAATTCGAGGGCAAATCCTTCCTCATCCGCCGCAGCCAGGAGGAGGAGTCCAAACTGGTCAACCTCCTGATGGATATGGGATTCCAGTCCAGAAACAACGCCACCTGGTTCCTCGAACCGGAGGAGGCGATCACCTTTTTGTTGGATCACTATCCCAGCCTGGTGGAAACCTACCGCGTCTACGGCGAGAAAAATCTGACCCGGTACAAGGTCCGGCTCACCCCCCCGACCGTCATGGCCGAGGTCAAGAGCGAAGACAAGCAGGGCAAGTGGTTCGACCTGGACATCCAGGTGGAATACGGAGACGTCAAAGTTCCCATTGAAAAGATCTGGAAAGCGTGGATCCAGGGCAAGCGGTACGTTCAGCTCAAGGACGGATCCTATACGAGCCTTCCGGAGTCCTGGCTCAAACGGCTCGGCCACAAGCTCGAAGCCATGGGTATGGATGGGGACAAGCCCCCGAAAAAGCAGTTCAACCAGTTCGAAGCTCCGATCCTGGACAAGCTGATCGAGGACATCCCTGATACCCGGACCGACGACCACTGGGTGGAGCTTCGAAAGAAAATCCATGATTTCAAGGAAATCGAGCAGATCGACCCCCCTGCAGGGCTTCAGGCCACCCTGCGCCCCTACCAGGCCCAGGGGCTCAGCTATCTGAACTTTTTGAAAAAATACGGTTTCGGGGGAATTCTGGCCGATGAAATGGGGCTGGGGAAAACCGTTCAAACACTCTCTTTCATCCAGTACATGGTGGAAAAGAAACACCGCGAACCCAATCTGATCATCGTACCCACCTCTGTGCTGCCCAACTGGGAGCGCGAAGCCAAGAAATTCGTCCCCAAGCTCAAACGGCTGATCATCTATGGGTCCCGCCGAGAGGATCTGTTCAAGGACATTCCCGGGTCCGACCTGGTCATCACCACCTATGCCCTGCTGCGCAGGGATTTGGACGACCTGTTGGAACACGACTACAACGCCGTTATTCTGGATGAGGCCCAAAACATCAAGAACCCGAACACGATCACAGCCCGTTCCGTCCGCAAGCTGAACGCCAAGATCAAGCTCTGCCTCTCGGGGACACCCATAGAGAACAATCTCCTCGAACTCTGGTCTCTGTTCGAGTTTCTCATGCCCGGATTCCTCGGATCCCAAAACTCCTTCCAGCGCGGTTTCCTCAAGCCCATCAAGGACGGGGACATCGATTCCCTGGAGTATCTCCGGACCAGGGTCAAACCCTTCATCCTGCGCCGGTTGAAGTCCGAGGTGGCCAAGGACCTTCCTCCAAAGGTAGAAAACGTCTACTACTGCGCGCTCATGGAGGAGCAGCTGGAGCTGTACGCCTCCCTGTCCAAGAAGCTCAAGGAGCAGGTGCTCAAGACCGTGGACGAAAAGGGCATTGCCAAGAGCCAGATGTCCATCCTGGACGCCCTGCTCAAGCTCCGCCAGATCTGCTGTCACCCCCGACTGCTCAAACTCAATATGCCCGGGGTCTCCACGAACCTGCCTTCAGGGAAATTCGAGGCCTTCAAGGATCTGACCACGGAAATCATCGAAGGCGGACACAAGGTCCTGGTCTTCTCCCAGTTCGTGCAAATGCTGCAGATCATGCGCAGCTGGCTGCAGATGAACGACACCCCCTTCTCCTACCTGGACGGCTCCAGCAAGGACCGCCTGGAGCAGGTCGACCGGTTCAACAACGATCCCGACATCCCCATCTTCCTCATTTCGCTCAAGGCGGGCGGTACCGGGCTGAACCTGACGTCGGCCGACTACGTCATCCATTACGACCCCTGGTGGAACCCGGCCGTGGAAAATCAGGCTACGGACCGTACCCACCGCATCGGCCAGACCAAGCAGGTCTTTGCCTACAAGATGATCTGCGAAAACAGCGTTGAAGAGAAGATTCTGCAGATGCAGGAAGAAAAGCGAGGGGTTGCCGATTCCATCATTCCGGGCCAGTCCGCCTGGAAATCCCTGTCCCGCACCGACCTGGAGAAACTCTTCGAGATCTAGAAGCTAACTTCAAAGCTGAAAGCTCAAAGCTGAAAGCTCAAAGCTGAAAGCTCAAAGCTGAAAGCTCAAAGCAAAGCCAAAAAAGAAAAAAGGGGAACCCGGCCGGGTTCCCCTTTTTCGTTTTCAGCTCGCCTCCTCCTGGATCTCAAATCCGGCACCATCATTCAGTCCTTCTGATCCCTGCGGGCCATAAGCAAAATTTGAAAAGTCTTTGTTTCTTCTGCGAGCAGAAGATAGATTCAATAAGGTAAGAATTTGGCCCAAACCGAAACACTTTCAGGAGGTATTTTCGATGGGGATGATCAAGATGAGCATTATAAGCAAAATTCTGAAGAAAATCGGTGAACTGATTAAGAAGAGGCGAAGGGGCAAGTCTTCGTAGGGACGAAACATACCTGATCAGCGGGCAAATGCATCATATGCAGACTCTTATCCTTTCATCTCCTTGAGAATGACTCAGCAGCGGACCCGACCCCTTTTCTTTCGCTCCCCCCACCCCCCCCGAGCAAAACGCACATCCGGCCGCTTCACGTCTCACGCTTCACGCTTCTTCCCATCGTCCATCGCCCATCGCCTATTCCGCGCCCCCATGCGCTTGCTATTCAGCAAATCATGAAGCACGACCAATTCCTTACCGAGGCCATTGCCGAAGCCCGCAAAGGGCTCGAGGAGGGAGGCATCCCCATCGGCGCGGTGCTGGTGCACCAGGGGCGGATCATCGGCCGGGGGCACAACAGGAGGGTGCAGCAAGGCAGCGCCGTGCTGCACGGGGAGATGGACGCCCTGGAAAACGCCGGCCGCCAGCCGGCCCGGGTTTACCGGGAATCGGTCCTCTACACCACCCTCTCCCCCTGCCCCATGTGCTCCGGCGCCATCCTCCTGTACCGCATCCCCCGGCTGGTCGTCGGCGAGAACGTGACGTTCCAGGGGGAAGAGGCGCTTCTCCGCTCCAGAGGAGTCAGCATAGAGGTCCTGCAGGACCCGGAATGCATCGAAATGATGCGCAGCTTCATCACCGCCAGACCTGAGCTGTGGAACGAGGATATTGGGGAGTGAAGTGCCGCCCCGGCTTCCTGAATCGAACTGCTCCAAGAAAACGAACC
>JBKHAV010000147.1:0-5103 GCA_046542715.1 Desulfovibrionales bacterium
CCCCAGACCTCGAAGTCCATCTCCGGGGTGACCTCAACCGGCGTAAACTCCGGGTTTTCCGGGACCAGGAAGAGGGTCTCCCCTTTTTTTCGGAGCCGTTTCACCGTGAGTTCGCCGTTGACCACAGCCACCACAATGCTGTTGGCCCGGGGTTCCTCGGCTCGGTCCACGATCAGGATGTCGCCGGAGTGGATGCCGGCGTCCTTCATGGAGTCGCCGTACGCCCGGACAAAGAACGTGGCCGCGGGATTTTTGACCAGGTGTTCGTTCAGGTCCAGGTTCTTGTCGATGTAGTCGTCCGCAGGAGAGGGAAACCCGGCCGGAACCCCGCTCAAAAGGAGGGGCCGTTCCAGTGTCCATCGACGGGCGAACCCGCGGATTTCGCCCCAGGGAACGTGAAGTTTCTGCGGGGCGAATTCCCGCAGCAGCCGGGATACGCCCGGATCAGGGCGGTGTATCGCCTGTTTCGTTCTGTTCATGGGGTCACTGTAGAAGAAAGGGGCGGAGTTTTCCAGGGGAAAGAAGGGGGAAATCGGCTCGCGGCAAGCGGCAAGGGGCAAGCGGAAGAGAGCTCAAAGCTGAAAGCTCAAAGCAAGAGGAACCGACTAATGGCACGTGGCACGTGTCTTTGTCTGTGTTGGTCCGTCTTTGACATTTTGTCCGTGTTTGTCCGTGTATATCGATCGCAGCGGATGGCAAAAAACTTTGCTTTCGAATTTCTGCATCAACGCCCCAAGGAAAGCCCGAGTTCTTCGATCTCGGCCCGGTCCGAGTCCAGGGCGGAGCCCTTCACGGTCAGATAGTCGCCGATCATCACGCCGCTGGCGCCGGCGCTGTAGACCTCCTGCTTGCGCCGGGAGCCGAAGACTGTCTCCCGTCCGCCGCAGATGCGGATCTGGCGGTCCGGAAGGAGGAAGCGAAGAAGCATAATGGTCTTGAGCGCCTCTTCCGGCTGAAGCAGGGGCCGGTCCGCAAGGGGGGTTCCGGGGATGGGGTGGAGGAAGTTGACCGGCACGGAATGAACGCCCAGTTCCCGCAGGAGCAGGGCCAGTTCCACCCGGTCCTCCCAGGTTTCGCCCAGGCCGAAGAGGCCGCCGGAGCAGACGTACAGGCCGGACTTCACCGCGGCCCGGACCGCGTCCACATCCTCGTCGTAGTCGTGGGTGGTGCAGACCGCAGGAAAATGGGAACGGGAGGTCTCCAGGTTGTGATGATACCCGGACAGTCCCTTGGCCTGGAGGGCTTTCAGCCGGGGTTCGTCCAGAACTCCCGGGGAGATGTCCGGTTCGAGCCCTTCGTTCCGGATGGATTGGAGCAGGGAGGCGGCAGCGTCGAGTTCCCGGGCGGAAAGGGACTTGCCGCTGGTGACCAGGGAAAAGCGGCCGGCGCCGGCCGCCTTCATCCTGCGGGCAGCCTGGAGGATGGTGTGCGCATCTTTCAAAGGGTACTCGGGGCTGTCCGTGGCGTAGTGGACAGACTGGGCGCAGAAGGTGCAGTCCTCGGAGCAGCGGCCGCTCTTGGCGTTGATGATGGCGCAGAACTGGACCGTGCGCCCGAAGAAGTGCTGCCTGACCCTGCCGGCCATGTGGAGCAGTGCGGGGAGTTGGTCAGGACCGGAGTCGATGATCCGCCGGATCTGGCCGTCCGAAAGGGGGGCGGCGGCCAGGGCCCGCTCAAGAATATCGTGAAACTCTTGGGGTATGGTGCTCATACAGTCCGTATTGAAAACAGGTGAAGGTTTGAGTGTGGAAACTGCCGGCATGCGCCAGGCATCAGGGGCCGCGGCCTGCGCCCGCTTCTGATTCTTGCCGCCGGGGGTCTGTTGTACTATCGTGCCCCCTTTCAAAAATGCAACCCCCCTGGTGAAATGAGAATGCCCGACAACTTTTGCGATCAATTCAAATCGTTTCTGGTCATGGACATATTGGAGAAGGCCTGCGAGCTGGAGGCCTGCGGCAAAGAGGTCATCCACATGGAGGTCGGACAGCCGGACTTTGACACGCCTGAATGCGTGAAGGAGGCGGCATACCAAGCCATCCGGGACAGAAAGATCGGTTACACGCACAGCCTGGGAATCCTCGAGCTTCGGGAAGCCATCTGCGCCTATTATCACCGCACCTACGGGGTGGAGGTGCACCCCGGGCAGGTGGTGGTCACGCCCGGGACCTCGCCGGCCATGCTCCTGGCCGCGGGCAGTCTCCTGCGCCGGGGCGACCGGGTCCTGCTCACGGACCCGCATTATGCCTGCTATCCCAACTTCATCCGGTTCGTGGGCGCCGAGCCGGTGTTCCACCGGGTGTGCGAGGGGGACGGCTTCCAGTTCACGGCCGCCGAACTGGACCGCATGGACACGGACCCCTATGCCGCGGTCATGCTCAACTCCCCCTCCAATCCCACCGGCACGCTTATGAACGAGGATGCGCTGCAGGCCGCCTGCGCATCGGACATGACCGTGCTCTCCGACGAGATCTACCACGGCCTGGTCTACGAGGGGAGGGAGCGCTCTGCCCTGGAATTCACGGACGACTGCTTCGTGTTCAACGGCTTCTCCAAGCTCTTTGCCATGACCGGCTGGCGTCTCGGGTACATGATCGCCCCGAAGCGGCATCTTCCGCTCATCCAGAAGCTGCAGCAGAGCTTTGTCATCTCCACCAACTCCGTGGCCCAGTGGGCGGGAATCGCCGCCCTGACCGAGGCCGGCGAGGACGTGGCCCGGATGAAGGCGGTCTTCAACACCCGGCGGTTGTTTCTCATCGACGCGTTGAAGCGGCTCGGCTTTTCCCTGGCCGTGGAGCCCAAGGGCGCCTTCTACGTGTTCGTGAACGCCTCCCACCTGGACACCGACTCGGTCCGCCTGGCCTTCGACATCCTGGACAAGGCCCACGTGGGGGTCACCCCGGGCGTGGATTTCGGCCCGGGCGGGGAAGGGTTTTTGCGATTCTCCTACGCCACCTCCATGGAGAACATCGAGGAGGCTATGGTCCGGTTGGAGAAGTATCTTTCCTTTTGTTGAACCAAGGGGAAAGGGCTATAGCCGATGGGCGATGGGCGAGAGGAAAGGACTATTGGCTCATTGCTACAGGCTATATGAAGCAGGTTCTTTTCTCTGCATTACGCTTTCCCCGACAGCCTCTTGAGAGTCTCCCGGATGCTGGATCGCACCCGGTCGGCTATTTCCGAGGCGAACGAAGTTTCGACATCCTTGTATTCATCCCGAAATAAACTGAGTACTGGGTCAAGTTCCTGCTCGGTGCGAGCGCAGAATGCCTGAAGTCGTTCCAGTATTATCCTGGACTTGACCCCAGCCTCCTCAGCCAATCGCACCCAATGTCGTTTCATGATCCACGCGGGTCGATTCTCACCGCCAACCTTCATGGCCATTCTCTGGCTGAGTCCCTCGTAGATTGTTGTGCAGAGCAGATCATACGAGGGTGCGAGGGAAGGTGCCTTCTGCCGGTAAAGCAGGGAAAGGTTTTTAGCATGGGCGTCCGCATTGCCGACAAGCACATTGAAGAACATCCATTCGGTAATGCGCAGAAGGTCTTTTGCAGGAGACACGCTGTGCTTGCGCAGAAGCTCGCAGCATTCCCTGAATGCAGGACCTCCTTCGTTCTCGTATTTGATTTCCGGGGCAATCCCCAAAGCCTGGCAAAAGTCTTCCTGATGCACTCGGATAATGCTTTCCGGAAGAACGACCCGATCGTACCGCTCCACCAAAAGTGAATGCACCGTACCTGTCCGCAAGATCGTGCAGTTTGGGACATCGATACCAACAGCCCTGGCCAGGCGCATGCAAAATGCTTCGTTGACCACGGATTCCTGGACCCCTCGGATGGGCGGCTTCAGGATATGGGTGCTCGGGGCTCCCCCCAAGGGCAGGAAAGCAGTCCCGTTTGTGTAGCGTATCGGCAATTTCTCCTGGGCACCGGCCAGGGAAAGCCGGATTCCTTCCTCACCAGCAAGCAGCGGACGTTGTGGAAGCTCCGTAACAATTTTTGCAAGCTCCTTGTTATCCAATATCCGGTACTCGCTTTTCCGGCTTCGGGGACGTTTATCCGGAGGATATACGGAAATCGCCCCAGCGCAGTCCCCACCCAACTCCCGAAGCAACTCGAAAACGTTGGTGCGGGAGACCCCCAACTTGCGGGCGACCTGGTCGCGAATGTCTCCTTCCGGCAATACGTTGGCGAAAAAGTTTCTCACCTGATCGCCGCAAAGGGGCTTCTGTCCAAGGGGAAGAGAAATCGACAGGGGAAAAGCGTCTGACCCGGCAAGCCACTGCTCTTCGTAGTTGAAGCAAAAGGGGCCGTTCGGGTCGACCTGCAACCTCCCGACTTCCCGGTCTTGATTAAAGACAATGAGCTCCATTATTCACCCCGTTGCTTGACAACGAGCTCAAGGCCCAACCCATTCAGGACCTCAAGAATTCTGTCCATGCGCACAGTGGGTTTGCCTCGCTCTAGTTCACTGACAAACCGAATCCCGACCCCGGAGAATGCAGCGACATCGCTCTGGGTCAATCCATCCTGCTTGCGCTTGGCTCTGACCATCACGCCAAGGTCTTTCACTGAAAAAAGAGTTTTCATAATGACTCCATGTTCCCGAGCGGGAAAATGCCAGGCCAGGCAGGACTCGTCAATAAAAATATTCCCGATCGGTAAAGATTGGTGCTCAGAAAAACATTCTTGATCAGAATATTCCCGATAGGGGAATTTTTCGTCGCAGTCTCGCTGTTAAGTTTTTTAGTTTAGGTGTAAGTTTTAGCTCCATAAAAAGAGCGTCGTATGTACTGGTGGACTTCATCAAGGAGGTTGGCTGTTACCCCGTTGAATCGTTGAAAATCTAAGCATACCTGCTGCGTGAAGGTGCTGAGAACTGTGGAGAGCCTGTTTGCTGGCTTTTCGCTGTTCAGGCCATCAGGGCAGGCCCTCCAGCCTGCCGCTGCACCATTAGGCAGTTTCTCGTCAGCTTTGCTTGCGAAAAACAGAGCTGATACCAGCTCTTGAGGGAGCAAAGAGCCACAATCAGGAGGGGAGGGAGCTTATCTCCCCTTGTCCACGGCCTGCCTGATCTCATCGGCCTCGATCGTGTTTTCTTCCATGG
>JBKHAV010000032.1:0-25343 GCA_046542715.1 Desulfovibrionales bacterium
CTGCCGGCTTCGGTTTCACAACCTGAAAACAAGGTCTGCTGATCGGCAGGCCTTGTTCTTATTTTTGGGAGGGCAATGGGGAGTCATCCCCGCCGGAGGACAGGAGAGCGGGTACATGGTATGATGGCCAGGGAGGTCATTCCATGAAATTCCGTCGCTTCCTCTTGGCATTTTCCACTGTTCTTGTACTCCTCGCGCTCTGGGTCGTTTTCATCGAACCCCGACTGATCGATGAAGTCAGCTTGACCGTCGAGATTCCCCACCTGCCGCCCGAATGGGACGGCGAGACAATAGCCTTCATCTCCGATTTGCAGTTGGGGATGATCCTGGACAACCGTTCTACCGTGAACCGAATTCTGGAGAAGATCATCCAGTCCCGGCCTGTTGCGGTATTGATTGGCGGCGACTTCATCTATCATCCGACAGAGGAGGACGACCCCCCGATTGAGGCAATGGAGGAATACGAATTCGAAGACCGGATCGAAACACTCGAGATCATCAACGACGTTTCCACGATACTTTCTCCGCTGACGCAGTCCGGGATTCCAGTCTACGCGGTCCTGGGCAATCACGACTATGCCATGGAAAAGAGCGACGCGCTCAAGCTGGAATGGGTGGCACAGGAACTGCGGAATTCACTTGAGGCAATCGGGATAACGGTCCTGCACAACCAGTCCGTGGCGATGCCTGCACGGGGCACTCCGTTGCAGGGGAGAAATCAGGACCTCCACCTCGTCGGTGTCGGCCCCTATTACCCGAATGAAGGGAACGTTGAAGCCGCTTTCAGGGGAATTGCACCGGATATCCCGCGGGTCGTCATGCTTCACAACCCTGAAACCTTTCCGAAAATCCCTGCCGAACAGGCCCCATTTGCGATTTCAGGGCACACTCATGGAGGTCAGATCCGCATCCCCTGGCTCGAGTCCTGGTCATGGCTCTCGATCGTGCGCAAAGGCGAAATCCATGGGGACGGCTGGATCAACGATTTCGGTCAGAAGGGCAATCGGCTTTACGTGAACAAAGGAATCGGGTTCAGCATCCTGCCTGTCCGGCTCAACTGTCCTCCGGAACTTACCTGGATTACGCTTGTTCCCCAGGTAACGGAATCATAGCTCAAAACCCTCCAAACAGAAGCCGTATACGACAGGCGGTCAGTAAGGGTGGGGCATAGGGCTTACGCAAGCTGTAAAACAGTTGCATGGCATCCAGGTGCTTTATCAGCCGTAAAAAAAAAAAGGCCTGCAAATGCAGGCCTTTTGGTGTCTTTGGTAGCGAGGAGAGGACTTGAACCTCCGACACTGCGGATATGAGCCGCATGCTCTGACCACCTGAGCTACCTCGCCATCCCGTAAGGGAGTGATTCACTATCTCGTTCTCAAAAAAATGGCAAGGGTTCTTATACCAAAAAAATGAACCAGGCTCTATGGTTTCGATGATTCTTCTCTGTTGCCGAATACTGGTCTCCGCTGGGGATGACCGGTTCCAGGAACATCATTCGAACATGTATTTTTCCAGCGCATTGTTCAGATCAATTCGCTTGTGCCCGATCTCCCGGCCCGTGATCTCAAACCGGGTCATCTCCCATTCCAGGGTGTCGATGAAATCGATTTTCCCGCTGCTCTTTTCCGTCAACCCGGTTGCAATGAGTTCAAGCGCTTCTTCCATGTCAATATACCCGCCTTCGTGCTCGAAATGCAGATTTCCATCCGAAATCGTAACCTGTTCAAAGGGGAGCCGGTCCTGAAGCATTTCTGCCGACAGGGGGGAAATCCTGAAGATGTCCCCGAAAATACGATAGAAAACCTGAGACCCCATATATCCTCCGAGCCATAAACCCGGCCTGAGCACCGGAAGGGTGAAACAAAATGGCATTCAGCCGGAACTTTTCAGAATGTCGAGCCGGCAAGGGATCAGATCCAGAAGAAGAGCACGAGCGGGGCGATGGCCAGCCGGTAATAGGCAAAAGGACGCAAGGTGACCATGCCCAGGAGTTTGATGAAGGTCTTGATGGCCAGCATGGCGGCGACAAAGGAGACCACGAACCCGATGATGATCGCCAAGAGATCTTCCCGGGCCAGAAACGACCAGCTGCTGATGAGGTCGAACCCGGTGGCGGCAATCATGATGGGAACGGCGGCGATAAAGGAGTACTCTGCGGCAAGCTTGCGGTCTGCACCGAGGATCATGCCGCCTATGATGGTTGCTGTAGATCTGGAAAATCCCGGCCAGAGGGAGAGGCATTGAAAAAAGCCTACCCCCAGAGCCAGCATCGGTGTGAGTTGATCCAGAGTCGAAAACCGGCCTGCCTTCTGATACCGCTCAACCAGGATGATGAGGATCGCTCCTGCCGCAAGTGCCCAGGCCACCGTCACCGGCGTGAACAGATAGGTTCTGATGCTGTCATAGGCAATGAACCCGAGAAGTGCAGCCGGAAGCGAGGTCAGGACCAGGAGGAAGATGCCGTATCGTCCGGAGAATCTTTGTGTGGGATCCGGACGGATCAGGCCCCAAAACCGTTTCCAGTACAGGACAACAACGGCCAGTATCGCCCCGAGCTGGATGACCACGGAAAACGTTGCTGCCTTGGGGCCGGTGAAATCGAGAAGATGGCCGGCAATAATCAGGTGCCCGGTGGAGGAGACAGGAAGAAACTCGGTCAGCCCTTCCACCAGGCCGAGAAGTATGGGGGTGAGAATATCCATGAACTGGTGAACTTACCTGTGCTAGAGGATTCTGTCCAGAAAAGAACGGATGCGGTCGTTGACAAGGGTTGCACTGAAAAATTCTCCGGGGGGGGCATCCAGGATAAAAGCGCCGTTCTCCATGAAGATGACCCTGTCGGCCATCTCCCTGGCAAAGCCCATTTGATGGGTGACGATGATCATGGTCATGCCCTCGTGGGCCAGGGAGCGGATAGTGTCGAAGACCTCGCCCACCAACTCCGGATCAAGCGCCGAGGTCGGCTCGTCAAAGAGCATCAGCTTGGGTCGCATGGCCAGGGCACGGGCAATGGCAACCCGTTGCTTCTGCCCGCCGGAAAGCGTGGCGGGATACACGTCCTTCTTGTCCATGAGTCCGACTTTGGTGAGCATGTCCAGGGCGATGTCCCGGGCCTCGTCCCTGGTTTTTTTCTGCACGGTGAGCGGACCTTCCATGACGTTTTGCAACACGGTCTGATGGGGAAAGAGATGGAAGTGCTGGAAGACCATGCCGATTTCCGAGCGCAGGGCATAGATACGGTGCGGCTTGTCCAGGACACGCTTGCCGTTGCGCTCCACGTATCCGACGTTACGTCCCTTGAAAACGATTTCCCCCTCGTCGATCTCTTCAAGGATGTTGATCGCCCGGAGCAGTGTGGATTTTCCCGAACCGGACGGCCCGATGATGACGACCTTTTCCCCCTCTCGGACGGAGAGATCGACATTATCCACTGCAGTCAGCTTTCCATACCGCTTGGTGATGCCGCTGAGTTCGAGGAGCATGGATCCGGTTCTATCTGTTTTCATAGGCACCCACCCACCGTTCGAAGCGTTCAAACGCCACGGTGAAAATAGTGGTGAAGAGCAGATACAGCATGGCTGCCAGGACCAGCACGGTGATGTTGAAATACGTGTTGAAAAGCTGATCCGCAGTCCGCATGAGTTCAACCATGGCAATGGTGGAGACCAGGGCGGTGTCCTTGATGAGGGCGATGAACTCGTTGCCCACAGGAGGCATGAGCCGTTTGTAGGTCTGGGGGATGATGATCCGCCGCATGGACTGGGTGTAGCTCATGCCCAGCGCCTTGGCCGCTTCCATCTGTCCCGGCTCGATGGACTGGATTCCCCCGCGGATGATCTCGGCCAGATACGCTGAATAGTTCAGCCCCAGCCCGAGAATGGCCGCGGTAAGGGGGGAAAAGGTGATGCCCAGCGCAGGCAGGCCGTAGTAGATGAAAAAAAGCTGCAGGAGCAGGGGGGTACCCCGGAAAAGCCAGATAAAAAACCAGCACAGGGACGAAAGGAGCCGTATGCGGCTGATGCGGCCCAGAGCGATGATCAGGCCGCCCACCGGCGAAATGATCATGGTACAGAGCACCAGCAGCAGCGTCATGGCGCAACCCTTGATCAGGGCGGGGAGAAAGCGGACGGCATCATTGAGAAAGCTAAGATAGGCCGGCTCGGACTCTTGCTCGACCCTGGCGACAAAATTTTTGGCTTCGATGTTGTCCGGGTAGATCTTAAGGACCTCCAAGGCCGCATCCCGGGCCAGGTCAAACCGCTCGAGCGCGAAATGCAGACGGGCGATTTGCATTCTGCTGCGGACAAAGGAACCATCGTCGCCCTCTGCTCCCGGAGGCGGGACCTGTTCGAGAAGATCGATGGCCACGTCCAGTTCGCCGGCGGCCATGGCGTTGTTGGCTTGTGTGAAAAGTTTTTCGCTTTCCACGCCGTATGCGGCCTGTGACCAGCACAGGATAATCCCGAGAAAGAAAAGCAGGGCCCAAAACCGGACCCTGCCTTGTTCAGCTGACATGCGCATGTATCAGTGAAGCGAAGAGCGTTCTTACCACTGAGCAGGGTTGGTGATATCTTCCCCGAACCATTTCCTGGAGATCTGTCCCATGGTCCCGTCCGCAACCATGGCATCGATGGTGGCCTGGACTCGTTCCAGCAGGGCGGTTTCACCCTGGCGGAAAGCCACGCCAAAAGGCTCCTTGCTGATGAAACCGGGCAGGGTCTTGAATTCGCCCGGTCGCTGGGAGATCATGTACCGTCCAGCGACATTGTCCACCACAACGGCGTCCAGTCTGCCGGCGGAAAGGTCCAGGAGGGCCTTGGGGTTGTCGGCATATTCTCTGACTTCAGCAGGCTTGCCCGGAAGTTTTTTCACGGCGTTGAGCGCTGAGGAACCTTTCTGAACGCCCAGAACCTTGCCCTGGAGATCTTCCAGACTTTTCATTTCGTTCTTGGCAAAGGGAACGACCGCGATCTGGCCGTCCATGATATACGGTCTGGTGAAGTTCACCTTCTGAGCCCGTTCCTCGGTAATGGTCATACCGTTCCAGATGGCGTCGAATTTCTTGGAGTTCAGGGAGTGGATAACCCCGTCCCAGGCTGTGGGCTGCCAGACGATGGCGATGCCCAGGCGGCGGCCGACCTCTTCGGCGGCATCGATGTCAAAACCGACCAGCGTTCCATCGGCCTGGCGAAAGCCCATGGGGGGGAACGCGTCGTCCAGGCCGATCACCAATTCGCCCTTTTCTTCTATCCGGTTCCAGGAGTCGTCAGCGGCCATGGCCGAAACTGCGGATAGGACGAGGCACAGCACTGCAAGAAATCCAATAAGCTTTTTCACCTTGAAACCTCCTCAGGTTGTATGAAGTATTTGCGCGGATTTGACGTATAAGAACCGGATTGATTTGGCAAGTCTGCCGGGACCCGGGAAGAGGTTTTCTTTGCGGCGGTCAACGCCGGGTTCAGCGGGGGGGCTGCATGCGGCTGAGTTCAATATTGAGGGCGTGGACGGATATGGAAATTTCCCGAAGGGAGTACCCAAGGGACCCCATCATGAGCAGAAGGCTCAGCCCGAAAAGCAGCTTGCCCATCAAGAGGCTTCCGGCAAAAAGAAAGAGCATGCACAGGACACAGGCAAACAGGCTGGCAACGCCCAGACCCTGCATGTTGCGGATCAGAACGACCCGTTTCCTGAGGTTTTCGATCTGGCTGACCAGGATTTCGTCCGGACTGGTCTTGTACTGGTCATGCAGGCTGCGGATACGCGAGCCCAGAGCCAGAAAACGGTTTGTGTAGGCCACCAGCAGAAGGGAAACAGCCGGAAAGAGCAGGGCAGGGGTCGTCAGGGTGATGTCCATGGCTTGTGTGGGGTTTTACGGATGAAACTTGCGAATGAATTTGCGGTCGATATAATCCTTGGCCCAGAAAGCAGGTTTGCCGTTGAACACGATGCCGCTTTTGTGGAACACCCCTTTGCCGTCTCCAAGATTGAAGATCAGCAGGTAGTTTCCGCCGGGATCAAAGGGCGTCAGCGCTCTTCCTTCCAGCCTGGCCAGCACGTTTTCCGCAAGGATGGGATTTTCGCGGACGGCGTAGACGCCCACTTTGTCCAGGGGGCGGTTTTGGAAATAGATACAGTCGCCACCGCCGAACAGGTCGGGGTGCTCCATGCACTGCAGGAATTCATTTACGAGCAGTCCACCGTCAGGGCCGGTGGGAAGTCCTGAATCTGTAAAAAGGGGAGAGGGTTTGACCCCAAGCGCCAGGAAAATGACCTTGTCGCGAAACTGCCGATCGTCCTCGAGTTGCACGACCCCACCGGTAACACGGCTGACATAGGAACCCTCCACGATGGTGATCTTGCGCTGTTTAAAAACTTTGAGAGCCTTGTCCCTGACTCCCTCCGGGAGATGGCTCAAAAAACGTCGCCCGGCATAGATGCGGATCGAACCGCCTTTTCCGCCGGATTGCAGGGATGCGGCCCAGGCGTTTCCTGCGACTTCCAAAGCGGCGGGACCGCCCCCGACAACGCCGATCGCGACCTCATCGCTTTGGGCAAGCTCCTGAATCCGCTTGCGGCCGTGGAGCAGATTCTCGATCGGCTTGACCGTATAGAGATCCGGCTCGCCGGGATCGGCAATCGGGGTCGGGACATGGCTGCCGGTGTTGAAGGTCGCCACATCGAATCCCACTGTGAGTCCGGAATCCAGCAGGAGTTCCTTGGTTTTGGCGTCAACCCTGACAACCCGGTCCAGGATGAATTTTCCTCCCTGGGATTCCGTCATCTGTTTCACCGGGAAGCGGATCTGCTCCGGGGTATAGGTTCCTCCGAGCATTCCCGGCCCCATACCTGAGTAGTAATGGTGCTCCGATGGGCCGATGACCGTGACCTCATGCCCCCGCTCCCTGATGGACGCGATGCGGCTCAAAATAGTCATATGGGCATGGCCGGCGCCGGCGAGCACCAGGCGGCCGGCCATCAGACGGTCTCCTTCACATACCTGTCCATGAGCCGGCCAAGCTGTTTCAGATGCTTTTTTTCCTCCGAGGCGAGACGCAGCAGGAGTTCTTTGCCGTCGGCATGGGCTTTTTGCGAGGCCCGCATGTACATGTCCATGGCCTGAATCTCCACGGCCATGGCAAACTCGAGGATGTCGGTGGTTTTTTCAGGGTCCAGCCCCAGCCGGTTCATGTACTCTTCAGAACTCAGCCCCCCTTCGAGGGGCAGGGGCATGGTTGTCACATCCGGAGTCAGCACATGAACGTTCATCAAGGCTTTCTTGTGACCTGTTTCGAAACGTCCCAGGGTCTCAAAGAGATCGACGAGTTCCTGTGAGGATCCATCCTTTGCGCGCAGGTCGCGGGCAGTGTACTTGTAAAACTCCTCCATGGCCTCCTCCAGGCCGTACGCCACCTTCAGGATTTCGTCCACGGAATCGAGGTCTGAGAAGTATTCGAGCCCGCGGTCGAATTCGCCGAGAGCCATACCGCCCTCCCAGGCCTTGAACCCGCCGGAAAGGTTCAAGATGTTATCAAATCCTTTTCCTGCCAGAAGCTGAGCGGCCATCCTGCTTCGTCCTCCAGAGGCACAGTAGACGAGCAGCGGCTCATGCCGGTCGAGTTCGTCGATTTTGTCGAGAAGCTGATCAACAGGAAGGAGCCTGGCTCCGGGGATATGGCCCTGCTCATATTCTCCTGGTTGCCTGACATCCAGAATTGTCAGGTCGGTGTTCTGATCCAGCATTCTGGCTGCCTCGTCAGCATCAATGGATTCGACTGGGGTGAGAAATTGTCTCCAACGCATGATATCCTTCTTTTTGTTCCTGGTTTTGACCGGAGTACGCGGTTTCCGGTTCCTGTAAAAATGGTTCGGTCCCTGGTCTGCGGACTCGGAAGAATCGTTCCAGGGGAGCCATCAAGGCTCATCCGGGAAAAGTCCTGGCTCTCTGTCCAGCCCACTTGATTTCTTACTATGCGAAAAAAACAGGGCGCTGAAAAGGGATACGTTTCAAAAAGTCCATTTCCTGCAGCTCTATTCGCCAACAAAAAGGTCCAAACTGAAGAAGCCGGACACGCCCTCAGACGGATTCCGGGTTTGTGGGCCGGGAGTCCCCCTCGAGCGCCATCACTTCTCGTAGGCCTTTTCAGCTTCTTACTTCTATTCCTTAAAGACAGTACAAAGCCTTCTCCGCACGGTCGGATTTTCCGCCGGGTGAACTCGTATGGAAAAATTCATTGACGGAAGCAAAGCGCTTTGTATACGGTATACAAAAAATGACATTGTGTATATCTCTTTGGAATGCCTGATGTTCTGAGGATCCCAAAACGCATTTGGGGAGAGTTATGTTCGGTTGGGATCAATTCGCACAATATGTGGTCAGCGGCCTCACCACAGGCGCAATTTATGCGCTTGTGGCCCTGGGCTTTTGTCTCATTTACAACGCCACCCGTATCGTGAATTTCGCCCAAGGGGATTTCATCAGTCTGGGCGGACTGCTCATGTATTCGCTTCTGGTCAGCTGGGGGATGCCATGGCCGGTCTGCTTTGCCCTGGCGATTGCCGGTACGGCCGCTGTGGGCATGCTCATCGAACGGGTCTGCATCCGACCGTCCCGAAGCCGCGAAATACTTGTCCTTATCTTTATCACCATAGCGGCCAGCATTTTATTGCGGGGAATTTTCAAACAGGTCTGGGGCAAGGAATCCCTGGCCCTTCCCCCGTTTTCCAGTGAGGTTCCCTTAAACGTCCTCGGCGCAACGATGACGCCGCAAAATCTCTGGGTCTTCGGAACCACGCTGATCGCCATTGCCGGGTTGATCCTCTTCTTCAACCGGACCTTGACCGGAAAAGCGTTCAGGGCTACGGCCGCCAACCCAAAGGCCGCTGCACTCATGGGCGTGGACACCAGCCGGATGACGTCCTACTCCTTTGCCCTGGCCGGCGGACTGGGCGCTCTGGCCGGAGTGCTCATCACACCCATTACGTCTCTCTCCTACAATGTGGGCGTGCTCATGGGGCTCAAGGGCTTTGCCGCCGCCGTGCTCGGAGGATACGGCAGCTTTCCCGGGGCCATTATCGGCGGGTTGCTTCTCGGGCTTTTGGAAAGTCTCGGAGCCGGTCTCGTCTCCAGCGCCTTCAAGGACGTGATCGCCTTCGTAGTCCTGCTCCTCGTCCTGTTCGTTCGGCCCTCGGGTATTCTGGGGCAAGGGGAGGGGAGGCGATGACCAGGGACGCTCAACGTTTTCTGATCGGATTTTCCCTGCTGGTCACGCTCCTGGCCGTTCTGCCGCTTGCAGTGCGCAATCCCTATTATCTGAATATCCTCAATGTTGTCGGCCTGAACGTTCTCGTGGTCACGGGCCTGAACCTCCTTATCGGTTTTGCCGGACACATCAGCCTGGGCCATGCGGGATTTTTCGCCCTCGGCGCCTACATTTCCGGCATTCTCACGGGATCGTACGGGTGGCCCGTGTGGCCGACCCTAGTGTTGGGAGCGGGCCTGGTCGCCGGGCTTGCCGCACTGATCGGGACACCGACATTGCGGCTCAAGGGCAATTACCTGGTTATGGCCACCCTCGGGTTCAACATCATTGTCACGGTCTTTCTGGTCCAGCTCGACGATATCACCGGGGGGCCAAGCGGTTTCGTGGGTATTCCGGCCGTGCCGTTTTTCGGAACCAGCCTGGACACGGATATCGAGTTTTACTGGCTTGTCTGGGGTACGGCGCTGGCAGGACTCATTCTGGCCCGCAACCTTGTTCATTCACGGGTGGGCAGAGCCCTGCGGGCCCTGCACGACTCCCCTCTGGCTGCAGCGGCAAACGGGATACCCATTGAGAGTTACAAGGTCAGGGTTTTCATGCTCAGCGCGGTCTACGCTTCTGTGGCCGGTTCACTCTATGCCCATTATTTCGGCATCATCACGCCCAAGACCTTTGATATTTTTAAATCCGTGGAGCTTGTCACCATGTGCATCGTCGGCGGCATGGGCTCGCTCTGGGGAGGATTGTTCGGCGCGGCATTTTTGACCCCACTTCCTCAGCTGCTCCATTTCTTTCAGGAATATCAGGATATCTTTTTCGGGGCCGTACTCCTGCTCATCCTCATTTTCATTCCTCAGGGGCTTGTCGGATGGCTGGAAGACCGGCGCAGAGGGTTCAGGGGATCAGACTCGTGAGCAGGGGACAGGGAATGGGTGCAGAAAGGAAAATCCAGCTGAATCCCATCGGCAGAACCGGCAGCAGAAAAGCCGTGAGCAAAAGATCATGACAGCGCCACTGCTTCACGTCACCAACCTTTCAGTCCGTTTCGGCGGGCTCATGGCTCTGGACAACGTCGATTTCCAGGCCCGAGCCGGCCGCATCACCTCGGTGGTCGGCCCGAACGGGGCAGGCAAAACAACGGCCATCAACTGCATCAGCGGCTTGCAGCGGCTTGACCGGGGGCAGGTCCTGTTCGATGGACGCGACGTCACAGGTCTGCCGGCCCACAGGTTTTGCCGGCTCGGGCTGGCCCGAACCTTTCAAAACCTTCGGATCTTTGTCCGCATGACCGTCCTGGAAAACGTGATGATCGGGCTTCACGGGATAACCGGACAGGAGTTCTTTTCGGCCATGCTGCGGCTTCCCGGGCTGAGAAGGGAGGAACAGATGATCCGTGACCGGGCTTTCGAACTGCTCGACCTTTTCGGCATGCAGTCCCTGGCGCACCGGCCGGCAGGGCAGCTCGCCTATGGCGATCAGAAGCGGGTGGAGCTGGCCCGGGCCCTGGTCAGCGACCCGAAGATGATTCTCCTGGACGAGCCGGTGGCAGGGCTGAACACGGCCGAGACCGAGCACATGGGGGGCTTGATCGAAACGATCAGGGACCGGGGCGTCGGACTGGTCCTGGTGGAGCACGACATGTCCCTGGTCATGCGCATATCCGATCACGTGGTGGTCTTGTCCGGAGGAAGGAAGATCGCCGAAGGCACTCCCGAGGAGATGCAATGCCATCCCGAGGTTATTGCCACCTATCTTGGCGGGGGGGAGGAATTCGGACTGCATGCTTAGAATCGAATCGCTGTCCTATGCATACGGGCCGGTAAGAGCCCTGGAAAAGGTAAGCCTCGACGTCGGCGAGCGTGAGGTGGTCAGCCTGCTCGGCATGAACGGCGCAGGGAAATCCACGCTTTTGTCCATCCTTTCCGGTCTGCTCCGACCCGATTCCGGGCTGATCGTGTTTCGCAACCGCTCCCTGGTCGGGCTCAAACCGTCCCGGATCGTTTCCGAAGGGGTGATCCAGGTCCCGGAAGGCAGGCAGATCTTCGCCCCTTTGAGTGTGCGCGAAAATCTCGAGATGGGCGGCTACCTTCGGATCAAAAACGGTGAGCGCAAGGCAGTGTCCCGTGATGTGGAACGCATGCTGGAGCGATTTCCTGTCCTTTCCCAACGTTTGGACCAGCCTGCAGGGACCTTGAGCGGCGGCGAACAGCAGATGCTGGCAATTGCCAGAGGACTCATGGGCCGCCCCAGGCTTCTTCTTCTGGACGAACCGAGCCTGGGGCTGGCCCCAAAGATTGCAGCCGAAATATTCCGGGTGGTCCGGGGACTGCCGGAGGAAGGCTGTTCAGTGCTCCTGGTGGAACAAAACGCTCTGGGCGCTCTTGCGGTTTCACAGCGGGGATTCATTTTGACCACCGGCACGATTCGCTTTTCCGGAACGCCCCAGGAGATCCTCAGCGACGAACTTCTGCGGGAGGCGTTTCTCGGCCCGCGGCGATCCCAGGGAGAAACATGCCCCTCCGGTTCAGGGGAGTCGCCATGACCAGAAATCTCCTGTCCAGACCAAAACCCCTTGGGGAGGAAGCCAGCCAGCTTTTGCGGCGGATGATCATCAACGGAGACATTCTTCCGGGCGAGCGATTGGTGGAGGAGAAACTTGCCGCCAGGCTCGGGATCAGCCGGACCCCGTTGCGCGAAGCTCTGCACCGGCTGGAGCAGGCCGGGATTCTCGAAAAGCTCGTTCGGGGAGGATATGTGGTCCGGCCGCTGACCGTGCAGGAAGTCGAGGAAGCCGTCGACGTGCGGGCTGTCCTGGAAGGGCATGCCGCCCGGCGTGCGGCTGCACGAGCTGACGAGTCCATTTTGGGGCGGTTCCGCGAGAACATGGCCCGGTTCGAAGAGGCCAACGCCCGGAGAGAGGGCAGGGAAATGGTCAGGCTGAACAGCGAATTCCACGCCCTTTTGCACGAGGCAGCGGATTCAGGCCTGCTTTCTCGGCTTCTTGCCGATCTGGGCGATGTCGTGGAACGGATCACCCGGGCCATGGCCTCGAGCCTGGTGGCCGGCTCCTGGTCCATGGACGAGCACCGACAACTCCTGAAGGCCCTTGAAGCGGGCGATCCCGAGCTGGCCGAACGTCTGGCCCGGGAGCATGTCCTGCGGGGCGGAGCATGGACCCTGGAGCGGATGAAAGAGGAAAACCTGGAATTGTAATCCGCATTGTTCCGATTACGCGGCACCTGTCCGATGCCGGGAAAGGTCCCTGGCATCGGTGTATGAACCCTTAAAGCATCGAGTGAGCCAAGACATGACTTTTCTGCCTTCATTCCAGGACGAAACATCGCTTCGAGACCATCAGCTCAAAGGGCTGCAATGGACCGTGGCCCACTGCCACCAGAACAGCGCCTTTTACAGGGATCGCCTGGAACAGGCCGGTGTGCGGCCGGGGGATGTCAACTCCCTGGACGATCTGCGACGTCTGCCGTTCACAACGGCCGAGGATCTGCGCCAGGGATACCCCTTTCCGCTTCTTTCCGTGCCTCTGGAGCAGGTCGTACGGGTCCACGCCAGTTCCGGGACCACGGGCAAGCGCAAGATTCTGGCATACAGCAGCAGAGATGTGGACGACTGGGCGAACATGATGGCCCGCTGCTTTGAAATGGCCGGGCTGACCCGGGAAGACCGGGTGCAGATTGCGGTGGGGTACGGAGTCTGGACTGCAGGCGTTGGATTTCAGCTCGGATGCGAGCGGTTCGGGGCTCTGGCACTCCCGGTGGGGCCCGGAAACCTCGAGCTGCAGTGCCAGTTCCTGGAGGATTTCGGAACCACTGTGCTGTGTTCCACATCCTCCATGGCCCTGCTCATGTCCGAGGAGATCCGTCGCCGGAGGCTTGGGGACACGATCCGGTTGAACCGGGTCGTCTACGGCTCGGAGCGGACAAGCGAGTCCATGCGCACCACGATACGCAACGCCCTTGGGGCCGAACTCTTCGATATCCCGGGACTGACCGAACTCTACGGCCCTGGAACCGGTCTGGAGTGCAAAGCCCACCAGGGGATCCATTACTGGGCCGACTATTACATCCTGGAGATCCTCGATCCGGAAACCCTCGAACCTGTTGCGCCCGGAGAAATCGGGGAAATGGTGGTGACCACCCTGCGCAAAGAGGCGTCCCCGCTTATCCGGTACCGGACCCGGGACATGACCAGGCTCATCCCGGGGAGGTGTGAGTGCGGGTGCATCCTGCCCCGGCACGACCGCCTCCTGGGCCGCACCGACGACATGATCAAGTACAGGGCTGTAAACATCTACCCGGGGCAGATCGACCACGTCCTATCAAGATTTCCAGAGATCGGGTCGGAATACCGGATCCTGCTCGAGCACAGGGACGACGGCCGGGACTACATGACTATCGAGGTGGAGCGAAAAGAGGGTGTTTCTTCGAACGGGGATGTGGACATTGCCCGCAGCATCGGGAAGTCGATCAAAGCCTTGATCATGGTGAGCGCTGCAATCCACGTCGTGAACCATGGCGAACTCCCCCGCACGGAAAGAAAATCCAAGCGGGTCATTGATAAACGGTTCAACAACAACGTCTGACCTGAGCGGTCGGCGGGGACCCAGGAGGGGTGTATGGGAAGATTCACACAGTTGCGAGGGGTTGTATTCGGCATGGTTGCGGCCGCTCTCTTGCTCTGCCCGGCAGAGAGGGGTCACGCCGACAACAAGGACCCCGTCAAGATCGGGGCTTTTTTCGCCCTGAGCGGGCCGGCTGCCAACATCGGTTCGCCCACCAAGCTGGTCGCCCAGATGGTTGTGGACAAGATCAATAAGGAAGGCGGGATCAACGGCCGTCCGATCGAGCTGGTTCTGGGCGATACCGAGAGCGAGCCCACCCAAGCGGTCATGGTCTTCAAGAAATTTGTCTCTCTGGAACGGGTTGCGGCAGTGATCGGGCCGACCAGGACGGACACCGGCATGGCTGTGAAGAAGCAGGTCGAGGCGATGAAGATTCCGACGGTCATGACTGTTGGCGGAGATCCGGTGATCATGGAAGGCAAGCACGGGTCCATGGACTTCGGCACGGCACGGTACGTGTTCAAGGCACCCCAGCGCTCCTCGGTGGCCGTGAGCAAAGTGCTTGGGTACCTCAAGGATAAGGGCATGACCAGAATCGCCGTGATTTCGGCCAGCGACGGGTTCGGCAAGGACGGCACGCGCTGGCTGGAAAAGCTCGCCCCGGAATTTGGGATCGAAATCGTCGGTCATGAACAGTTCAATCCCACGGACGTGGACATGAAGACCCAGCTGACCAAGCTGGCGGGGCTTGATCCTCAGGCCGTGGTCTGCTGGACCATCGGTCCTGCCGGAGCCCTTGTCTCCAAGAATCATAGCGCCCTGGGAATAAGCGTTCCCCTGGTGCAGTGCCATGGCCTTCCTGGACCGCGTTATATCGATCTGGCCGGCAAAGCGGCAGAAGGCGATCTGATGCCCGCGACCAAGCTCATGGTCTGGGAGCAGCTGCCGGATGACGATCCGCAAAAACCTGTCATCCAGGAGTTCGTGCATCTGTATAATGAGGTGTATAACTATGATGCCCAGTATCCGATCAACACCCACACCGGATACGCCTGGGACGCGATCTCTCTTCTGGTCAATGCCATGAAAGCGGCAGGTACGACTGACGCGGAACAGGTCAGGGACGCCCTGGAGCAGACCACCGGCTTTGTGGGCATCAGCGGCATCTTTACGATTACCCCCGACGACCACAACGGTCTGGGGACCGATTCCATGGTCATGCTGGAGGTCAGGGACGGGAAGTTCGTCATGGTGGAGTAAGAAGTGGGCCTTGTGGAAAGGGACAATCTCCCGGAGAGGTTCTCCGGGAGCTTTTTTAGTGCGCAAACGGACTTTTGCCGCTGATGAAAAACTCGTTGTGTCTATCCTGTGTACTTCCAGAATATGGAGCCGATCACTGCGACAAGCCCCACCAGCGCGAGCAGGAGCAGGGAAATGAAGAAGAAATCATGGCGACGGGGAAGACTGGATCCGCATTCAGTGCACCGGCTGTGTTTGGGCTGTACCGGGGAGTGGCAACGGGGACAATGGTCTAGCATGCAATTTCCTGGTGAATGAGCGTTGATGACTTCATGAAATAGTTTCGGTATTTCCATTTACACTGTATTTTACAGGTCTTGTCCATAGCCGGTCGTTGAAAATCCTCACGAGAAGCGCGTGACCTCCTGGAACAGGCGGTGCAGAGACTGGAAACTGCATGTTTCAAGATTCCTGAGAATCCTTCCAGGGCAGGCGTCCCTCGACTTCGATCTCGAGGCTCATGCTGAGCAGGGTCCTGATGATCACGATCAGTCCCAGGACGAGAACACTTTGCATGGTCAGGTCCACCACCACGGTGCGAATGATGTCGCCGGCCACCAGAAACTCGAGGCCGAGAAGAATGGATCGCCCGACATCCTGCCGGTACGCCTTGTAGGTGCTGTGCCTGTCCCTATGCTTCTGGGTCACAAGACGCCATGTGGCAAAGAGGGCGCCACCAACGATGATGAGAACTCCTCCTGCCTCCATGGCAAAACCGAGGATCCCGAAAATCTCCCGAATTCGTTCCATGCCGTCATCCTGTAAGTTTTTATGAATACGAAGTGTTGAGTTACGCTGGTTGCCCTCAGGTATCAATGACATTACTTTGATAGACAGGATTGCCCTGGTTTTCTCCTGTCATGGGGTGATGACAGAAAGGAGCACCCGCCTTTTTTCATACTTCTCTTCAGGCCTGGACCACCCGGTCCTGTCTCTGCATGGCTGCCCCGTGGCTTTTCAGGAATGCAATGGAACCGTTCACGAAAAGCGCAATCGCGCCGCTTACATCCCTTTTTTTCTTCGTTGGGTCACGGGTTCTCCGCCGATGCCCCAATTGTCGGTATCCACCTCATCGATGACCACCACTGTGGTCTGGGGATTTTTTCCAAGCTCTTCCTGAAGGAGCCGGGTCACGCCCTGGATGAGCCTGGCTTTCTGTTCGGCCGTGGCACCTTCCCTGGTGATTTTGATGTTGACGTACGGCAATCCGACCTCCTTGGATGAAGATACTCAGTGTTTTGTGTGTATCATTAAAGAATAAAAGGACATGTATTGTCCACTTCCGATCACATACAAAAAATATTTTCCGCGACTTGACACTGGAATACATGCCCCGTGTACAGTTGGTCCTGTCTCAAGTGAAACTCAGGAGGAAAAAATGTTGAAAAGAGAAGAGGGATCCGAAAGCGGCATCAGGACTTCGAAAATGGGGGCCGGCGCCCTGCTGCTGACCGGAACAGTAGGACTGTCCTACCTGGCCATGCACATGCGGAAAAAAAGGGGCGTAACAGGACAGGAAGAGATCGAACTTCCGGGATTGCCTTACGAGAGGAGTGCGTTGGAGCCGTATATCTCCTCGAGGACCATGCATTTCCACCATGACAGACATCATGCAGGGTACGTACGCAAGGCCGGTGAACTGGCAGAACATCAGAAGATGGCGGATATGCCCCTTCAGGAGCTGATCCGGCAAACCGCCCATGACACATTGAAGCAGTCTCTCTTTGAGAATGCGGCCCAGGTCTTCAATCACGCGTTTTTCTGGCAGTGCATGAAGCCGGAGGGCGGGGGAAAACCCGGGTCTCGGCTCATGGCTGCCATTCAAAAAGAATTTCGCACTTTCGAGGGGTTCACAAGAGCATTCAAGGATGCTGCATTGAAACGCTTCGGCAGCGGTTGGGCATGGCTGGCATTGGATGGAGACCGCATTCGTGTTCTTTCAACCCCGAATGCGGACAACCCCCTCACCAGGAACATGGTTCCCCTGCTCACCCTCGATGTCTGGGAGCACGCCTATTATCTGGATTACCAAAACGAGCGGGACAAATACGTTCAGACCTTCATGAATCATCTGGTCAACTGGGATTTTGCGGAAGCGAATTTGAAGAGCGCCCTCTGACAGATCCAGGAAGCAGTGTTTGTACAGTTCAAGCAGTACTTGAGCTTTTTGGTACATTCCAGGTCCTCTGACCAAGCGCGAGCGCATGCGCTTTATGCGGGTGGAATCGGACTATTCAAATGTCGTTTCGCATCTATGTCTGGGCTGAGTGAGAAGCTTTCTTCCGGGCCCCATACTGACTCAGCCAGACTCCGAGGAAAACGCATGCGGCGCCGGCGATCTGACCGGTGTTCAAGGCTTCGTCCAGCAGAGTCCAGCCCAGGATCACGGCCACGACCGGGATGAGGTTGATGTATGCCGAGGCTCTGTTTGCAGGGATGCGGCTGATACCCCAGTTGTAGAGGCCGAAAGCCCCGAGGGTGACAAAACTCCCCAGGTAGAGCAGGGCAAAGAATTCGGTGGTGGTCAAAGCGGCAAACGAGGCCCAGGAAAAGGTGAACAGGCCGGGAAGAAAAAAAATGACACCGGCCAGCGTCTGAAGCCCTGTGAGAGTCCAGGGATTGTAACGGATGCTCAGTTTTTTCAAAAGAATCATATAGGCTGCGGCACTGACCATGGCCCCGAACTCCAGCAGATTTCCAAGCAGGGGATTCGAGGCCGAGTCGCCGGGGCTTCCGGCCAGACTGAGCCAGGCCACTCCCAAAAGGGAAAGGCACAGGCCGGTCACGCCCGTCCATCCGGAGCGCTCGCCCAGAAAAAGCCAAGCGCCCACCGCCACGAGGAGCGGGACTGATGCGGAGATGACTCCGGCCTGGGCCGACGTCGTGTAGGTGAGGGCATTTGATTCCAGCAGAAAATAGCAGCAGGGCTGCAGCAGTATGAGCGGAATCAGGAGCTTGAGGTCGGCACGGGAGAATTGCTTCGGCTTGAGCCGCCGGGCAAAGGGAAGAATGATCAAAAGCCCCATGATCATGCGCAGCCACATGACCGTCCAGGGCCCCAGGGCGGATACAACGATTTTCATCGCAGAGAACGATCCCCCCCAGAACAGAACTGCCAGTAAAATGGCAAGGAGCGGGATCATATTCCCTGAAGGGGGGACAAGAGCGGGCAATGCCGCTGTTTTCACCAGAGAATGACTGTCGCGTTTCATGGTGGCGAGGGATGTACCAGGAGAAGACCGGGTTGTCTCCTCCAATCAAGGGGGTGCGGCAGCCGGCAGGGAATTGGTCGAAGGTTCAGGCTGTGACTATTTTTTCTTGAGCATTTCGGCAAGGCCGGCAAAAGGGCTGTTCAACGGGGAGGTGGAGCTGTTTTGGCTGCCGGGCTTGCCCAGCCATTGGGCGTCGGTTTCCCTGGAGTGTTCGTTTTCATGGCAATAGATGCACAAAAGCTCCCAGTTGCTGCCGTCCGAAGGGTTGTTTTCCGGATTTGAATCCTTGTGGTGCACAGTGAGTTCCCGAAGCCGTTTCCCTTCGAACTCACGGCTGCATTTTGCGCAGATATGGGGGTGAATCCGCAGAGCCTGCTCACGGTAGGACCCTTGCCGCTGCAGGTGCTCGCGTTTGAGGCGCTCGAGGACATCGGCACGTTGTTTTGAATCCATGGGGCGCTTTGGAGGCATGGTTCCTGTCTCCTGTCTGGAGGGTTGTGGTTCAGACCCTTGTGCCGTTGATCGGAACCGGTCTGCAGTTCCCGTCGGCACCGGATGGGAAAAGGATAATCCCGGGTCGTGCCCTTTTGTCCAGGAAAAAACAGTGGTCGAGACGATTTTCAGTGACCTCGTTCTGTTCTCTGGGAAGAGGCACACGGTGGTGGATACAGGTTCCGCAACAGTCCATGGGTGGGAAGAATAATCAGCACCGGCAGAGCGATCATGAGCAGTATCACATAGAGTGGTTCAGGAAGAATTTCCTGCGTCACGCCCGGTCCGTATACCCAGTTGACGTTGTGTTCCTGGTCTGAGGCCAAATAGCTGATTGGAAGAATGATCCAGGCGAGAAGGGTTTGGGCCTTCCAGCCCCTTTGGTCATAGCCGAGGCGGTGCAGCGTCCAGAGAAGGACCGGAGGCAGAAGCAGGTGGAATCCGGAAAGGATCCGAAGATGGAGCGGCAGAGCGGGATCGAACATGTAGGCCGCTGCACCGGTCACCCGTTCCCCAAAGCTCAAGTGCAGCAGAAAATCCAAAGACCAGACCACCTCCGGCAAAAGCGTGCCCGCAGCCGCCATGCTCGCCAAAAAGCTGTTCTCCCGCCACAGTGCCAGGCAGGTCATGACCAGGGCAATATCCGAGAACCACAGAAAATTCACCGGACCGAACCCGAGCCAGTACAAGGGGATCCAGAGGGCGAGAAAGAGCGTGGAGACGATCTTTATCCAGAGGGGAATCTTCGGGGTTGTGTTCTGTATGCTGCCACTCTCCAGAGGACTTTTACAATTCTATAAAAGGCGCAAGCGCTGAGAAAATGTGTTCACACCGGTCTTTGTTTCCGAATCAGAATTTTTTCCGCTTCGATCGCAGCAAAGACCACCACCCCCAGGCCCATGCAGATGAGCAGATCCCGGGCACCAAGTGCCGTTATTTGGAAAAACACATGGAAAAATGGAACGTACAACACCATCAGCTGCAGGCCGATGGTGAGCAGGACCAGAAAAAAAAGCGGCTTGTTCGACCACGGGCCCAGGGTGAACAGGGACACGGTGGCGGAGCGGGAAGCCAGGGCCTGACCGAGCTGCATGAACGCAAGCGAGGTGAAAATCATGGTCTGCCAGGGACCCTGGCCAGGAACGGCCGGATCGAAGTAGACGAACCCGACGAGCAGGGCGAGCACGCCGATGAGCCCTCCCACCCAGGCCACATGCAAGCTGAGCCTTCCACTGAAGAAGTGCTCCCTGGGGGACCGTGGCGGACGCTGCATGACACCCGGGCCGGCGGGCTCCACGCCCAGGCCCAGGCCGAGCAGACCGTCGGTCAACAGATTCAGCCACAGCAATTGCAAGGGGAGAAGGGCGATGGTGATGCCGATGAAGGGGGCAAGAAGCATCACCGCGACCTTGCCGAGGTTTCCAGCAATGGAAAACTTCACGAACCTGCGGACATTGTCGTAGATGACCCTGCCTTCCTCCACAGCGGCGACAATGGTGGAGAAGTTGTCATCCAAAAGAACCATGTCCGAGGCTTCCTTGGACACATCCGTGCCGGTGATGCCCATGGCGATGCCGATGTTCGCCTTGCGCAGAGCAGGGGAGTCATTGACGCCGTCACCGGTCATGGCCGTGATCTCATTGTTTTTCTGCAGGGTCTCCACAATGCGCAGCTTGTGCTCCGGTGACACCCTGGCAAAGACCGAGATATCCTTCACGGCCTGCTCCAGCTCGATTGCAGTGAGTCTGGAGAGGTCCTGTCCGGTCATGACGTTTCCGTTGGTGCTGATTCCCAGGTCATGGGCGATGAACCTGGCAGTGAGCGGATGGTCTCCGGTGATCATCACCGGCCTGATTCCGGCCGTCCTGCAGGTTTGGACCGCTTGTTTCACTTCAGGACGGGGCGGGTCGATCATGCCGGTCAGGCCCAGGAAAACAAGGTCGCTTTCCTCCAGTTCATCCGGGCTGTTCACCCAGCGCATGGCCGTCCCCAGAACGCGCATCCCGTTTTGGGCCATGGAGTCGTTGGCCTCCTGTAGACGCCGGCGTCGTTCTGTGTCCAGAGGGACCGGGCCTCCTTCGACCCAGATGGAGGAGCATACGTCCATGAGCCCGTCCACCGCGCCCTTGGTCATTATCACCATGGAATGCTGTCCATCGTGCATGGGGCGAAGCAGCGGGTCCAGCTCCTCAGGCGAGGCGGGCAGCCGGTGCAGGGTGGTCATGCGTTTGCGTTCCGAGTCAAAGGGCAGTTCGCCGACCCTGGGCAAAGCGGCCTGAATGGCCCGTTGGTGCAGGCCGGCCTGGGCCGCGGCAACCAGAAGGGCGCCCTCGGTGGGGTCGCCCATGGCTGCTGGTTCCCCTTCCTCCTCGATGAGGGAGGCATCGTTGCACAACGTCCCGCAGGCCATGACCAGGGCGATGGCAGAGGGTTGTCCTGCAAGAAAGGAATGCTCCTCTGCTTCCTGCAGTGTGGGGGCAGGGTGGCGGGCCGTGCCGACCAGCTCCAGATAATGGCCGGCAACATCGATGACCGTTACGGTCATGCGGTTTTCCGTAAGGGTCCCGGTTTTATCCGAACAGATCACCGTGACCGACCCCAGGGTTTCCACTGCCGGGAGCTTGCGGATCAGGGCCTTGCGCCTGAGCATGCGCTGGGCGCCAAGGGCCAGGGTGACCGTGACCACGGCGGGAAGCCCTTCCGGGACCACGGCAACGGCTACGCTCACGGCGGTCAGGAACATGTCGGCCAGTGTTTCACCCCGAAAGAGACCGATGGCCATGACCAGTCCGGCAACAGCGACCCCGAACCCGGCAAGTCCTTTGCCTACCCGGTCGAGACGTCGTTGCAGCGGCGTCATCCCGGTCTTGACGTCCTGGATGAGGTCGGCGATTTTCCCGAGTTCGGTTCCCATGCCCGTGGCAATGACCACGGCAATGCCCCTGCCGTACGTTACCGCAGTGCCCATGAAAGCCAGATTGACCCTGTCGCCCAGCGGAATCTCGTCACGTTCCAGGGGGGCGGTCTGTTTTTCCACAGGTTCGGACTCGCCGGTGAGGGCGGCTTCCTGGACCCGGAGATTGGCGGATTCCACAAGACGAACATCAGCCGGCACCACCGATCCGGCCTCCAGCAGGACGATGTCCCCGGGCACGAGTTCTGTGGCCGAGATCTCCCTTTCTCCACCGTTTCGCCGGACCCGCACAAAAGGGGTGGCCATCTTTTTCAAAGCGGCCATGGCCTGTTCCGCACGGTACTCCTGAACGAACCCAAGGAGCACGAAAAGCACCACAATGGCTCCGATGGCCAGGGTTTCGGTGGTCTTGCCCAGAAACCCTGAGATCACACAGGCCACGATCAGGATGAGAACCATTGTGCTGCTGACCTGATCCCATAAAATGGAATACCCGCTCCTGCCGCGGCGTTCGATCAATTCATTGGGGCCGACCTCTTTTTTTCGTTGCGCAGCCGTATCGTGAGACAGGCCCTTGCTCGGATCGGTTCCAAGAGCGTCCGCGGTTTCCTGGACGCTCATCGTGTGCCATGATTTCGGTGGAATGGCTTCCCGGGGTCGCTCAGTCATTTTCAGGCATGCTCCTGCAGTTCAAGGGCTGTTCAGAGTTCCAAAGACTGGCGGAATATAACGCACGGAAATATGAAGGGAAAGAGGTGATCACGGGCCTGCGGGTTCGATGCCCCGGTCTTGTCGCACAATCATTGCGCTTGCCGGAAGATCCATGCGGGTGGGGCGTTGAATTTTTGCGGAGAGTAATGGGAATCTCCATGTCCCTGGCGCCGCAACCATTTCAGCGCGTTCTGGGAGGTATGCGTACGTACAAAATGGTGCTGGCCTGGATGCGGTCCGGGAATTCGACCATCGAGAATCCTTCGATTCTGTCTGGTGTCGGGAAGGTCCAGGTTTCAAAACCTTGTTCGTTGATGACCATGGCGCTGAGATTATCAAACCTGATGAAACCGAAAACTTCTTCGAAATCGCCTTCCAGTACCTTTTTCCCTGTAAATCTGGCTCCTTCCTGTTGATTGATGGTCAATACCCCATGAATATCGATCTGACGGGAGGGGCGTGATGCGGGTTCATTGCCGGATTTATCCTGGACAAGAACCGAACCTTCCGCCGACCAGACGCCAAACAGGTTAGGAAGAATTTCCTGTGCAGGCGCACGGGCGGCAAACAGGAGAATGACGAGTCCCATACAGACTGTTGAAATGATTCGCTTCATGTCCCCCCCTCTGACTTCGAAAAAACCGTGCGGTATGGAAACGTTCGAAAAAGCAAAGCCTCACTATACCATTCAGGAGAGGGGAAGAAAACACTTCAGAGCAGATTGAAGTCTTCTATGACGATATGTTTTCGCTGAACCCCCAGGGAGGTAAACTGGGCGATGAGAGAATCGGTCATGCCGACGGGACCGCACAGAAAGATGAATTTGTCTGTGACCCCGCCGGGGATCTTTTGGTGGACATATTCGGCCGTGAGCCTTCCCTGTCTCGAACTGATGTACGGTTCGTAATGATGCCCGCGCTCTTCCATTGTCTCGAATCCATGGAAGTGGCTCATGATCACTTCGTTTCGGATATCGCTGTCAAAGCTTGCGTCCTCCGGGGTGCTGCAGAGGTAAAAGAGGGAAACCCGCGGGCTTTTCCAGGATCTGATGATTTCCGGGTGCATGCGCCGGAGTCGTTGGGGAACGTCCTGAAGTGGCAGGCGCTCTTCAGAATGCAGCGCCACATGCCACATGCCCAGAAATGGGGTGATGCCGATGCCGGCGCCGATGAACACGCAATCGCGTTCAGCTGAGAGGAAGGGATCGCTGAACCGGCCGTATGGACCATATACCGTGACGTGGTCCCCGGGCTGCAACCGATCCAGGGAGCGGGTATGGTCGCCGACCTTTTTGATGCCCAGCCTGAAGCTGGCTTCCAGATTGTATCCGCTGGCAATGGAGTAGGGGTGCGGTTCCCTGGAAATATTCGGCTTGTCGACCACCAGATAGACGAATTGGCTGGGTTTGAAATCCATTTTCTGCTCCAAAGGAGCAAAGTTGATCTTGAGAACGTCTCCATGGCGCTGGATCGTGGAGACGACATAACGGTAATGCGGTCCCACAAAGCGGTACAGAAACCGGATGTAGACGAAGGCACCCAGTGAGAGGATGAGCAAACCCCAAAAGAAATATCTGAGCAGGGGATAGGCGGCAACGTCGGCATCGACGGCGAACACATGGGCCATGACGAGAACGAGAACCAGCCCGAACCATTCATGGGTTTTTTTCCAGATATGATAAGCCGGGGTGATCCAAAGCGTCAGCACGACAAGCAGAGACATGAAAAGCAGTGCGGCCACGCCGATGTTCTGCCCCCAGAGGTACCTGTCCCCTTCCGGGGGGATGAACCACATGTCCTGAAGAAACAGGAACATATCGGGAAGCCGGTCCACGGCCAGGAAAAAAGGGTGAAGAAGAATGATGAAAAACGCCCAGCGCCCCAACCGCCTGTGCACCTGATAAACCTTGTCCAGTCCGTCGAAAAAGTCCTCCAGGACCTGCATCCGGGTGGCGAGGACCACACACCAGACCATAAGGGTCGAGGCGGTGAGAGAAGCTGCCTTGGCCGGGTATTTCCAAACGATGTCGAACGGGTCCTGGAAATACCATTTGCTCCCGATCCAGAGGGAAAGGACAAGGGCAACAGTCAGCCAGACGGGCCAGAGTTTCTGAGAAGTTTTCGAAATTGTCGGCATTGATCTTTCTATAATTACAGGAAACTTCACAGGTGGGCTACTGGATGCCGAGGATGTCGGGAACCTTGTATTTGGAAGGTAGACCAGCCTGCGAGACGCCGAATAAAGGCACCTGAACTCCGATCAGGCTTGCAGCAGCCGCAATCCATCGAAAACGAGAACAATGGCCAGAGCAATCAGCAGCGCCCCCATGACCCGCATTGTAAAGACATACCCCCGGGAGGAGAGGATGTGTCTGGACCGGCCGACCAAAAAGGCCACAATGATTTTCGACCCGACAAGAAGCAGATAGAATCCAATGAGAAAGCCTGCAGCGGCAGGGATGCTTTCGCGTGCTGCCCGGACCATGGCTGGGGCTCCCACACCCGCCCAGAAAAGATAGGGGTGCGGACTCAGAAAATTGACCAGGATTCCTTTGCGCAGGGATCTGGGTCGCAGTGCTTCGACATGTGCAGGTACTCCGGAAAAGCGGATGGACTGCACTCCCAGCCAGAACACCAGAATCGCTCCCATGATCGAGATCAGCCCTAGCAGCACCTCTGAAGCCGCCAGCCTGGAGAGAACGAACACCGTCACCAGGACAATGGGTGCATCCGTGATCAATGGGGCGAAGCAGACCTTGAGTCCCGCTTTGAACCCATGGCTCAGGGTTTCGCTCATGACCAGGAGGAGGAGAGGGCCCGGGGCGATCCCTGCGGTCAGTCCCAAAAGGATGCCTGCGGTGACGTATTCGTTCATGG
>JBKHAV010000148.1:0-4846 GCA_046542715.1 Desulfovibrionales bacterium
TGCCCCACATTCGTTGTTGGGGTCGTGAGCCATGAATTTCGCTCTGCGGCGGATATACTTCTTGAGCACCGGATGTTTCACCAGGGTCTCCACCTGCACTACGATGGTCTTATCGGCCTTGTCGCTCAGGACCTGGCCGCTCATGATCCGTTTACTCATTGGAAGTCTCCATCTTGCGTTCGCGGACTAAGGTCTTGATCCGGGCGATCGTCTTTTTAACCGTGGAGATCCGCTGGGTATTCTCCAACTGCGCGGTCGCATGCTGAAACCGGAGATTGAACAATTCCTTGCCGTATTCCTCAAGCTTCTCGGTGAGCTGCTTCTGATCGAGATTGCGTAACTCCTGCACCTTCATCGCCTACTCCTTGACAACGATGGTTGTCTTGATGGGCAGCTTATGGGAGGCGCGAATCAGAGCTTCCTTGGCCAGTTCCACACTCACTCCATGGATTTCGTAAAGAATTCTTCCGGACCGAACCGGGGCACACCAGCCCACGGGAGAGCCCTTTCCTTTACCCTGCCGGGTTTCAGCGGGTTTGGCGGTAATGGGTTTGTCCGGAAAAATCCGAATGAACACCTTTCCCCCACGCTTGATGTGCCGCATCATGGCAACACGGGCGGACTCTATCTGCTGATTGGTCAGCTTTCCGGGTTCCAAGGCCTTCAGGGCGACTTCCCCGAACGCAATCGTTGTTCCCCGGCTGGCCATCCCGCCGATCCTGCCCTTGTGCTGCTTTCTGAATTTTGTTTTTCTTGGGCTCAGCATTACTGGCTAACCTCGTCTAATATCTCGCCTTTGAAAATCCATACCTTCACCCCGATCACACCGTACGTGGTCTTGCCGAGGGCATACCCGTAGTCGATGTCGGCTCGCAGGGTCTGAAGGGGTACCCGTCCTTCCCGGTGCCATTCCGTCCTGGCGATATCCGCGCCGCCGAGACGGCCGGATACGGAAATCTTGATTCCCTCGGCGCCGAACTTCCGGGCCAGACTGATGGTCCGCTTGATAGCCCTGCGGAAGGCCACCCGGCGTTCCAGCTGCAGGGCCACGTTTTCGGCCACCAGCTGGGCGTCGATCTCAGGCCGCCTGATCTCGTTGACCTCGATGGTGAATTCCCGCTGGAATTTCTTCCTGAGTTCATCGCGAAGCTTCTCGATCTCAACACCTTTTCGCCCGATCACGATACCGGGCCTGGCGGTGTACACGATCAGACGTACCCTGTCGGCGGCGCGCTCGATCTCTATCTTGGCGAGCCCTGCATGATAGAGCTTCTTTTTGACGTAATTTCGAATCTTCTTGTCTTCAAAGACATATTGCGGATAGCTCTTCGTGCTGAACCACCGAGACAGCCAATTCTTGTTGTACCCCAGGCGAAAACCGTAGGGATGTACTTTCTGACCCAACGCCGCCTCCTATAACTCTTCTACAATGATGGTGATATGGCTCGTTCTCTTCCGGATCCTGTATGCTCGCCCCATGGCGCGCGGCATGATCCTCTTCCACGTGGGACCCTCGTCCACGGTAACCCGCTTGACGAAAAGGGAATCCACATCCACACCGGGGACCTGCTCCGCATTGGCAATGGCGGAGTGCAGGACCTTGGACAGGACCTCTGCCGCCTTTTTGGGAGTGTAGGTCAGGATGCTCAGGGCATCTTCCACCGGCTTCCCCTTGATATTGTCGGCCACAAGTCTGGCCTTGCGCGGGGAGATCCGGATATAACGGGCTACTGCTTTGGCTTCCATGATTGACCCTCGACCTATTTTTTGCCTTTTACCTGGCTTTTTCTATCGCCGGCATGGCTGTAGAACGTGCGCGTCGGAGAGAATTCGCCGAGCTTGTGCCCCACCATGTTTTCCGTGACAAAGACCGGGATGAACTTTCTCCCGTTGTGCACTGCAAAGGTGAGCCCGACCATCTCCGGAAGAATGGTGGAGCGCCGGGACCAGGTCTTGATGACCCGACGATCGTTGGCATCATTGGCCCGCTGCACCTTGCTCTCGAGATGGGTATCGATGAAGGGACCCTTTTTTACTGACCGTGGCATACTACTTCCCTCTACTTGCGCCGTTTCACGATGAGTTTCGTGGACTGCTTCTTCTTGTTCCTGGTCTTGTACCCCTTCGCGGGCATACCCCAGGGTGATACGGGATGGCGACCTCCGGAGCTGCGGCCTTCACCGCCGCCCAGGGGATGGTCGATGGGGTTCATGGCAACACCCCGGACTGCAGGCCTGCGGCCCAGCCAGCGTGAACGGCCGGCTTTGCCCAGCGTGACGTTCTCATGCTGAACGTTGCCCACCTGCCCCACTGTGGCAAAACAGGAGGCCAGAACCTTGCGCACTTCACCGGAGGGCATGCGCAACGTGGCATATTTGCCTTCCTTGGCGATGAGCTGGGCATAGGTTCCGGCGGCGCGGCAGAACTGTCCGCCTTTGCCCGGATGCAGCTCGATATTGTGCAGGATCGTTCCCACAGGAATTTTGCTGATGTGCAAGGCATTGCCCGGTTTGATGTCCGCGCTTTCCCCGGCCATGACCTGGTCACCGACGCTGATGCCGACGGGAGCAAGGATGTAGCGCTTTTCCCCGTCCAGATAATGGAGCAGGGCAATGCGGGCGGAACGGTTGGGATCGTACTCCACCGAGGCGACTCGGGCCGGCACGTCCAGCTTGTTGCGCTTGAAATCGATGATTCGATAGAGTCGCTTGTTCCCCCCGCCTCTGCGCCGGGTAGTGACACGGCCGTTGTTGTTCCGGCCGCTCTTTCTGGGCAACCCTTCCGTGAGAGACTTCTCCGGTGTGGACCGGGAGATCTCTTCGAAATCAGAAACGGTCATTCCCCTGCGACCCGGAGAAGTGGGCTTCAGTTTACGCACAGCCATTGCTAAACCCCTTCAAAAATCTCTATCTTTTCACCGGGAGCAAGCGTCACGTACGCCTTCTTGTGCCCGGACTGCTTTCCCGTCTTCCGGCCGAAGCGGGCTCGCACCCGAGGTCTCTTCCGAATGACGTTGACCCCATCCACCTTCACTTTGAAGGCGTCCTCCACGGCTTTTTTGATTTCCACCTTGTTCGCGTCCGGATGGACATAGAAAACGACCTTGTTGGCAAATTCCTTTATCAGGGTCGACTTCTCGGAAACAAGCGGCTTGATCAATATCTTTGTGTAGTCCATGCTACTTCAACCTTTCCTGTATGGTCTCGACCACTTTGGGTGCAAGGACCAGCTGCTGATGGGCAAGGATATCATAGACACTGAGCTGGCTCTGATTCTGCACGGTAATGCCCGGAATATTCCTGGCGGAAAGCCTGAGAGTGTTATCTTCATCGGCCATAACAATCAAGGCTTTTTTTAGTCCCAGTGCATCTTTGACCTTGCAGAAATCCTTTGTCTTGATTTCAGGCAAGGTAATGGCGTCAACCACCATGAGATTGTCTTCGGCAAGCCGGGAAGACAGGGCCATTTTCATGGCCAGAGCCTTGATCTTCTTGTTCACCTTGAAGGAGTAGTCCCGGGCAACAGGGCCGTGGACCACTGCACCGTGCCGCCATATGGGCGACCGGCTCGATCCTGCCCGGGCCCGGCCGGTGCCTTTCTGGCGCCATGGCTTGCTCCCGCCGCCCCGAATGGTGCTGCGGGTCTTCACGCCGACAGTGCCGGTCCGCTTCGCTGCCCGGTGTGCCCGGACAACGAGATGCAGAATTTCAGGGCGAACCTGGACCTCGAAGATCTCCTCGGGAAGCTCCAGCTGGCCGACTTCCTTCTTGTCCTGAGAATATATGCTTACTTTTGCCATGGTGACCCTCTTATTGCTTCTTCCGGATGACCACCAGCCCTTTGCGGGGACCGGGGACCTGCCCGCGGATGAAGATCACGTTGTCCTCGGGTCGGACTTCGATGACTTCAACGTTGGTGTAGGTGACCTTCTTGTTTCCCATCTGCCCGGCCATCTTTTTGCCCTTGAAGACCTTGCTCGGCCAGGCGCACTGTCCAATGGCTCCTGGGGAGCGGTGTCTTTTCTCCACACCGTGGGAAGCGGGAAGGCCACTGAAGTTCCAGCGGCGCATGACGCCCTGAAATCCCTTGCCCTTGGACGTGCCGGTCACCTTGACCCGCTCCCCGGGCTTGAACAGGTCGACAGTGAGGTCGTTTCCTGCCTCGAAATCGTCGATATTGTCCACCCGGAACTCGCGCAAGTGCTTGAAAAAACCCCGGTCGGTCTTGCCCTGGTGACCCTGTTCGGGTTTGTTCAGCCGGTGAGCCGCGACCGGACCGTACCCGGTCTGAATGCCGGTGTATCCGTCTGTCTTCTCGGTCTTCTTCTGCACAATCGGACACGGTCCGGCCTGAATCACCGTGACCGGGACCACGGATCCGTCATCCATAAATATCCGGGTCATCCCGAGCTTCTGTCCGATGAGACCTACTGTCTTCGCCATGGTGAACTCCGTTAGAGCTTGATTTCAACGTCGACGCCGGCGGGAAGATTGAGCTTCCCCAGTGCGTCCACGGTCTGCTGCGTGGGCTCGAGAATGTCGAGCAACCTTTTGTGGATGCGAACCTCGAACTGCTCCCGGGACTTTTTGTCCACGTGAACGGAACGAAGCACTGTCTGCTTATGAATATCCGTGGGCAAGGGAATCGGCCCGGCGATGCTGGCACCCGTATTCCGGGCGGAATCAACAATCTCTGTTACGGCCTTGTCCAGGATCCTGTAATCGTATGCCTTCAGCTTGATCCTGATGCGATCACTGCTCATTGTAACCATGATTCTGTTACTCCACTATTTCGGAAACCACGCCGGCGCCCACGGTGCGGCCGCCTTCGCGAATGGCGAAGCGCA
>JBKHAV010000033.1:0-24155 GCA_046542715.1 Desulfovibrionales bacterium
CACAGATCGCATTTGACCACTTTGCCGGTTTGGGGGTTCCACTGGGGCGCGCCCCAGGGACACGCCACCATGCAGGCCTTGCAGCCGACGCACAGTTCCGGGTCCACAAAAACGATGCCGTCTTCTTCCCTCTTCTGCATGGCTCCGGTGGGACACGCGGTCACGCACCACGGGTTTTCGCAGTGAAAGCAGGAGAGATAGACATGGGCCGCCCTGGGAACCCCCCGCACGATCTTGGGCCCGACCGTGATGATCTGGCAGGGGTTGGGTCCTTCTGGCAACGCCTTGTTGACCTTGCAGTGAATCTGACAGCTCATGCAGCCGATGCAATTTTCCTGGTCCTGAAAAAGGAAATACTTGCTCATATATCCTCCTGATATATGTTCGAGCCGACCTTTTCTTCCACAGAGGGCACGACCCGTACAAACGTCTCGTGAAAGCCCGGGCTCCTTCCGGCCTGGTCGGAAACATTGTCCTGCAGAACATTGTCCTTTGCACCGTTGTCCAGGGATCTGGCCTGGGCCGGCACTCTGCCGCCGTCCTGAGCACCCGGCCCTTCTCAACGGTGAGTCGATCAGGCGCGGTAGGCTGCTCATCCCGCAGAGCCTGAAGACTTGCTTGTTCACACTCGCGGGGCTGTTTTTCCTCGACCAATCAGACTCCTCGATGTCGAACCGGGTGTTGACTGGCACGGGTTGTTGCTAAGAACAATAAGCATTTGAGCACCGTTTACAACTCCCGGAAAAAAATACTCTTATTCTTGGCTATGGAAAACATTTTCGCACGAAAAATTCGGCAAACGGTTGGAATTCACTTCCTGCCGGTGAGAATCTCTCCCAATGGACGACGCTGAACGCAAGAACACCTTGCACAGAGTCTTCATATCCACCTTGCAACGACAGGCCCGGCAGAAGCAATCGGTTTCTGAAAACTTCGGACCTGGTCGAATATTTTCGAACCGGTGCACCGTTTGCCTCGTCCGGGCGTGGCGCACAAAAAAGCCTCCCGCAAGGGAGGCACGCACTCGTACCAGAAGAACACCGGTTACACTGAGGGATTAGAATGCCGGAAGGTTATGGAATCAGGGCATGACCTGCCTGGAGCGCCCACTCGTAAACCGGTCCGGGGATGATCCCGAGAAGGAGGACGCACACGGCAAGAACCCCGGCCCAGAGCGTCCCCGCCTTGGGAATCGCGACTGTTTTCGTCCCTGGTTCCTGGGTGTAGGCGTGGCGGACCAGGTTCAGGTAGTAATAGATGGAGACAGCCGAGTTCAGGGCTGCCACGATGACAAGCCAGTTATACCCCTGCCCCCATATCGAGGTGAAAAGGAAGAGCTTGCCCATGAAACCGGCCGTAGGCGGGAGTCCCACCAGGGCAAAAGCTCCCACAGCTAGGGCAAAGGCCATCAGGGGGAATCGTCGTGCCAGCCCGTTCAGATCTTCCACCAGCACGTTCTCCCCTTTGGGAGACAACCGGCAGATCACCCAGAAGCAGGTCAAATTCATGAAGAGGTAGGCCAGGGCATAAAAAGCTGCCGAGGCAAGCCCGGCCGCTGTTCCGGCAATGATGCCCAGGATGATGTACCCGGCATGGGCCACGCCTGAATATCCAAGCAGCCGTTTGACATCCTTTTGGATCAGGGCGGCAAGATTTCCATAGGTCATGGACAGTGCTGCCAGCCAGGCCATGACATCGGCAGGCACCATGCCCGGCGCAAAGAGCGTTGCCAGTCGGATGAGCACCACTACCGCCCCCAGTTTGGGCAGCGTGGCGATAAAGGTCGTGGTTTCGTTGCTCGCCCCCTGATAGACGTCCGGGGTCCAGAAGTGGAAGGGAAACAGGGCCAGCTTGTAGAAGAACCCGGACAAAAACATGACCAGACCAACGGCCCCGAGAACGCCTCCACCGAGAATCCCTGTACCTGCGGCCAGATCCGAGAGGTAGGTGCTGTGCTGCGTGGCGATGATGTAGGACAGGCCGTACAGGGAGACTGCGGTGGCTGCCGCGGCAAAGAGAATGTACTTGACCCCGGCCTCTGCCGCTTCCCTGGAGTTGCTGCGCAGGGGAACCAGGGCAAAGAGACTGTAGGAGGAGACCTCCAGGGCGACATACATGGTGACCAGTTCCACCGCGCTGGACAGCAGCATGAGTCCCCAGGCGCTGATGGTGAGAAAGAGAAAGTAGTCTTTGCGTTTCTCTGCATCCACAGTTGTCGTGCCCAGGGCGTTCAACACGGCCACGAAAAATCCCACGGCGATCGCGGCCTTGAAAAACTGGGACAGGGAATCCACCTGGTAGGCGGACCAGAAGAGATCACCCTTCACCCCTATGGACCCCAGGGCCACGAGCACCCCCACGAATGCGGCCCAGGGCAGCCAGGCCAAGGCCTCGTCTCGGTTCGGCCGCATCAGGATCCGAATGAACAGGACAACGATCAGCAGGAGAAAGAAAAGCTCGGGAAGGAAAAGAACGAGCTTACTCATGGCTGCCCCCCTTCACGTCACCCACGGAGACCGTCATTGCCGGCACCAGCTTCACGAAATGTTGATCCGGGGAAACGCGTTCTGCAACCGCGGTCTTTTGAGACAGATTCGAGAGAAGATTTTTGACCGACGGGTCCATGGTCCGCAGAACCAGCCCGGGCGCCAGCCCGATGTAGATCACCAGCACGGCCAAGGGCAGGAGATAGGCCCATTCGCGACGGGTGAGATCACCCCATGCTGCCGCCCGGCTGGGCCTGCCCCAGGACATCTTCTGCAGGAGTCTCAGCATGTAGGCCGCCGCCAGCATGGCACCGGGAACGGCCACGGCCCCGTAAAGGAAGTCGTTTTCAAACGCTCCGATCAGAACGAGGGCTTCGCCCACGAAACTGTTGGTGCCGGGGAATGCAAGCGATGACAGGGAGAAAAGCCCGAAGAAGAACATGAAGGCCGGTAGGTACTTTCCCAATCCCATATTGTCAGAAATTTCCCTGCTGTGGCTGCGCTCATAGACGGCCCCGATCATCATGAACAGCGCTCCTGTTGTGATCCCGTGGTTGAGCATCTGGATGATGGCCCCCTCTACTCCGCGCAGATTGAACATGAAGATGCCCAGCGTGATAAAGCCCATGTGGCCCACCGAAGAGTAGGCGATGAGCTTCTTGATGTCGCTTTGCCCCAGGGCCACAAGCCCACCGTACAAAATGGAGGCAAGGGAAAGGCCGATCATGAGCGGCGCGAAATAGACGCTGGCCTCCGGGGCGAGCGGCAGGCAGAACCGCAAAAACCCGTAGGTGCCCATCTTCAGGAGCACCGAAGCCAGAAGCACGCTGCCGGCCGATGGTGCCTCCACGTGGGCTGCAGGCAGCCAGGTGTGGAACGGGAACATCGGAACCTTGATGGCAAAAGCCAGGGCCATGGCCAGAAAGGTCCAGAACTGGAACCTGAAGGAGAATTCGGACTGCATGAGTTCAGGAATGGCAAACGTTCCGGCTGAACGGTAGAAGGCGATGATGGCCACCAGCAGGAGCGTGGACCCTGCCAGGGTGTAGAGGAAAAACTTGATGGAGGCGTATCGTTTCCTGGGCCCGCCCCAGACGGCGATGAGCAGGTACATGGGGATGAGCATGGCTTCCCAGAAAATATAGAACAACACGAAGTCCAGTGCTGCGAAAACACCGATGCAGGCTGCGATCATGAGCAGCAGGCAGATATGAAATTCCTTCAGCCGGCTGGAAATATACGTCCAGGAACAGAGAACGCACAGCGGCAGCAGGAGCACGGTCAAAAGGACCATGAGCAGGCTGATGCCGTCGACCCCGAGATAGTAGGACAACCCCCATGACTCCACCCAGGGGACCCGCTCCACGAATTGAAACTCACTGGTCTGGAGATCAAAGCCCAAAAGCGGCAACGCCAGCAGGATTTCCACAATTCCCGCCCCAAGGGCCACCCGTCTAACCATGAGATCGTCGCGAAGGAAGGTCAAAACGAAGCAGGCCGCCAGTGGAAAGAAGATCAACAGACTCAGGACTGGAAGTGTCGAACTCATGGAGTGTTCATTCCCTTGTTTGCGCTCATTGATGGCTTGTGCCGTCTCATCAGAAAATGATGACCGCCAGCAGGACTATTGCGGCAATGCCCACCGCGCCCATGATGTACTCCTGCAGCTTGCCGCTCTGAAACTGGGCCGCGCGGCCCCCGGTTTTCATGACCTTGGCTGCCCCCCCGTCCAGCACCCCGTCGATACCATTCCAATCGAACCAGGAGGCCGCCCTGGCCGCAAGCTTCAGCCCGGCGAGGCCGATGACCCGGTAGGCTTCGCTCCACAGCGTGTCCACAAAGGCGAAAGGCACCCGGCACAGTGCGAGGAACCCCTGCCCGACCTTGCGGTAGAGATAGTCAAAGTCCAGATTCAGCTGGGCATGGGGCTTCATGGTTTCCCGCATGATGTAGAAGGCCAGTCCGGTAAAGCTGAGCAGGATCAGGGCCTGAAGCACGTGCCACGGCGTCCAGGGCCAGTAGTCCACCGGAAGGTTGGGCAACAGGGCGTACAGGGCCTGGGGGTACACGCCCTGGAAGATGCACAAAAACGCGCCAAGGCCCATGGCGATGTACATGTTCACGGGAATGGGTTTGAGCGGCCTGGCGTTGTCGAATTTTTTGCCACCCCAGAAGGCAAAGTAGGGAAGCTTGATGCCCACGGAGAGGAAGGTTCCCACCGCTGCCAGTTCCATCCCCAGCCCCAGCAGGGTTCGATGATCCGCAAAGGCTCCGCTGATGGTCATGGTTTTGGAGATGAAGCCGTTGAACAGGGGCCAGCCGGAGATGGATAGCCCGGCCACCATGTAGGCGATCATGACAAAGGGAAGCTTTCGGACCAGGCCCCCAAGCTCCGTGAGTTTGGCCGTGCCTGTGGAATAGAGGATCGCGCCCACGCTCATGAAGAGCAGCCCCTTGTACAGGATATGGGCGTAGGCATGGGCCGTGGCTCCGTTCATGGTCAGGGCGGTGCCGATGCCGACCCCGGCGACCATGTATCCCACCTGGGACACGATATGATAGGAAAGGATCCTCCGGGCGTTGTTCTCCATGGTCGCGTACACGACCCCGTAGAGGGTCATGGCCACGCCCATGACCGCAAGAAACTCCCAGCCCCAGAACGCCCTGGCCAGCGTGTACACGGCCGTTTTGGTGGTAAAGGCGGACATGAACACCGCGCCGGTGACCGTTGCCTCCGGATAGGCGTCGGGAAGCCAGGCGTGGATTCCGATAAAGGCGGCGTTCACCCCGAATCCGAACATGATCAGCCAGTCATAGTACTGGGCTCCGGTGGGATCGATGTGGTCGAAGGCCCAGGTTCCCGTGGCCTGGAAGCGCAGGAGCATTCCCCCGAGCAGCAGGAGCCCGCCAAGGGAGTGGAACAGGAAATATCGGAACCCCGCGCCTGAAGACTTTCTGTTTTCCTTGAAATTGAACCAGATGAGGAGAGTGGAGGCCACGCTCATGATCTCCCAGAACAGAAACAGGGAGAGGTAATCCCCGGCAAACACGCACCCGAATCCGCCGCCCACGTACAGGGCTGCGGCCACGTGCTGACGCTTTTGCTTGAGATGAAAGGCGTAGATGAAGCCGAGCAGCGCCTGAATCGCAAAGACGTGGGCAAAGATGATGGAAAGCCGGTCCACCCGTCCCAGGACCAGAGGAAAGCCCATCCACTCAATGCCCGCGTAGACACCGGTCTGCATGGTGACGACCGCAATGATCGCCGCGATTCCCGGGATCGGCAGAAGCCAGCGCCACCACCGGCCCGAAAACAGAGGCAGGATCAGGGCAAGGGCAAAAAACCCGATGGCCGGGTGAAAGAAGCTACTTGTCGCGCTCATAAAAATCCTCGGATACGCCGATCACGTTGGTCAAAAACCCTTTGGCCAGCCAGATGAGACCAAGCCCCCCCACTATGCTGAACACCGCCCAGAATCCGGGATAGTGTTCCTGGTTGACATGGGGATGATGGGGAAGAATGAACGCGTTGGCCACCAGCAGCACCCCCAGGAACCCGTAGAGGATTCCCTTCCACAGACCGGTCTTTGACCTGGCCTCGTCCAGTGCGGTCCCGAGTCGCTCCTGTATGCTCACGACATCCCTCCGAGGGCATGGATGAAATTGAAGAAGACCGCCGGGTACAGCCCCAGGAGTACTGAGATGACGGCCGTGACCAGAAGCGGCACCACCATGCTCATGGGAGCCTCGGAGTACTGCTCCAGATCGATCCCTGGGGCTGCCTGGCCGAAGAAACCGCGGTAGACGATGGGCACGAAGTAGGCCGCGTTCAGCATGGTGCTGGCCAGAAGCGCCACAAGCAGAATCACTCTGCCCTGGTCCAGGGCTCCATTGACCAGGTACCACTTGCTCACAAACCCGCTCACCGGAGGCACGCCGATCATGCTCAGCGACGCCAGGCCGAAGGCCCCGAAGGTCCAGGGCATGCGCCGGCCCAGTCCGGACATGAGGTCGATCTGCTTGAGATGCGTGGCCACGTAGATGGCCCCGGCCGCGAAAAACAGGGTGATTTTGGAAAAGGCGTGATGGGCGATGTGCCCCACCCCGCCGGTGACGGCAAGCGGGGAGAGCATTGCCACGCCGATGATGATGTAGGAGAGCTGGCTGACCGTGGAGTAGGCCAGCCGGGCCTTCAGATCCTTCTTGGTCAGGGCGATGATGGACGCGGTCACGATGGTAAACGCCGCCAGATATGCTGTGGGAAGGCCCAGCCCCAGGGTGCTCATGGTTTCCAGCCCGAACCCGGACAGGATCACCCTGCTGATGGAGAACACCCCGGCCTTGACCACGGCCACTGCATGCAGGAGGGCCGATACCGGCGTGGGCGCGACCATGGCCGAGGGCAGCCAGTTGTGCAGGGGCATGATCGCGGCCTTGGCCAGGCCGAAGATGAACAGGAAGTAGGTCAGCGTCACCAGGGTCGGATTGGCGTCTTCCGGGAAGATGCCTGTGACCACGTCGCCAAGGTTGAAATCCAGCGTCCCGCAAAGCACGTAGGTCAGGACCATGGCTGGAAGCAGGAACATCTTGGACGTGCCCATGAGATAGACGATATATTTGCGTGCCCCTGAAAAGCCTTCCTCGTCCTCATGGTGGGCGACCAGGGGGTAGGTGAACACCGTGATCACCTCGTAGAAGAGGTACAGGGTAAAGATATTGGCGGCCATGGACACGCCCACCGCCCCGAAAATGGCTATGGCAAAGCAGAAATAGTAGCGGGTCTGGGCGTGCTCCTTGAGGGAGCGCATGTACCCGACATTGTAGCTGGTGGCCAGAATCCAGAGCAGTGGCGCGATCAGTCCGAAGATGAGGGTCAGCCCGTCCACGCAGAACTTTACATAGATCCCGTCCAGCAGCGTGAACAGGTGATAGGTGTAGACCTTGCCCTCGAGCACGCCGGGGACAAAGGTGAGCATGACCGAAGTCGTCAGGATTGCGGCCGCAAAGGAAACCGCTTCCCTCACATTGGGGTTGTTCCTGGCCAGCCAGATAAACAGGGGGGCCAACCCCGTAATGAGGAGCGGAATGAGGAGTCGTGCGCTTTCCATTTAGCCCTTCAACGTTGTGATGTTTACACTGTCCGTGTTCCCGAACCGCTTGGCCACGACCATGATGATCGCAAGGACCAGTGTGGCCTCGGCCGCGGCCAGGCCCATGACCAGAAGACCCGTGAGCTGCCCCAGCACGTCATTGGCAGGAGTGAGCCTGGCGGCTGCCACGATGGAGAGGCTGGCTCCGTTGAGCAGCAGTTCCACACTGATCAGGACGCCCACCAGGCTCCTGCGCCTGACCAGGCCGTAAAGTCCAAACCCAAGCAGGGCCAATGCCGCGATTTGATACAGGATATACGGGTTCATCTGGGCCTCCTTCGCTCAAACCCGAGCAGAACCGCTCCGAGCATGGCCACGAGCAGGACCACGGAAATGAGCTCAAAGACCAGGATGTAGGGACCGAGCAGCCCCTTCCCGAGTTCGGCGATGGGGACCACCTCCGAAGGACCGACGAATTCCATTGGTGTCGCCAACACCGCGAAGAACAGTCCGGCTGCAGGCAGAAGACCGGTTGCCAGGGCTGCGGCAACGGGTTTCATCTCCTGTCCTTCCCCCCGGTCGATACCCTTGGTGAGCATGACGGCGAAAAAGATGAGAACGCCCACCGCGCCCACGTAGATGAGGAGTTGCATCAAGGCCATGACCGGCGTGTTCAGCAGAAGGTACATGCCGGCAATCCCGAACATGGCCATGATGAGCCCCACCAGGGCTCTTACCAGACTGACCGCGTTCACCGCCAGAAAGGCCCCGACCACGATGAGCAAAAGGTACAATCCGTAAACTGCGTAGGTCAGAATCTGCATCATGATTTCACTGCCTCGGATCGGTCTTTTTCTTCTTTCACCACCGGCACCACCGGCCCCTGGGTCTCGGCGGGGATGGTCTCCGCCTGCTGCGGAAGCTCTTTGAACGCCCCTTTTTGCACCTGTTCGTGCATGCGCTGCAGAAGATCCATGGTGTTGAAGGGCTCGCGGGTGTAGGACGCCAGGTAGATGTCGTTGGAAAACCGCAGCGACTGGACCGGACAGATGCGCACGCAGTTCCCGCACAGACTGCACTGGGTGTAGTCCAACTGGAATTTTCCAACCGTGCGGCATTTGAGCTGTTTGGGCGGCGGGGTCTTGGCCAGTTTGGCCACCACCGGCTGTCCGGCCACGTCGATGACCCTGCGGCGTTCCTTCATCTGCTCTTCCGTGGGTTCGACCATGCAGTCCAGGTAGATGCAGTTCGTGGGGCAGATGCGGGAACACGCCCCACAGGCGATGCAGCGGGGTATGGACGGGTCCTCGTCCCTGGGGATCAGTTCGATGTGCCCGCGGAAGGTGTCCAAATTGGTGAGCACCTGCCTGGGGTAGTGGACCGTGACCTGCTTGTGGAAGAAGTACTTGCCGGTAATGGACATCCCGGCCAGAAGCGACCACAGCCCTGAAAGCCCTTTTCCGATTTCCCTGAATACTGTCATGGATTATCCCGTTATCTTGATAACCGCGGCAGCGATCACGAGGTTGACCAGGGCCAGCGGAATCAGCCACTTCCAGTTGAGGTTCAAGAGCTGGTCGAAGCGGACCCGGGGGAACGTCCATCGCATCCAGATCATGACGATGAGCAGGAGGTAGAGTTTGGGCAGAAACCACCACCAGCCCGGGGCAATCGGACCGTTCCATCCGCCGAGGAAAAGAACCACTCCCATGGCGCTGATCACGATCATGGCGGCGTACTCCGCCAGGAAGAAGAGTCCGAACCCCATGCCCGAGTATTCCGTATGAAACCCGGCCGTCAGTTCGCTTTCGGCCTCGGGAAGGTCAAAGGGGGCTCTGTTGGTCTCCCCCAATGCGGAGACGAAGAAGATGAAAAACGCCACAAGGGCTATGGGGTTGGCCGCGTTCCACTGCCAGGGCCAGGCTCCCTGCGCCATGGAGATCTCGTAGAGATTGAAGGAGCCGGTCAAAAACGCAATGGTCACCACGGAGAGCAGAAGCGGGATCTCGTAGGCCACGGACTGCGCCACGGCACGGGCCGCCCCGATGAGGCTGTACTTGTTGTTGGACCCCCATCCGGCCAGACACAGGGCCAGGACGTTGAGTCCTGAAAAGGCCAGGATGAGGATGACCCCGAGATTGACATTCATGCCCGTGAGCACCGGCCCGAAGGGGATGGGCAGAAACATGACCACCACCGGGGCAAACGAGAGCAGCGGCGCTGCCCAGAACAGGAGTTTGTCCCCTTTGGGCGGTGTGAACAATTGCTTGGCCACGAGCTTGACCGCATCGGCCACAGGCTGCAGGATGCCGTGCGGTCCTACCTCGAACGGTCCGGGCCGGCGCTGGATGTGCCCGGCGATCTTGCGTTCCAGATAGACCATGACCAGGCCGTTGAAGCCGACAAATCCCAGGATGCCGGACATGGCAATGATAATCTGGACGAAGGGATGGGCGAAGTCTATGCTCATCTGTCGATCTCCGGAATGACCAGGTCCAGGCTCCCCAAAATGGAGACCGCATCTGAAATGAGGGTTCCCTCGGCCGCTTCCCCGAAGAGGCTCAGGTTGGAAAATGACGGGGACCGAAGTTTGAGCCTGTAGGGTGAAGGCCCGGCATCGCTCTGCAGGCAGATGCCCACCTTGCCCCGGGCGCTTTCCACGGCAAAGTAGACTTCTCCCTTTGGCGGGCGGATACGCTTGGGCGCCTTGGGGTGGATGAAATCGCCTTCAGGCAGCATGTCCAGTGCCTGCTCCACGATGCGGATGGACTGCTCGAATTCGGTCATGCGCACGAGATAGCGGCCCATGGCGTCACAGGTTTCCTGGGTGGGGATCTCGAAATCCAGTCTGTCGTACACCGAATAGGGTTCGGCCCTGCGCACGTCGTAGGCTTTGCCTGATCCCCGGAGCACCGGACCGGTGGCCCCGTAGCTCCGGGCCATCTCCAGCGGTATCTCGCCGATCTCCTCGCACCGCTTGCGAAGAATGTAGTTGTCCGTGACCAGCCCTTTGTACATGGGCAGCCGGGACTTGAGGCGCGTGCAGAACGCCCGGGCCCCCTCGATGAACTCCGGGGTCACGTCCGCGCTCACTCCGCCGAAGAGGAAATAGCTGTAGGTCAGGCGGGATCCGGTAACGATCTGGAGCAGATCGAGCAGGCTTTCGCGCTCGTCAAAGGCGTACATGATCGGGGTGAAGGCTCCCAGGTCCAGGAGGTAGGCTCCCCACCAGAGCAGATGGGAGCCGATGCGGTTCAACTCGCAGGTGATGACCCGGATGAATTCGGCCCGTTCCGGGACCTCGACCTCGCTCAGCTTCTCCACCGCGCCCACCCAGACCCAGTTCCAGGCCAGGGGGTGCAAATAGTCCACCCTGCCCATATTGGGCAGATATTGAGGATACGCCTGGACCTCCCCCATTTTCTCATGCTCCCGGTGCACATAGCCGATGACCGGGTCGGCTCGGACGATGTATTCACCGTCCAGCTCCAGCATGATCCGCAGCACGCCGTGGGTGGAAGGGTGCTGCGGCCCCATGTTCAAAATGAGGGTGTCTTCGCGTTCCCCTTTCTGAAAATACCTGGTGTAGAAGTCACCGGTCATCAGGTCTGAGCTTTTCACAGGATCCATGTGGCTGCCTTTATTCATGGGTTGTTTTGCGCTCTGATTCCTCTGCAACGGATTCGTCGCAGGCCACCATCTGGCAGAAAGGGATGACCTTGTGCACGGATTGACGTTTGGACGGCTCTTTGACCAGGGGGTGAAAGTTTGCCTCCGGAGGCAACAGAAGCGGCAGGGGGTTCGGGTGGCCTTCGAAGCTGATCCCGAAAAAATCCGCGCACTCCCGCTCGTGCCAGTTCGCCCCCTTGAAAATTGTGGCAATGCTGGGAATGCGAGGATTGTCATGATCAACGAAACACTTCAGGGAAACCCGTCCCGGGGTGTCCCAATGGGCGAAATGGTAGATCAGCTGGAACCCTTCAGTGAAATCCGAGCAGGTGACGTCTTCCAAAAAATATCCCTGCTCCCACAATGTCTGCACCCCCGGGAGGAGTTGATCACCCTCGACCTCCATGATCCAGGACTGCCCGCACTCCTGCTCCCGGCATTCAGACCGGCATTGGGCCGGGATCTTCATCATCTCTTTGGCCTTCCCATTTCTCATTGCTTGTGCACCTCCTGGGGATTGGGCCACCACCGTCGTCCGCTGATCTTTTTTTGCAGAGCGAAAAGTCCTTCAAGAAGAGCTTCCGGTCGGGGCGGACACCCGGGCACGTAGACGTCCACCGGAACGAGCTGATCCACGCCGGTGACCACATTGTACATGCCGTCGTACACAAACGGCCCCCCGGACATGGCGCAATTGCCCATGGCGATGACGTAACGGGGGGCGGGCATCTGCTCGTAGAGCCGCACAAGCGCCGGAGCCATTTTCCGGTTCACTGTGCCTGCAACGATCATCAGGTCGGATTGCCTGGGGGAGGGACGGAAAACCTCCGACCCGAACCGGGAGATATCGAAGCGGGCCATGCCCACGGCCATCATCTCGATGGCGCAGCAGGCCAACCCAAAGGTCATGGGCCAGATGGACATGGACCGGCACACATCAAGGATGTACTGCGCCGGCTTCAGGTTCAGAAGCGGCTGCTCCACTTCGGGGCTGGAAACGATCAGATCTTTATTCTTTTCGGCCACGTAAATACTCCCTTGCGCCAGAAATAGGCGGATGGGGCCGCCAGGACCACAATAAAGAGCAGAACCTTGAAAAATGGAAGCCATCCTTCGCTGTGGGCATAATATGCCGCCACAGGAAAAAGATAGAGAACGTCCACGTCGAATGCCAGAAAGATGAGGGCATAAAAGTAGTAGTTGACGCCGAATCGGATCCAGGTGGGACCGGACGTGGGGACACCGCACTCATATGTTTCCCCGATTTCCCCCCCGCGAATCTTTGGTGAAACGAGCAGGGAAACCAAAAGAGGAACACCGGCAAAGACGATGCCCGCGCCGAAAAAGAGGAGAATGGCGACATTCAGCCAGGTCAACTCCACGGATCTCCTCCTTCAATGAGATGAGGATTGGAACTCGACGCCTGTTACTCGAACTGCCGAGCAGAATATGGAATTAAATTGAAGCACTAGACCGTTTGAAATCACGACAGGCAATGTTTGTCAATCACACCGAAACAAGTTCAACTTGTCACATGCGCCCTCATAAACGGCCTCCTGTCAGGGCCTTTGCTCCAAGGCACATGTGAAAACTTGCTCAATGCCGGACTGCCACGGGGAAACGGCAGGTGCGCTCCGTACGTGACAGACCTTCCGGCATGCATGTAACTCCTGAAATAGTATCACGTTTTTTGAGGCAAGAGAATACAGGTAGATTTGAAATGATCTTCAAATCTAAAGTTGTACACACTCCCCGATCAAAAGGAAGAAGCAGACCAGCTGAATGCTTTTCGGCGGGTTTGGGGACCACCTCTGCAGATACATCGGTCGAACAGCTTCTTTCTGCAGGGTTGCCTGTCAACGGTTGAAGATTGCATGGAAAACCGCCCTCTCCACCTCCTTCACGGTGTCAGGCGCCTCGATTTTCTGTCCCAGCCCGTCCCGGACATAGAAAATATCGGCTATGCGGTCTCCGTGGGTTGCGATTTTGGCAAGCTTGACCTCCACACACATCCGGTTGAACACTTCTGCGATTTCATACAACCGGCCCAGCCGGTCATCGGCAACCACCTCGACTATCGTATAAAAATCACTTGTCTCATTGTCTATCGACACGACAGGTTCGCGCCCTGAGGGCTTCGAAGGGGTAAAAAACGGTGAATTCCGCTTTTCATCCAGCCTGTAGTCCAGGGAAAGTTTCCCGGTCATGGCATATTTGATGCTTCGGGAAACTCGGGCCCAGACCTCCTCGATAAAAAGATCGTCTTTGAGAGACTGGACCTTGAACAGATCGACCACGGTGCCATTGCTCCACGTGAAGATCTCTGCGCTGAGGATGTTGAGATCATACAGGGCCAGGACACCGCAGATGGCTGCAAAAAGTCTGTTCTGGTCTCTGGATACGATGACGACTTCATAACATCCCGCCTGGGGCAGAGTTCGAGTCGTCAGTTCCGTAATCCCTCTTCCTCCCTTTCCTCCAGGAACTCTTCGCCCTTCTTCATCCATCCGGGCGGTGAATGTTCTGATCAACTGCAGGTGATCGACGATCTCCTCAGGTTGAAGGGTCAGCACATACCGGGAAGGCATGTGTTCCAGGCTGTGCTCCACAAAATCCCGGTCAAAAATCTTTTCGGCCAAAAGCCTGACCCGATCCCTGGTGGCCACCATTCGGCGCAGCGTGTCCGGCTCGGACAAATGGCCTTTGTTCAGGAGCTTTGCCAGCTTGAAATACAGTTCGTTCAGAAGGGAGGAAACCCATTCGTTCCAGGACTTCGGCCCCGTGGCCATGGCATCGGACACACTGAGCAAAAAAAGCATGTCCAGGCGCTGGGAAGTGCCCACCTTGCCGGCACAATCGGCCACGGCGGACTCGTCCTGCAGGTCGAGTCGTGTCGCCGTCTTGAAAAGCAGAAGATGGTTGCAGATCAAAAACTCCACATCCCTGACGATCTCGTCCGAAAACCCCAGGCCAGTGAGAAAGCGGGCAGCCTTTTCCGCTCCCCTGGCTTCGTGCTCCCCTGCTCCTTTCCCGATATCGTGCAGAAGTGCGGCGAGTACCAGGCTCTCCGGGTCCTCGACCCGGGACCATGTCTCGCTGTACACGGTTTCAGGCTGCTTGAGTTCGATCAGTTTGGAGACCGTTTTGATGCTGTGCCACCCCACCGGATGGAGATGATAGGCATCGAACTGAACTATATCCTGGACCTCCCCCAAAGGGGGAATCCATGCGCCAAGCAGTCCGCTCTCAAGCAGAAAGGAGGCCGCCTTTTCGCCGTGGGGTGCACAAAGAATTCCCACCACCCTGAGGAGCGTTTCCCGGCTGCTTTCCAGAGGCATTCCCCTGCCCGCTCCCACCATCCGCCGGGTCCTCCAGGAAAGAGGGATTCCTGTTTCCCCGACCAGTTCCAGAGCGTGGAGCAGTTCACCCAGGTGTTCAGCCTCCATTTCCAGCCCGTCAGGCCGCTGACGTATCCCGGGTGGAAGCGGGACCGGAGATGTGAACGGGGTTTTGCGGACCTGCTGCAGCAGCACTTCGTGCATACCCCTGATGCGGTTCATGTCACTGTGCAGCCTGGCCAGAAAGCGTTCCACTGCCAGCCCTCTCCTAGGGGCCGCAAAGGAGAGAAGATCGGCGACCCGGGGCTGCAGATCGAAATACAGCCGGTCGTTCTTCCGCTTAGTCGCGAAATGAAGGCAGTTCCTCACTGCCAGGAGGAACTGGGCTCTGGTTTTCAGGTCTGCTTCGTCCTCAGGGCTGAAGGGCTCGGGCAGTTTCGTCCTGCCTGCAGGCTGGCCGGGGTGCAGCAGCGTGCAGATCCAGTGCATCTGGTGCAGGTCCCGCAATCCGCCCAGACCGTTTTTGAGTTCGGGTTCCAGAAGCGCGGCGGCTTCGCCGAACTCCTGGGCTCTGATCCTGTTGTGATGCTCCAGCCAGTCAAGAAATCCCGGGAATTTTTTCCGGCTCAGCTTTGCGAACTTTCCCATGAACCGGTTGAAAATTTCCCTGTTCCCGCAGAGAAACCGGCTGCTGAGCAGGGAAGTGAAGACTTGAAAATCCGATTTTGCCAATGTCAGGCTGCCGCCGATATCCCGGACTCCGTGCCCCAGATCGAGGTTCATGTCCCAGAGGGGAAAGAAGAGTTTGCGGCTGATCTCCTCTGCATCCTTGCCCACTCTCCATGAATACAGGATCAAAATGTCGATGTCGGAGTGCAGGCACAGCTCGCTTCGGCCATATCCGCCCACAGCGAGTACTGCAAAAGAGAGCGGCGCCGAGGAACCCTTTTCAATCCGGATCTCTTCCAGCCGGTCCTGAAAGTACCGGTCCACCAGCCTGGCATGCTGCACTGGAAACTCGTTGAGCCGGGCCGAGTCCCCAAACGCGGTTTCCTGAAGAGCTGATTTGGCTCTTTGAAAAGAAACGGCGGCCTCAGGAACAGGTCCCGAAAGGCCGCCTCCAGCACCTTGGTCAGTCATATCTGCTTCGATTACACGGCCTCTTCGCCGGTCTCTCCCGTGCGGATACGGACCACTTCCTCCACCGGAACCACAAAGATCTTTCCGTCGCCCACCTGACCGGTCCGGGCGGTATCCTGAACAACCTTGAGCACCTCTGCGAGCCGGGCGTCTTCAATAACGATCTCGATTTTGACCTTGGCTACGAAGTCAACCTGGTACTCGGCTCCGCGGTAGACTTCCTTATGGCCGCGCTGCCTGCCAAACCCTTTGACCTCGGTCACGGTCATGCCCTTGATGCTCATCTGGGAAAGGGCGTCCTTGATATCGTCCAGCTTGTAAGGCCTTGTGATGATTTCCACCTTTTTCATGTGCAATGCTCCTTCCGATGTAAATTAGAACTGGTAGCCCGCTTCGCTGTGCTCTGAGATATCCAATCCCTTGATCTCGTTCTCTTCACTTACCCGAAGACCCACAACAGCGTCCACGATCTTGAAAAGGACGTAGCTCAGAATGAAACAGAACGCCCATGTGGCCACTACAGAGACGAATTGAATCCAGAGCTGCCCGGGATTGCCGAAAAACAGCCCCTGAGCGCCCACCGAAGCGAACAGCCCGGTGGCCAGTGCACCCCAGGTACCACCGATGCCGTGAATGGCGACCACATCAAGGGCGTCGTCGTATCCGAGCTTGGATTTGAGAAGCACCCCGCCGTAGCAGAAGATTCCGGCCAGACCGCCGATGAGCAGCGCGGACATGGGGCCGACAAAGCCCGCTCCGGGCGTGATGGCGACCAGACCGGCAATAGCGCCTGATGCGGCCCCGAGGGTTGTGGGTTTGCCCCGGTGCAGCCACTCCATGATGATCCAGGTCAACGCTGCGATGCCTGCGGCAAACTGGGTGGTCACAAAGGCGTTGGCTGCCACTCCGTCGGCTGCCAGGGCGCTGCCGGCATTGAATCCGAACCAGCCGAACCAGAGAATTCCCGCACCAAGGATGGTCATGGGCAGGTTATGCGGAATGAACGCCCGTTCTCCATACCCTTTGCGCTTGCCCAGAGCGAAGCACGCTGCCAGGGCAGCAGCAGCGGAACTCATGTGCACGACTGCGCCGCCGGCAAAGTCCAGAGCACCCATCTCTCCCATCCAGCCTCCGCCCCAGACCCAATGGGCCATGGGGCTGTAGACCAGGATGAGCCAGAGGGCGGAAAACAGCAAAAATGCGCTGAACTTGATCCGCTCGGCAAAGGCGCCGGTGATCAGTGCCGGGGTGATCACCGCGAACATGCACTGGAAGATCATGAAGGTCTGGTGTGAAAGGTTGTCGGCCGGACTGTTCGTATTGTCCATGCCCACACCGTTGAGGGCCAGGAAGTCCAGCCCTCCGATGATGCCGCCCAGGTCCGAGCCAAAGGCCAGGGTGTACCCGATCAGGGCCCAGAGAACCGAAACCAGCCCGAGCATGATAAAACTCTGCATGACCGTGCCCAGGACGTTTTTACTCCGGGTCATCCCCCCGTAGAACAACGCCAGGCCCGGCGTCATGAACATTACGAGCGCTGCGCAGATCAGAACGAAACCATTGTCCACAGGATTCATCTTGGCCCTCCATTTGGCAAATTTGAAGAAATGTGCCTCCTGGATAGCCAACATATTTGTTGCTGTCTACATTTATGTACATATTTAGTAAAATTTTCTTGCTGTATTTGTCTATAAAATTACTTTTATGTTAAATATGACTTAACGGGAGAAATACCTTGCCCTGCCTTGCGTTTCATCAAGTCACGACAGGCGGCATTCATCAGTTTTTTACAATTTTAGAAAAAACCGGAATCATTTGGCAGCAGAAAAGCTGCCCCCAGGATCAGGTGGTCGAAGTCTTCGGCTCAAGCGTATGGGGCCTATCGTTCATATTCGGAAGCGGTTCCCGTCATGGCCTCGACCCCGGATACGATGTCGAACAATTCGCTGGTGATCTCGTTTTGACGCTGCTGCTGGTATCTGGCCGTGAGCTTCTCCAGCATTTCGCCGATGTTCTTTTCCGCGGACTGCATGGAGGCCAGACGGGCGGCATTTTCACCGGCCAGGGACTGACCAAAGGCCCGAAACAGCGAAATATAGAGGTATTGGCTGAAAAGATGGCTGAAAAAAACGTCTGCCGGGGCCCCCATCTGGGGGAGGTTTTTTCTGGGCCACTCCTTTTTCACGTATTGCTCCGCCCAGTTCCTGTCCAAGGGCAGGACCTTGTAGAGAACCGGCCTGTACCCTCCTCGTTTCCCGGTTTTGTTATGGATCAGATAGAATTGCTGAATCCCTCTTTCACGCTGCCACTGCTCGATCCGGGACACGATTTCCTTGACCCTGATGTCGACCCCGGTAAGACTCCCAGGGAGCTGAAACTGCTGGGCGATTTCCCTGCCGGTGTCATGCAGAGCTGCGGTGATCCGCTCCCCCGCGGACCAGTGGACGATTTCGGATGCCAGCCGTTCGTCCTGTTTTCGGACCAGATCCACAACCACCTCGTTGAACTGGCCGCACATGCCCTGATCCGTGCCAATGGTCAGCAGCAATGCCGGCCCTGTGGCCTCCCGGGTGGGCATGCCCCCGGTGGAGAGGAAAAACACCCGCCAGGCCATCTCCATGACCGTGTTGTATTCCTCCAAAGATTCCACGGCCCGCTCGTAATGGCGAATATTCACGGATGCCAGGGATTTCATGGTCTTGACCACGGAAAGCAGGTCCCCGGCTGTCTTGAGTTTTTTCTGGATTCCCTGAAGTGTGGACATCTTACTCTTTGAGGTCCTTGACTGCAGCCTCGATCAGGTCTGAAAGCCGGTCCCAGACCGGGTCATCCTTTTCCGCCCTGGCGACTGTTTCGTTCAGATCGCCCAGCTCCCCCCGGGCACTGTTCAGGACGCGGTTTTCGGCTTCACCCAGGCGGTCAACAGGGATATCGTCGAAGTACCCCTTGCTCACACCGAGCAGGATCACGATCTGCGCCCCTGCGCTCAGGGGCGAATACTGATCCTGCTTGAGCAGTTCCCGCACCCTTCGCCCATGCTCGAGCTGGTTTTTCGTCTTCTCGTCCAGCCGTGTTCCGAAACGGGAAAAGGATTCCAGTTCCTGGAACTGGGTGTAGGACAATCTGATGTCCCCGGCCACCCTGCGGTAGGCCGGAAGCTGGGTCTTGCCCCCTACCCTGGAAACCGAAAGCCCCACGTCGATTGCCGGCATGTGCCCTTTTTGAAAGAGTTCCGGATTGAAATAGAGCTGTCCGTCGGTGATGGAGATAAGGTTGGTGGGAATATAGGCGGAAATGTTCTGGGCCTCGGTCTCGATGATGGGCAGGGCGGTCAGGGTGCCCCCCCCGTACTCCGGTTTGAGATGGGTGGAACGCTCCAGCAACCGGGAATGGATGTAGAAAATGTCCCCGGGAAAGGCTTCCCTGCCGGGTGGCCTGCGCAGAAGAAGTGAAAGCTGCCGGTACGCCCTGGCGTGACGGGTCAAATCGTCGTAGACGATCAGCACGTCACGGCCCTTGCCCATGAAGTACTCCCCCATGGAGGTGGCCGCATACGGGGCGATGTACTGCAGACCCGACTGTTCCTCGCCGTCGACCACCACGACCACCGTGTACTCAAGGGCGTCGTGGTGCTTGAGGTCCTCCACCACCTTGGCCACGCTGGAGCTGCGCTGACCGATGGAGCAGTAGATGCAGACCATGTCCTGCCCCTTCTGGTTGATGATCGTATCCAGGGCCACCGCGGTCTTGCCGGTCTGGCGGTCCCCCACGATCAGCTCCCGCTGCCCCCTGCCGATGGGGATGAGTGCGTCCACGACCTTGAGCCCGGTCTGCACCGGCGTCTGCACCGGGGCGCGGTGCATGATGGCCGGGGCGTCCCGCTGCATGGGGAAACGCTCCTCCGGCCTGATCGGATCCTTGCGATCCTTGGGCCGGCCCAGGGGATCCACGATCCTGCCAAGAAGATCCATTCCCACGGGCACGTCAAGGACACGGTTTGCCCGGGTCACCTCCGCTCCGGAGCGCAGCCCCTCGCCGGATCCGAGCAAGACCACACCCACCTTCGCAGGGAGGATTTCCAGGGCCATTCCAGGTATCTCCTTGGGACCGACGAGGAGGAGTTCCTCGGATTTGACGCTCCTGATCCCTTCGACCCAGACCACCCCTTCGGACACTGAGATGACCCTGCCGATCTCTTCCGGTTTCACATCCGGTTCATGGGCATCCAGCGCGTTGTCAAACGCTTCTCCCACCTGCTGGAGAAGATTCTGCACAACCTGTTCAGCCACGGTTTGTGTCCTTTTCGGTCTGCAGGACTCCGCTGAAGATCTCCCGCTCCAGATCACGGAGATAGGAAGCCAGGTTCCAGTCCCATTTCCTGTCTCCCACCAGAACCCGTATACCGAATCCCAGGTCCTTTTTCTCTTCGAAAACAGCCCCCTTCCCGTTTCCAAAGAGTTTTTCCAGTTTGCCCCTGATCACCTTCTTTGATTCCTCTTCAGGGGACATGCCCAGCTGAACCAGAAGCTCGCCCTGGGCGGGCACGGGCTGTTCCTCCAGAGAGGATTCCAGCCGTTTCAGAAATACCTCCACGGATTTGTTCTGAAGCGATCTGTCGGCAAGGTCCCTGAGCACACTGTCGGACACGGCCAAGACCTGGGTGATCATGTTGCGTTTGAGCTTCTGCCGGGACTTTTCCTGCTCTGAGCGCAACCCCTCCATCCAGGACCGGCGCATGGCCGCCACCTCCTCCTTGGCCTTGTCCACAGCCTGGTCCCTCCACTGCTCCACATCTTTTCTGGCTTCCCGCATGAGCTCTTCCCTGGACCGGTCCAGCTCCTTGCGCTCCTGTTCGAGTTTTTGGGCTCTTTGCTCGGCCTCTTCCCTGGACTGGCGGGCCTGCTCCATTTCCTGGCGGATCCCTTCTTCCCGTTTCTGCATGGCCCGGATGATGGGGCCGTACAAAAATTTCTTGAGCAGCCAGACCAGGATCAGAAAGTTGACGATCTGCGCCCCGACCGTGACCCAATCGATGAGCACCGCTTACCCCCCCGCCTGGTTGAGGAAATGGTTCCAGAACGGATTGGCGAAGATCAGAATCATGGAGACCACGAAACAGTAGATGGCGGTGGATTCGATCATGGCCAGCCCGACAAAGAGGATCCTGGTGATGGTGTTGGTCTCGTCGGGCTGCTGGGCGATGGAACTCAGGGCCTGGGCCAGTGCCCGGCCTTCGCCCAGTGCCGGCCCGATGGACCCGATCGCAATGCAGATTGCCGCTGAAAAGATCGATACCACCGCCACAAAGGTCATTGTATCCATACGCACTACTCCTTTTGTTCTGCTTTTTTTGCGGTCTGTTCGTGGGCCCTCATGCCGGAGGCGATGTATACCGCGGCTAGAATCGCGAAGATGTACGCCTGCACCACCCCGGTCAAAAGTCCCAGGAGGTTCATGAGCACAGGGAAGATGAACGGGGCGACAGCCAGGAGAATCCCGGCGATCATGGCGGCGCTCATGATATTGCCGAAGAGACGCACGGCCAGGGCCAGTGTCCTTGAAATCTCGCTCATGACATTGAAGGGCAGCATGATCGGGGTGGGCTTGATGTAGTTTTTCAAATACCCGCCCACGCCCTGTTCAGCGATGCCGAACAGGGGCACGGCGATGAACACGCAGATGGCCAGGGCCGCGGTTGTGGAGAGCGACCCGGTGGGGGCCCGGTATCCAGGAACCACGCTCAGCAGATTCGAGATCAGGATGAACAGGAAAAGAGTTCCCAGAAAGGGCAGAAACCTCCCGGCCCGCTGCCTGGTCACCTCCCGGATCTGCTGCATCATCCCGCTGACGATGGACTCCAGCAGGTTCTGCCACCGGCTGATCCGGTAGCCTGAGGAGAGATTACGCGTCACCAGGATGGAAGCGATCACCAAAAGGAGCATTGTGCCCCAGGTAAAAACAATGGTGGCGTTGAGTTCGAACCACCCGTACCGCCAGTAGACAAATGCATCAGGACTGATTTCCATATCCGATCCCTGAATACTTCCTGCCCGAACCCACGAGCTTGATCACAAAAAGCCTTGCCGCGTAAAATGTTGCACAGGCCGCCAGAAAACCGCTGGAGCCGAAAAGGTGGAGAAACGCCCAAAACCCACCGAGGCAAATCCCCATGCGCAGCAGCAAGGATGACCAGAACCACAGTCTCGGGCGGGTGACCCCCGGGAGTGCCTTCACGGTCTTCCAGAGTCCCACGAAGTAGAAGAGGCCCAGGGCCGCCCCCCCGATTCCGCCGGCAACCAGGTCAGCGGTCATTGATCTTCCGGTCTTCCATGATGTCGCGGTGCTCCTTGTTGATCCAGTACCACGCGTTCAGACACCCGATGATGAGCCCGATGAACATGAGCATCAGGGTCCAGGAAAAATCCTGGGGGACCCGGGCATCGAGCCACAGTCCGAGAAACGTCAGAAGGACCATCGGAATGGCCACGGCCCAGCCCACCATGCCGAAGGTGCCCAGGCCGAACCAGAGATCCTTGCCCTTGTCCTCCCGGGCCTTCATCTTCCGCTGCTCTTTGCGGCGGATGTCCTTGTGCAGCTCAGTCCCCTTTCCCTGAGGGTCAGGTGTCTTTTCAGCATGCACGCTTCGTGGATCAGACATTTTTACCCAACTCCAGAAAACGGCGGACAAAATTTGCTTCCAGCTTGGCCACTGCCGACTGCACGGCCTTTTCCTTTTCGTCGACATCCTGACTCATGCGCTGTACGGCCTGCTGCAGCCGGCCCAGATCGCCCCGGGCTGCGGAGCGCACTGAAATTTTCACTTCGTCCCCCTGCTTGACCAGCATTCCGAAGTCCACGGCCAGAAACTGCTCGCCGCTCTCACGGGTGACATAGGAGAGAATCCCCGGGACCAGAGGGGACGCCATGTCGATGTGCTGCGGCAAAATCCCGAACCCGCCCACAGGCCCTTCTGCAACAACCTTGACGGCATCCTCGGTCGTCTCGAAGATCTCTGCCGGGACATACACCGTCATTTTCATTCCTTTTCCACCTCATCGACGGATCCGATCATATACAATGCCCGCTCTGGAAGCTCAGAGAACTCATCACCAAGAATCCGCTCGCACCCCTCGATGGTCTTTTCCAGCTCGACATATTTGCCTTCTTTACCGGTGAACTGCTCGGTGGTGAAAAACGGCTGGGTTAAGAACCGCTCCAGCCGTCTGGCCCGCTGCACGGTCTTGCGATCGTCCATGGAAAGCTCCTCCAGCCCCAGCATGGCGATGATATCCTTCAGGTCCTCGTAGGTGGCAAGCGTCCTGCGCACCTCCCGGGCCACGGTGTAGTGCCGCTTGCCCACGATACTTGGCGTGAGCATCATGGACCGGGACTCCAGGGGGTCGACAGCCGGATAGAGGCCCTCGCCCGCCCTTTTCCGGGACAGGACCACTGTGGCGGAAAGGTGGGAAAAGGTGTGGACGGCCGAGGGGTCGGTCATGTCGTCCGCCGGGACGTACACCGCCTGAATGGAGGTGATGGCCCCCTGTCGGCTGCTGGAGATCCGCTCCTCGAGTTCGGCGAGTTCCACCCCCAGGGTGGGCTGGTATCCCAGCCTGGAAGGAAGCCTGCCAAGCAGAACCGAGAGTTCGGAACCGGCCTGGATGAAGCGGAAGATATTGTCGATGAGCAGAAGCACGTCTTGACCCTGGGTATCTCGAAAATACTCGGCCATGGTCAGGGCGGTCTGGCCGACCCGGAACCTGGCTCCCGGGGGCTCGTCCATCTGGCCGAACACCAAAATGGTGTTGTCCAGGACCCCGACTTCCTTCATCTCCCGGTGGATCTCCTCTCCTTCCCTGTTGCGCTCGCCGATGCCGCAGAACAGGGAGATGCCCTTGTGCCGGCCCGCCATGTTGTGGATGAGTTCGGTGATCAGGACGGTTTTCCCAACCCCCGCCCCTCCGAAGAGCCCGGCTTTGCCCCCTTTTTCAAGAGGGGAGAGCAGGTCCAGGGCTTTGATGCCGGTGTGGAAGACCTCTTCGCCCGGAATCCGGTCCGCCAGGGGAATAGGGGGCTGAAATGTCGGCCTGCGGTCCAGCCCCTGGGGCTGCTCTTCTCCATCGATGGCCTCGCCGAACACATTGAACATTCTCCCGAGCAGTTCCCTGCCCACAGGGGCGGTGAGCGGCTCGCCGTTGCCGGAGATCGATTCACCCCGCGCCAGCCCCGCGGTAGGCGTAAGGGCGATTGCCCTGACGTGGCGTTCATCGATGTGGCTGGCCACTTCGACAAGAATGGCGCCTTCCTCGCCTGTGTGCAGCACCGAACGGATGGGTGGGACCTCTCCGCGTTTGAACTCGGCATCCACCACACTGCCCTTTATCGCGGTGATCCTGCCCGTATACTCCTGCGCCATACCTGCTTCTGCTCCC
>JBKHAV010000034.1:0-24108 GCA_046542715.1 Desulfovibrionales bacterium
AAGACCTGCCGATTGTGCTGAAAAACAGGGAGGATAAATCCGGATGAGCGATCGCCCTCACAGGAGCGGGCCGGGAAAGAGTGCGCCAGGCAGCGGAGACAGGTTTCAGCTCGCCCTGAGCATCGCCCACCTCCACGATGGTCTGAAGGACGGCTTGTCCCGGTTTTCCCAGCCCAGCCGGGTGGCCCTGATCTATGCCCTGGAAGCCGAAGATCCGGTCAGAATCTTTGATCCGCAACACCTGCTCCGAGGTCATGAACCCAAACTGCGGGAGATCTTTCTGGATTCCCAGGTCTGGCGGAAACAGGGAGTCAGGTACTCCCGAAGCGGGTATTTCATCCCGGACAAATCCCAAGAGATGCTTCTTTCGGGGCTGGTGAGCTGCGGGGGCTGGTCCCCCTCCCCGTTTTATCAATTCTGGTTCACGGAGCATCACCCGGACATGTGTTCCATTGGGCCGACCCGCTGCTGGCTCGAGCATGCATCCTGGCTTCTTTCCCAGGACCTGGCCACAAAACGGGTCATGAATGTCGGAGCCTCCGGCTACATCCTTCAGGAGTGCGCAACCCACGCCATCAGGGATTTCATCGTGGATGAGCGGACTCGACTTCTGGGATGGGACACCGGGCTGCGCATCTATCCCCTTCTGGATGCGGTTCTGGCCATTTCCAAGACACCAGAGGAAGGAAAGTGGCCCAAGGGAGATCTGGTCTTTGTGGAACCGCGGGTCCTGGGGCAGGTCCGATTTTTGGCCAAATTTCCCGAAATGGAGCGGCCGGTCCTGGAAAATTCCAAGCATGTGCGCAAGCTTCTGCAATCGGTGGAGCACTCGTCCAGAAAACTTGTTTCCGATGGAAATACCGTTGTCGGTATCGCCACCGGAAGCATTCCCGAAGGTTCGGTGCTGGCCCATTTTCGTGGCGGATACGGTTTTTTGAGCATCGACTTCGATCTGGTCTGCAGCTTCTTTGACGGCAGTTTTCATTCCACCACCAGAAAGGCCAAGCTGGTCCATTTGGAAGAAATCCTCCTGGAATCCAATATCGACCCGGTGAACGGCCATCTCCTGTTTCAGATAGTTGCCTCGCTGGTACATGGGGCAGAGGAAATGAAGCACGGGTGCACGCTGGTCATTGATCTAAAGAATGGACCCCGTGAACTCGCCGGTCAGCGGCTCGAATGGCCTCTCGATCTGCAGCAGAGTCAAAATCTCGAACTGGCCAAATCCCTGGCCAAAGTCGACGGAGCCCTGCACATCGGTCGTGATCTGCATTTGCATGGATTCGCCTGCCTTCTCGACGGCACGACGGTTCCGGGAGAGAACCGGGCCAGAGGGGCCAGATTCAATTCTGCCCTCAGGTTCACTTCCGGCCGCGACGATCTCGTTGTGGTCGTGGTCTCGTCTGACAGGCCGGTGTCCATCATCCAGGGCGGTATCGAACTGACGGCTCAATGCGAGTGGAAACCAGTGACCGGAACCACGAGCATGCCCCCGACACTGACGGAATGGCTCGAGGAATAGGTGCGTCGACCGGACACCGTGGGATTTGAAAGGGGGTGCCAGGGCAATCGGATGCGGACCATCGGCCTGGGAATCGCTTGACCTTGAACATCGAGGCTTGTTTTTGCGTTCAACAGGAGAGGCATAGAGTTTCCCGTGCTCTTTGACAAAGGATTCATGAGAGGAATAAGCAAGCACATCCAAGTACGGGATAACGGACGGAGTAAGGTTTTTGACTGCACAAAATTCAAAGCAAAACGCATGCATCCTTTCCTGGAGAAAAATCCTGGCCACGATCAACAGCAAGTCCAGGCCGTTTCCGTCCAGACAAGGGCACCGGAGAAAGCTCCTTCTTGCCCGGGGGGAATCAGAGACGCGGGCTGTATCCGTGCTCAGCCAGTGGGACGCACTTCCTGAATCGGAAGGAATGCTCGCCTCGGTGAAGAAAAGGCAGATTTTTCTTGACCAGCCAATCATGGCCGGGGGGCGGAAGTACTTTGTAAAAGTCTATGTGTACAAAGATCTGCCCCGGGTACTCGAATCGCTGTTCTACCTTTCCGATGCCCAGCGCAATTATACGACCCTGGAGTTTCTCAAAGCGTGCGGGGTGAGTGTGACTCCGCCGCTGGGACTGGTCCACGAATACCGAGCAGGGATCGTGACCCGCTCTTTTTTGATGCTGGAAGGACTGGACCGGGCCGAGGATTACAAGGAATACCTCCACAAGGTGGATGTCTTTGATACGGCAGCACGGCAACAGTTCTTTCACTCGCTGGGCACAAGCCTTGGAATGCTGCACAAAGCCCAGGTGTTCACCAAGGATACCGACAAAAACACCATGGTGGAGGAGCGGGGAAAAACATTTCGATTCCATTTCCTGGATTTCGACAGCACCTTCCCCTGGCGTGTTCCCAATTATCGCCGAACCGTCATCAATTTTAAGAAGTACCTCACCCCGGGCCATAGAATAGAAGAACAGGACATTGAGCGGTTTGTTGCAGCGTACTGTCTGCAGCGGGATGTGAAATCATGGCAGCACGCTTTGCTTGAGAGTACCCTCCGGTTTTTCCAGGAAAACCGGAACCGCTATCTGTAGCCCCTCAGGGAATCGCGGACTTTGAACCGGAGACACGTTGCGTTCGAGATAACGAAAGGGCGAGCTCTGATGCTCTTTCCGCACCCTTGAGTATCCAGCAGCATGGGAGGAAATGAGTGTACGGCTATTTATTCGGTGAATACTGCCATGAGAAGGGCATCGTCACGAGGTTGCAGCTCAAAAAATGTCTGGAACTGCAGAGCGGCCGCAACCATCCCCTCGGACTCCTGGCCATGGATATCGGGTACCTCGATTCCAGTCACATCGTCGCAATACTCGACGAGCAGAAAAGAACAGGAAACAACTTCGGGGACACAGCGGTATCCCTGGGGTTTTTGAGCCCTGAGATACTCGACGATCTGCTGGAGCGTCAGGCCGAGGAGCATCTTCGTCTTGGGCAGGTCATGGTGGATCAGAATATCCTCACCTACCAGCGGCTGGAAACCCTTCTCGCTGATTTCCACGTGAAAAACACCGAACTTGCCGAGACACTGAGCAGAAACCTGGAAGAGCACCCCCAGGGTCCATGCCTCAGCGTTCTGGCTGTTGCTGCACATCGGATCTTTTCCATGGGGGTCGGGCATGTGAAAATTCGTGAGGTGAGCAACAAGCCTTTGAGCACTGCACCCGGGAACAGGACGATTTCCATTATTCACGACCAGGAGGACGGCCCTTTTTTCGAATATGGCTGGATTTTCCCCCGATCCATGATTTTCCCCCTGGTCTACTGCCTGACCCAGAAGAAAACCATGAGTCCGCGCCTGGTGGACAAAGCCTTGTACAATCTTGCCGAGGTGATCGATTACGAATTCGTCCGGGAGGTCGTGAGCCGGGGGATTCGACTGCGTCAGGGCAAGCCCGGCGGGCAAATCCCTGATCCGGGAGGGGAGGCGACGCATATTGCCATGCACGCGACCATCGGCGAGTTCACCATGTACTTCAGAGGAAGAAAGACTGCGCTCTAAAAAGTGGGATTGAAGGATTTGCCCCGTTTCCCGCCTCAGTGATTCAGGGCGGCTGCGGCTTCACCACCAGTAGGGATAACGCCAGTACGGCGGACCATACAGATGGGAAGGGTAGTAGTGATGCCGTGTCGTGGTTTCGGTTCTCTTCTCCCAGAGGTGAACCTTTTGGGCCTTGACCACCGGGTAGGTGTAAGTGATCTCGCCGAGGGGACGGGTCCGGACTTCCCCGATGTCACCCACCACGGTGATTTCCCTCCCCTGGTCATAAATGGCCGTGTCGAGATAGTCGGGTGAAATCACAAGGAAGCGGCCTTCGGACTGATCAACATCCCTGGGCCTGTCCTGGTTGTTCAGGGGGAGTTTGAGCACTTCGAATATCGTTCCTTCCTGCCTGATTTCGGATGAAAGAATCCTTCCGCCCCACAGCACTTTCTCTCCGGTGAACCGGCCAGGCTCCTCCCGAACCTCGTTGAGAGTGAAATTTTCCTGCGCTCCCTGCCTGATCTCCTTGGGGATGGCCGAGGCGCAGGCGGCTAAAAGGAGTGCAAGCAGAAGGAGGATAACGTGTTTTCCTGTCATGGCACGCTCCTGTTTTTGGCCAATTGTACACAAAGGCGTGGGGGCTGGACAGATTGAATCGGAAGTCGTGCGCGAAAGTCAGGACTGGAGCAAGGCAGAGACATTGCAGAAGGCGAGTTCTTCGATGGCAGCTATGGTTTCCGGGGACAACTCCTCTTTTTCGCCATACCCGGAGAGTCGCTCCTGTACCGCCGCAGTGAGGTCCGGGAGCGCGGGGCAGGTGAATTCCTTCCAGGTGCAGGAGGTTCGGTGCAGTTGGCCGGTGCGGGCCTGACAGAGCCCGAGGAAGAGACGCGCCAGAGGGTCTTCCCCTTTCCTGATGACTCTGACGAACTCCACGCGGGCCTGGATGATTTTCCCGTGTCGATACAAGGCATATGCATATTTGCGGCGCAGTGAAGGGGAGTCCGGCCCTGCGCGCAAAACGGTTCCAAACACTTCGGCGGCTTTGCCGAAGTCGTTTCGATCCAAGGCTTCCTCGGCCTGGGTGACCAGGGTAGGGTCGAGATCCCCACGGGGACATCCTGAATCTTTTTCGAATCTGCGTTTCAGGAAGGACCCTCGAAGCAGGTCGCGCCGGGAGATCGTTGTACGTTCGTCCTTGTCAGCCATGGGTGTCCAGGATAGTTTGATTTCGTGCACCATACCCAAAACCCGGAAGGGGTCAAGAGAGCATGAACCAAGAGAAGCGGGACCATATGACCATTGCCGACAAATTGAAAGGAATCAATCGCCGTTTCATTCAGCAGGGAGCCGAACGGATCGGAATGCAGGATCTGGACAAGGCCAAGCAACGCGCCGGGGAGATTTTGAGCCGGTTCGAAAACAACGAAGTGCTCGGAAAATCCATGGCCGAGGCCAGACTGCTCATGGGCCTGGTAGGGGATTACCGTGCGGGCAGATACAAAAAGATTCCCTGGTGGGCCGTTTCTTCAGTGGTTTTCGCGCTGCTCTACGTTCTGAACCCGTTTGACCTCGTTCCGGATTTCATTCCCGTTCTGGGGCAATTGGACGATGCGCTGGTGCTGGGCCTGTGCCTGCGAATGGTCGAGCGGGAGATCACAGCTTACAAGGAGTGGAAGGAGGGGCAGCAGAAGGAAGAAATCGTGATTCAACCCACCCCTGAAGATCCCCTTTCCTGACCACCTCCTCCTGAACCGGGCCCTGGCTTTCTCAATCTTCGAAGTCTCCGCTGGGTCCCTTGTCCACATCCATTTTCGAGGCCCGCTCCCGGAATTTTTCTTCGGTCCACTCCGCAGGGTCTTCCCTGCGTTCGGCCTTGGGACCCGGATCGTAGGACCCGGACGCGAGGATGGTTTCAATGGCCAGGGGCGCAGTATCCTCGGCGTTGAACACCTGGGTCAGCAATGTATGGACGAAGTCCTCCACCCCGCGGGTCATCCGTTCGCGGATATCTGCGGGTTCGGACAACAGTCTGGTTTCAAAGGGAAGGTTCAGCTTCTTGTAGCTGCCTCGCTTCCATCCCTTCTCCTGTGCATACGCCACCATATCGTTCCACAGCTCCTCGCTGACGCCGCGCTCCTCCATTTTCGCGAACTCGCCGTTTTCATCCAGGATCGCATTGCCGTAATCGTTCACTTTCACGCCCCAGGTGATCATCTGCAGGGCCGTGGCCACATTGGCCTTTGTGGTCCGGGTCTGCTCGGCGATCCGCCGCAGCCGCTCGGAGCTGTTTCCGGACGTTCCGTGCTGGGCGCCGGAAATGTTGTAAGGTGCCAATGCCTCGTGGATCCGGGCGGTCAGGTCGACATGAATGCCGCTTTCGCTTTCCTCGATTCCGTGGGAGGTCCCGTTGTTCAGGGCGATCCAGTCTGGAAATATGGAGTGGGCATTGAGCCCCTGGATGAGGAAGAGGGCTTCCTCCTCTGTGGAAAGCCCCTGCTTGCCCTTGATCTCCCCCACTTCGGTCTCATACCCGGCCCAATCAGGGATGAAGGGATTGAGGGCGAGGTTCGCCAAGAGGTTTTCATCATCCGGCAGGTGGGATGCGTCGATGGCGATGGAGGTGATCCCGGCGTCGAACATCGAGGGGATGGTGACCTTGGACCGCTCCACGTCCTCAGGGGACTTGATGCCGAAGTGATCGGCATGAACCGCCACCGGGACGGTGATGCCGAGTTCGTTGGCCACGGCATCGACCTGTCTGGCGATGTTCCAGTAGTTCACGGCGCAATACGTGGATTCCGACTTGGCTATTTCGATGATGATGGCGGCATTGGCCCGCTGCGCGGCCCGCAGGGCGCCCCGGATGACGAAGTGATTGCGGCCGTTGGCTGCGATGGTCATGGCCTTGCCCTTGTCTCTGAGGGCCCGGTCAATGACCTTGCCGCTGACGATCAGGGCCTCTGAGTTGGGAAAGAGCCTGGTCACGTTCGGGGGACGGCCAATATCCAGCGCTTTGACGAAATCGGAATTCCGGCGTGGCTTGAGCATGTTGAACTCCTTTATTTTTTGCCTGTGAAAACAAATTTTCCCCTATTCTAAACAGGAATTTCGATGAAAAGTCAAACTGTTAGCCGTCCGGCTGCAGAAATACGGTTGGGGCCCCGCTGATAGTGAATGGACACCGATGGTTGCGGCAGACGACGAGAAGTCCGGACAAAGCTCGACACCGGGAAGGGGAAAAGGGCGTTCAGCCTCTGGTATTGCTGCTCAGGAAAGGATGAGGTGACGGGTACAGGGGAAATTTACGAAAGGAGCGTCCCGGGGGCACACTTCATGCGCCCCGGTGTGCAGATGGTCTGTAGTCCTCAGCCGGTAGGCGGGGCAATGGTGGGGTGGCGTCCGGGAAGAGATTTGATCACTGCGTGCACCAGAGTGGCCAGGGGAATGGCAAAGAAGACACCCCAAAACCCCCAAAGCCCTCCGAAAACGAGGATGGCCACGATAACGGCGATAGGGTGGAGGTTGACGACTTCGCTGAGCAGGACAGGCGCCAGAACATTGCCGTCCAGGGCCTGGATGATCAGGTAGGCGATAACCACCCAGAGGAGTTCGGAACTCCATCCCCACTGGAAATAGGCGATCAGGGCCACGGGAAAGGTGACCACGGAGGCGCCGATATAGGGGATGAGCACGGATATGCCGACCATCAGTCCGATGAGCATGGCGAACTGCAGTTTGAGCATGGCAAACGTCACGGAACTCACCGACCAGACGATTAAAATCTCCCAGACTTTGCCCCGGATGTAATTGCCGATCTGCAGGTTGACATCGGTCCAGACCTCTGTTGCGAGCCCGAGGTGTCTGGGAAGCAGCCTCCTGACCCATCGGATGATCTCCTCTTTGTCTTTGAGAAAAAAGAAGATCAGCAGGGGAACGAGGATCATGTAGACCATAAAGGCGATGACGTTCATGAGCGAGGCCAGGGACAAGGAGAGCAGGTTCTGTCCCATGCCCATCAGTTCCGACCGGAGAACGGCCATCATTTCCCGGACCTGGAATTCACTGATGATTTTGGGATAGCGTTCCGGCAGGTGCAGGAGCGTATCTTGTCCGGCGGCGATCATGGCCGGGATTTGATTCAGGAGTTGACCGATCTGCCGCGTGAGCAGGGGGACCATGATGAAGAGACCGGCCAGAAGCAGGAGCATGAACAGGCAGAAAACCAGAACCACGGCGAGCTTTCTGGGCATTTTCCGCAGTTCGAGAAAGCGTACCGCTCCTTCCAGCAGGTAGGCGATGACCAGGGCCCATATGACCGGGGCGAGCATGTTGCCCAAAAAGAGAACGGCCAGAATCCCCATCAGGAGCATCATGACCAGAATGACTACCTGCGGGTCTGAGAATCGTTCTTTGAACCAGTTGGTGATGATGTGCATGGCTTGCGGTATTTTTGATGAACCCTTTCGGGTTTCTTTCCAGAAAACAGACCGTTGTACAAGGGGGGAATTCTCTACTTGATCAAACGGCGGCGCATGGCCCGGAGGCTGAGCCACAGAAAAAGAGCAGCAAACAGGAGAAGATAGACGATGTTCACGAGAGGAGCGCTCTCCATCCTTCCCATGGTCAGAAATCGGGTCAGCTCCACCAGATGATACAGCGGAAACAGCAGGGAGATGTACCTGGCCCATTCCGGGAGCGTGGAGACCGGGAAAAAGGTTCCGCTGAACAGGAACATGGGGGTGATGAACAGAAAGATCGGCAGGTTGAACATGTCTATGGTCGGAGTGATGCCGGTGAAGTACATGCCGATCGCCCCGAAGGCCAGGCCGCCGAGAAACGCCAGCAGCACGACCAGAAGGCTCGAGGGGAAAATGACGTACCCGAACAGTCCAAGGACCACGAGCATGACTGCGGCTGCTGCGGCCGCCTTGGTGGCGCTCCAGACGATCTCCGCCAGGATGACCTCTTCCAGGGACAGCGGGGTGGCCAGCATGCCGTCAAAGGTCTTCTGGTAGTACATGCGGACAAACGAGGCGTAGGTGGTTTCGAAAAAGGAGTTCCACATCACGGCTGTGGCCAAAAGCGCCGGGGCGATGAATTGCGTATAGGTATAGGACTGTCCCGCATACTCCACGTTGCCGATGAGCCCCTTGAATCCCAGTCCAAAGGCCAGGATATAGAAGGCCGGTTCGAACAGCGGCACCAGGAAGTTGATCTGCCAGATCTTCTTGTACACGATCAGGTTCCGGCGCCAGACCGAGATGAACCGCCGGGAGATATTGGAAAAGATGATCATTCCCTGAGTTCCCTTCCGGTCAGTCGCAAAAAGACGTCTTCCAGGGTAGCCATGCGGAAGGTGCATGTGGCCGGACAGAAGCGGTCGCGGACGGCGTGCTCCACTTCGCTGTTTCCCGGAGAATAGATGATCAGCCTCTCCCCGAGGTCATCGAATCCCACCTCTTTCTCCCTGAGATAGCCGCGGAGGTCGTCCGCCGGGTTCTCCACATCGATCACAGACTCGCCGACATGTTCCCGGATGAGGTCTTTCGGGGGACCCTGCACCAGGATACGGCCGTGGTCCATGATGATCAGCCTGTCGCAGAGATAGGAGGCCTCCTCCATGTAATGGGTCGTCAGGAGCAGGGTGGTGCCCTTGGACCGCAGCGCCTGGAGCTTGTCCCAGAGCAGGTGCCGGGACTGCGGGTCAAGACCGGTGGTGGGTTCGTCCAGGATGATGAGTTCGGGTTCGTTGATCATTGCCCTGGCAAGGGTGAGCCGTCTGGTCAATCCCCCGGAAAGTTCGCTCACCTTGTCTTCACGCTTCTTGTCCAGAGCGAAAAACTGCAGGAGTTCGTCTGTTTTTGCCAGGGCCCTGCGTCCGGGAATATTGAAATACAGAGCAAAGACGTGGAGGTTCTCCTGCACCGTGAGGTCGGTGTCCAGGGTGTTCTCCTGCTGGCAGACCCCTATTCGGGAACGGATTTCACGCCACTGTGTCCTGATGTCCATGCCGAAGACGCGCATGGTTCCATCGGAAATCGGGGAAAAACCGTACACCATCCGGACAGCAGTGGTTTTTCCGGCCCCATTGGGTCCCAGAATGCCGAAACACTCGCCGGCCCGGACCTCGAAATCAATGGCATTGACCGCGATGAACTCACCGTAGCGCTTGCAGAGATTGTGTGCCGCAATGATCGTTTGGACCCGGTTTTCCGATCCCACCATGTTCTCCCCATTGAAACCGCTGTGGCCGAGTCGTCTCGTGTGATCAGAGTGTTCCGCGGTAATACGCCAGTTGTTCACCCGCCTGAGAGAAGGCTTGGACAATACTCTGCTGCTCCTGTTCGGACAAGGGATCGAAACGGTCCATGCCCGAGGCGAGAGTGCGCACGTGTCCCACCCCTTCGCCCCCAAGCCCGACCCGGCTCACGTTTCGCCCGGTTTCTTCAAACTGAATGGACTGCATCGTAATCTCCCTTTTCAAAATTTCGTCCCAAGTTTACGCCAAAGCCGAAAAGTTGTGTATCATATCCTGTGGTATTCAAGCCGCTATGGTTGATTCAGAGGATGGATCCGCGCTCAGTTAAAAAGGGTGCTGTTCGACCTCTCTTCCTCGGTATTTTGGGGAATTCCAGCCATTAGGGAAAAAATACCAGCAGTGGCGTGATATGTGGTGGGACACGTATAAGTCCCTTTAATTTCGAATTTATTACGATTCGGTCTCAGGGGTGGGTTTTTTTAAGAAGAATAGTTGCAAATGAACTTTAATATGGTATGAGAGGGATAATGAAAAAAGGGATTTGTGCGTAACATACTGATTACTATGGATAATCATTAATACTTAAGAACTCAAACAAACACTTCAAAACGGAGAGGAAAGCAGATGACCAGCAACCCGTTCAAAAAAATCTTCACCGGTATGAACAGTTCTGAATTTTCACAGGGTTTTCGCCCGTATGCCCTGAAGATGGAGGCGCACAGCATGCCGCCCATCGTGATCAACGTCTTCAAGTATTACTATTATCTTCTCTCGTCCGGCTCTACCGGGAAAATGCCGGAAAGCGAAATCACGCCGGTAACCGAACGTGACCTCAAAAATTATGCCGACCTTTCCAAGTACGAGAACAAGGGCAAGGAAGCCCTGTCCAAGGCCGTCATCATCAAACTCAACGGCGGGCTGGGCACCAGCATGGGGCTCAAGAGGGCCAAATCCCTGCTGCCGGCCAAGGACGGGATGAGCTTTCTCGAGATTATCCTCAATCAGGTGGAAAAATTGCGCCAGAGAACAGACTGTGCCGTGCCTCTGGTGCTCATGAATTCCTTCAATACCCATGCGGATACGATGATGCATCTGAACGGGTTTGAAAACGAAGGTACGGATGTCCCGCTTGCCTTTCTCCAGCACAAGTATCCCAAAGTGCTGCAGAAAGACCTCTCTCCTGCGAAGTGGCCCAACAACCCGGAACTGGAGTGGAATCCGGCGGGCCACGGCGACATCTACACTTCACTGGTCACTTCCGGAGTCCTGGAGAAATTGCTTCGGAACGGATTCAAGTATGCCTTTATCTCCAATGTGGACAATCTGGGCGCTGTAATGGACGAGCGTCTCCTGGGGTACATGGCGTCCCATGAACTCCCCTTTGTCATGGAGGTGGCGGAGAGGAAGGAATCAGACAAGAAGGGCGGGCATCTGGCCAAAAACAGCAGCGGACGGATGGTTCTGCGGGAGATCGCCCAATGTCCGGACGAGGACCTCGGATCCTTTTGCGACATCACGAAGCACCGGTTTTTCAATACCAATTCCCTATGGATCGATCTGGAGGTTTTGGAGCAGGTCTTTGTGTATAACCGCATGATGCCGCTTGATCTGATCGTCAACCCCAAACCCCTGGACCCGAGGAACAGTTCGACTCCTCCGGTGTATCAGATCGAGACCGCCATGGGTTCGGCCATCTCGGCTTTTTACGATGCGACAGCGGTGAGGGTTCCCCGGACCCGGTTCTCCCCGGTCAAGACCTGCGGTGATCTCATAACCGTGATGTCGGACTGCTATGTGATGACCGACGAGTATACCGTGGAAGTCAACCCGTTCAGGAGTTTCCCCCTGCCCCGGGTACAACTGGACCCACGGTTCTATAAACGGATCGACGATTTTCAGGATCGTTTCCCTCTGGATGTCCCGTCCATGCTCCATTGTCGATCGCTTGTGGTGGAAGGGGACGTGACCTTTGGGCCGGACGTGAAATTCGAGGGCGATGTTGCGGTGTCAAACGGGGCGGATGCCCGGCTGGTATGCACCGCGGATATGCTCAAATCGTGCGATTTCCAGGTTGTGGTCAGGCCTGAATCCAAAAAACAATCCACATCAGAATCAGAGGAAACCGCAGCTGCCTGAGCAGGCATCTGAAAAAAAACCGTAACGGCCCGGAATTTCCGGGCCGTTACGGTTTGATCGTTGAGTTTATGAGACCGGAAGGGGCAGAAATGGCCACCCCCGGTTTGATCCGGCCTCAGGTGTGTCTGGACGTGGCCGGAGCCCAATGGGAAATCATGGCTTTCACTGCCACGGCTTCGTAGATGCCGGCTATCCCGACGAGGACATAGATGATTCTGGTAAGCACGGACATCTCTCCGAAAATGGCCGCCACGAGATTGAAACCAAACAGCCCGACAAGCCCCCAGTTGATGGCCCCGATGACCACAAGGACGAATGCTATGACATCGATGGTTTTCATGGTTTTGCCTCCTTTGAAAAAAATTTGAAACCCAACCTTAGGATATACCACGGGCAGAGGGAAAAACAAACAGATTCCCGATTTCTTCAAGGGGATTTCAAAAGTGATCAGAGCAGGCTGTTGAAAGTTCTCATGGGAAGGGTTTTTCCTTCCAGGCACGCATCAAATCCTCTTTCTGAAGCGGCCGGAAATCCCGGTCTCATTTTGCGGGCCGGCAAGTTTGTGGTATAGGTCTGAAGAATAGCGGAAATGAGCAAAGAGGATCTCGGAAACCTAAAAAAAGGAGTTCATGATGGCGAACACCGGCGAAACCTACAAATGCGACGTTTGCGGGCAGGTTGTTGAAGTCAAGACGGGCGGCGAAGGCGAACTCGTCTGCTGCGGCGAACCCATGAAGAAGCAATAGCGTTCGCACGCACAACAGCAACGTGACAGGGGAGTCGGCAGTGCCGGCTCCCCTGTGTCGTTGAGAAGGCTGCCTGCTGAAAAGACTTCTTCAACAGGGCAAAGACAAAGCCTGTTCAGTTCTCCGGGCGGGAGGGGACATCAGGGTTCCAGCTTTCCGGTTCCAGGGTCCAGCCCGTCACAGGGGATGATTTCTGTCGATGAACAGGAGGTACTCGTCCTCGGAGATGGTGCCGCTCGCGTCGAGGTCGGACTTTTCGAACTGTTCCCTGGATGCGTCGCCAAAAGCATCGGCAAATTCCTCCCAGCTCACCGCCTGGTCGCTGTTCAGGTCCACGATTGCGAAGCAGACAGGCTCTGATTCCCGGTGCGAGGCAACGGAGTCGCCGGTGCAGAAAAGCAGGAAAGCGGCGAGGATCAGAACGATTCGGTGCAGCATCAGGCCATCTCCATCAATAGATTTTTCGTTTGGAAAAACTGGACCCCAGCACGTTGAAGGTGTTCTCCACGATGAACAGGGCCTGCTCGTCTTCGGTGAACACGATTTCCTCGAGCTTTTTGAGCTGAATATTGTTGATCACGGTCATGAGGATGTTTTTGTCCCGGCCGGAATAGGCACCCTGCCCCTTGATGAAGGTCGCGCCGAGCTTGAGGCGGGAGAGCACCTCCCGGGCGATATCCTCGGTCTTGTCGGACACGATAAGGACGACCTTGCGCTGGCTGAACATGGACAGGGTATGCTCCACCATGCCCGAGGAGATGAAGACCATGATCAGGGAAGCGATCACCAGGTCGATGTCCAAAAACATGGCGGTCAGCAGGAAGAGAACGAGGTTGAACAGGAGATAGAACTTGCCGATGCCGATGTTGTATCGCTGGAAAAGCCAGACTGCCACGACATCGAGACCGCCGTTGGATCCGAGCGAGCGCAGGACGATGCCGGCGCCGAACCCGCTGAGCACCCCGCAGGCCACTGCCGCGTAAAGCTGGTTTTTGATGCCGAAGTCCACGGTGATCACTTCGAAAGCGAGGGACGTCACAACCATGGCAAACAGGGAATAGAACATGAATCGCCGGCCGATGTACCGCCAGCCGATGACGAACATCGGCAGGTTCAGGAGAAAATAGATGACACCGGCCGAGAGCAGTCCTGTGGCATAGTGCAGGAGAAGCGATGAGCCGAAAAGCCCCCCGGCGATGAAGTTGTGGGGCAGGGCGATCCCTTTCAGGCTCACGGAAAAGATGACGGACCCCACGGTGATGAGAAACAGGTTCCATGGGATGGAATAGGTGATTTCCTGGGTTTTCATGACAGACCTGAGTGATAGTGCATTCGAGTTCATGAGGTTCGTTAGGACTCCCTCGCAAAAAAAAATGCGGTTGGTTTGGGGTGTCTTACCCGGTCTGTTGCCGGGTGTAGAAAACATTGTAGGCCAGAGACAGGAACACGGCAAAAAGCGCCGCGCTGATGCCGATTGCGGCATTGTAGTAGGCGGGGGCGGCCAGGGCAAGCCTAATGAACATCGTGGACAAGGCAAACCCTGAGTTGCGGAAAACAGCATGAAATCCCGGGAGGTACTGCTGGGAGATGAGCACGAGCAAAATATCAGCAAAAATCAACACGGTATAAAAGGTCGGGAAGACGTCAAGCAGCAACCCTCCGGTAAAGAAATGGAAGGAATTGTAAACGCCCAAGCCGATAAAAGTTGCCAGGAGAACGAGGGAGACCAGTTTCTTCGAGGCCACGAACCGGTAAAGGGACTCGCCGCCTTTGATTTCGTCCCGTTTGGGCTGTACGCGGTAGTAAACGCCCAGAAGGATGAAGATGATCAATGCGCCGATTCCGTCGGACAAGATCCTGAGCAGCGGCGCGATCTCTTGGATGACCACAGGCTCGGGGAAATGGACCAGTTCCTTGAAGGAATTGCGCAGCAGAATCAGAGCCAGAATTTCGAATTGTTTGCCCAGGGATTTGGACAGGGAGCAGGGCAGAATGAAAATCAGGCTGATGACTTCGAGAATCAAGACCAGGGAAAAGGCCAGGCTCACGGCATAAAAGTGATTGACCGGCGTCAACCGGGCAAGAAAGGGGGGAAGCATCCCCTGTCTGTTGAGTTCGATTCCCGCAATGGCCAGGAGGAACATGACCACCAGAACCCCGGAAACGAACTTGTGCGTCCGCTTGTCGGCCCAGAACCGATGGAGCGAATCGAAGACATGTGTGGTCTTATCAAAGAGAAACTGCATCAAGGATCTCTGGGAATCGGCTGCTGCCGTTCGGATTGAAGCTCTTCAGAGCGCATTTTTTTACGGCGCAGGGCCTCTTTGCGGCGACGTTCGTCCTCTTCGTTCTCCAGGACCAGCGGAGGGACGGGAATGGGAGATCCTTTCTGATCCACGGACACGAAGGTGATATAGGCGGAAGCGACGTGGCGCACTTCACCGGAGTAGAGGTTTTCCGCCTCCACTCTGACCCCGACCTCCATGGAGGAGCGCCCGGTCATATTCACGTTGGCCTTGAAAAAGACGAGTTCGCCGACATAGACGGGGCGCAGAAAATGCAGCCGGTCTATGGAAGCGGTCACGGCGTTCTGCCGACAGTGCCGGATGGCTGCAACAGCCCCGGCCTCGTCGATATTCTTCATGATCACGCCCCCATGAATGGACCCGTAGGGGTTGGTGTCCTGCGGGACCATGAACCTGGACATGACGAATCGGCTGTGGCGGGGTGTTCTTCCCTGCATTGGCGGTGCTCCTGAAAAAAGACTTCATTGGCGCAGAATCGGATCCCCAGTCAAGGGGATGGATTTGCGAATTGGTGAATTGGCGGATTGGTGAATTGAAAGGCAGGGTTCCTCCTTTCTGTCATGCCCCGACTGGATCGGGGCATCCAGATTCAGTCGTTTAGCCGCAAAGCCTGGATCACCCGATCAAGTCGGGTGATGACAGAAGGGGAATTCTTGTCATTGCCCGACTTGATCGGGCAATCCATCTTGGTATTATATTGCGAATCGGCGAATTGAAACGCAGGCTTATTCTTCCGTGGCATGCCAGTCATCGCTGAAGATTGGATGGCAAACCTCTGTCCCTCATCCCGGATTCGGTCCAGGATCTTGATTTTTGCCTTTTCCCCTCTGGATCCCGGCTCATGGCCGGGATGACGGATAGGGGTTCTCCTCTCACCCCTCCATCTCCATACGGGTGGACAGATAGCCCATGATATCCTTCTGGGCGAGAATTCCCTTGAGCTTCCCGTTTTCCACCACCATGAGCCGGGAATTGCCGGTCCGGTTCATCCGGGTCATGGCGTCGGTCACGTCCTCCTCGGGGGACACCGTGTTTTCTTCGGAGCAGTTCATGGCCAGCTCCCGGACGTTGCGCGATTCCCATTCTTCCCTGTCGATTTCCTTGATTCTGCTCATGTGAACGCATCCCAGAAGGTTGCCGTTTTCCACCACCGGGTACATCTTGAAATGATGGCGATAGATATACTTTTCAACGAGCTCCTTGACCGAGATGTCCGGGCTGACAGTGATCGGGTCCGTGCGCATGAGTGAAGAGACGGTCTCCCCTTTGAGGTTTTGCTTGATCATGACCTGCTGGTAGGACATCTGGGCGGCGCTTTTCAGGAACAGCCCGATGATGAAGTACCACATGCCCCCGATGGGATTCCCGGTGAACAGGTTCACTAGGCCGAAGATCATGAGCAAAATGCCGAAAAACGATCCCGCCTTGGAGGCGATGTTCGTGGCCCACCGCAGGTCCCCCTTGTAATGCCACAGTGCCGACCTGAGGACGCGGCCTCCGTCCAGGGGAAAGGCGGGAAGCATGTTGAACACCGCGAAAATCCAGTTGATGATCGCCAGGTAGCCGATGATTCCGGTCACCAGAGGACTTATCCCGATGGTCTCGGCTCCCTGGGCGATGCCGTAGAGCGCAAATCCCAGAACAAGGCTGGAGAGCGGTCCGGCAACAGCCATGAGAAACTCGATCTTGGGCGTTTTGGGCTCTTCGACCATTTCCGAGACTCCGCCGAAGAGAAACAGGGTGATTCCGCTGATGGGCAGGCCGTAATGCCGGGCGATGATCGAATGCCAGAGTTCATGAAAGAGGATGGAAGCGAAAAGACCGATAGCGCCGATCACCCCCATGATCCAGTACTGGGTGGTGGAAAGTCCTTCATAGTAGTAGGGAAAGAACCCCGTGGACAACGACCAGGTGATGAGAACCGCAATGATGATCCAGCTGATATTGATGCGGATCTTGAATCCGAGGATGCTGAACAGGGTGATATTGTTCTTGAACATGGTAACCTCCGATATGCCGGTCAGGGCAGTCCCTGCCCCTGCCGTGGTCCGATGGTGTGCAGCCCTCAGGCCCCTGCTTCCCGAATCTGGGACAGGACCTCCTCCCGGTCGAGATCACGCCAGCGGATGTAAGCACTGGCCACGGCAAAAGGACCGTAGCTCTGCACATGGGCGCTGTAGATCTCGTTCACCATGGGCGCCACTTTCCTGATTGTGCTCAACGGTGCCGTGGGAACAGCGACCACGACTTTTTGGGCCCCATGTTCGCGTACCGTGGCCGCTGCAGCGATCATGGTATAGCCGGAGGCAAGTCCATCGTCGGCCAGAATGACGGTTTTGCCGTCCACATCCGGGAGGGGACGGCCCTGGCGAAACATTGCGTTCCTCGCCTCCAGTTCCTTCCGAACGATTGCAATCTGATCCTGAATCTGCCTCCGTTCCAGCTGGAGTCGTGAGAGCAGTTCCTCATTCAGAAAAACGCGCCCCTCCAGACTGAGCGCCCCGAATCCGGCTTCGGTATTGCCTGGAATCTGCAGCTTGCGGACGATGATGAGGTCGAATCGAAGCTCCAGTTCCCGGCTGAGAACGACACCGATCGGCACGCCCCCGGAGGGAATGGCAAGGACAAGGGCCTCAGCACTTTGTCCATAATAGGGGGCGAGCATCTTTGCCAGAACCCGGCCTGCGTGGGACCTGTCCTCGAACAGGTGGGATTTGTCCCTGTTTTGTTCCAGTTCGTGCAGTGTGTTTTCCATAACGGGTCATCACCTCGGCCCATCGTGTGCATGCAGGGAAAGCTGCAGAGAGTGTACGCATTTTTCCCTTCCGCGGAAATGCGTTTCACCAAACCAGGACGTTTCACCGGCAGTGTGATGAACTCCTGTCTACTGTTGGCAGGAAGGACAATAGTAGCTGGATCGGCCGCCGATGGTTTCCTTTTTCACCGTACCCTTGCACCCGGGGCAGGGTTCGCCGCTCTTCCGGTGCCCCGTGATATAGGTTTTGGGAAATTTTGAGGGGTCTGCCTGATGATTGATGGCTGTCTCGAGAACCGTCCGGATTTTCTGAAACACGGTCTTGAGTTCGTCCTCGGAAAGCGTATCAACCTTTCGGTTCGGGTCGATTCGAGCCTGGAACAGAATTTCGTCCGAATAGACGTTCCCGATGCCGGCGATGAACTTCTGGTTCATGAGGGTCGATTTCACTGCACCCTTTTTTCCCGTGATCCTGTCCTTGAAGGTATCGAAATCAAGGCGTTCGTCCAGGGCATCGGGCCCCAGTCCCTTGTCCTTGAGAAACGAATCCTCGTCGGTGATCAGTTTCACAGCCCCAAGCATGCGCTGACAGTCGAACGCCAGATGATACCCGTTGTCGAAATCCAGGCGGAGCCTGACATGACCGGGATCGTCATCAGGGTCTTTATAATACTTCAAAAAACCGGTCATGCCGAAATGCAGGGCCAGCAGGTGGTCGGCATTCTTGATGGAGACAAGCAGATGCTTGCCGTGCCGCTTTGTAGAGGAGAGCTCTGTTCCTTTTAAAACGGTTTTCAGCCTCTTTTCCGTAACACCCTTGAGCACCCTGGACTCCGGGGCCTGGACGAAGGAGATGGTTTTGTGCAGACCGGTGGCGTCAAGATAGCGTTTGAACACTTCCACATCAGGCAGTTCCGGCATGAAGGACCCTTTGGGTTGCAGGGTTAGCGGGTCCGGGACGTTGCAAGGTGCCGGAGAAACCAGTTTCCGGCAAGACGGGCCACATCTTCCAGAGCGCCCGGTTCCTCGAACAGGTGGGTAGCCCAGGGAATGATCTCCATTTTCTTTTCGCCGCTCAGCAGAGACAGCGCATCGCGGTTGAGGTCCTCGACAAGGGTGTCCCTGCCGCCCACGATAAGCAATGTGGGTGCCTGCACCGTGGACAGGTATTTGCCGGCAAGGTCAGGGCGGCCTCCGCGGGACACCACGGCCCGAACCAGGTCGGGTTTCATGGCTGCGGACATCAGGGCTGCCGCCGCCCCAGTGCTGGCCCCGAAATAGCCGATTCCCTGCCCCTTTGTATCCGGGTGGGTCGAAAGCCACTGTGCAGCCTGCAGAAGTCGTTCGGAAAGAAGTTCAATGTCGAACCGAAGATGACCGGTGCGCATGTCCAAGGCCTCTTCTTCAGGGGTGAGCAGGTCAAGGAGAAGGGTTCCGAGCCCTTCCGACTGCAGAGCTTCAGCCACGAACCGGTTTCGCGGGCTTTTCCTGCTGCTGCCGCTGCCGTGGGCAAAAAGAACGATCCCTGAAGAAGCTTCAGGAAGGCTCAGGTTTCCTTCCAGCGTGATGTCCCCAATGGGGATACGCACAACTCGTTCCTGTTTTTCTCGTTCCAGTAACATGCTCATGAACTTGCCTTTGAAAATTCGTGTTCATCGGCCTGGAGAAGTTCGATCTCCTGCAGAAGATCGCGCACCTCCTCGTCTGTGGTCTGGGTAAAATCCTCGTACCATGTTCCCACGGCATAGAAGGGGCTGGGGGTGGACAGACAGACGATCTCGTCAGCCATTTCCCGGAACTGATCGCAGGTTTCCGGCGCAGCCGTGGGTACACCGACGATGAGGCGGGCGGGATTTTCCTTCTGCAGAGCCTTGACGGCTGCCCGCATGGTCGCCCCGGTGGCCAGGCCGTCGTCCACCACGAGCACTGTCCGCCCTGAAATTTTCGGAGGCGGCTTCTCGCCCCGATATTCCCTTTCACGACGCTGCAGTTCCTTTTGCTCCTGGGCGGCCACTCTTTCGATTTCCGACTCCGGAATCTGAAGCATCTGCACGACATCGCTGTTCAGGACCCGAATACCGCCGGTGGCAATGGCCCCCATGGCGAACTCCTCGCGCCCCGGGACACCGATTTTCCTGACAACGAACACATCCAGAGGAAGGTGCAGTGCCTTGGCAACTTCATACGCCACCGGCACTCCTCCCCTGGGAAGCGCCAGCACGATGCCCTCGTCCACATCGAGCCTGGCCAGCTTTTCTGCAAGCTGACGGCCCGCATCCTTTCGGTCTTGGAATACATTTGCCATTGTGTGGGTTCCTCACTCCCGGTGGAAAAGAAAAATTTTTGATCATGTGAAACCTACGTCAAATTTTTCTCTGCAGTCAAGGGATAGGGAAAATTGAAGATTTCCATAGTCCTTCCCGAGAGGGATCTCTGCAGGGGGAAAGCCTTGGAATAGGGGGCGTATGGTGTGGTATTGTGGGGTTTTTCCACAGCAAAAAAACTCTTTAGCCCAAGAGGAGGACCCCATGCACCCGGAAAACGAATTTCCCCCGCAAAAACAGGAAAAGCAGCCAGGGGTGCGGGACGAAATGGTTCCCGAGCCGATCACAGATGATCCGGAATACGTCCCGAGCGGAAAACTCTTGGACAAGAAAGCGGTCATCACCGGAGGCGACAGCGGGATAGGCAGGGCCGTGGCCATCCTGTTCGCCAAGGAGGGGGCGGATGTCTGCATTGTCTACCTTGACGAGCACAAGGATGCGAAAGAGACGAAAACCCTGGTGGAAGGCATGGGTCGCAGGGCATTGACGATCGCCGGGGACATCAAAAGCCAGGAGTTCTGCAGAGAGGCTGTGGAGCAAAGCGTTTTTGAACTCGGGGGGCTTGATATCCTGATCAACAATGCTGGTGTTCAGTATCCCCAGGAGTCCATTCTGGACATTACCGAGGATCAGCTCGAGGAGACCTTCCGGACGAATATCTTTTCCATGTTCGCCATGACCAGGTCGGCCCTGCCGCATATGAAGCAGGGCAGCACCATCATCAATTCCACATCGATCACCGCCTACAAGGGGCATCCGGTTCTCATCGATTACAGCGCCACCAAAGGGGCCATCGTGGCCTTTACCCGGTCCCTCTCCCTGAGCCTGGTCGAGAAAGGCATTCGAGTCAATGCGGTTGCCCCGGGCCCCATCTGGACCCCCCTCATTCCCTCCAGTTTCGACCCGGAGCACACGGCCAAGCACGGCAAAAGCACGCCCATGAGCCGTGCAGGCCAGCCGGTGGAGGTCGCCCCAAGCTACCTGTTCCTGGCCTCAAAGGATTCGTCCTACATCAACGGTCAGGTCCTGCATCCCAACGGCGGGGTGATCGTGGGGGGGTGAAAAAGGAGGCAGCGAGCAGGAAGAAGCAAGCAGTCGCAGCGAACAGCAAGCAGGAAGAAGGAACGTCCAAAGGCAGGTTGAAGGATGATACAAAGGCAGGATCCCTCTGTTCTGATCACCCGACTTGCTTGCCACGGCGTAGCCTTAGCGAAGACGGGATCGGGTGATCCATGCCTTTGCGGTAGGGACGTCGAAGATGGATTGCCTGAATAAACCACGCGAAACCGCGTGGCAGGTCAGGGCAATGACGGAAAAAGAAAAGTCATCACCCGACTCGATCGGGTAATCCATGCCTTAGCGGTTCATGTCGAAGATAGATGCCCCGATCAAGTCCGGGCATGACAAGAATTCCCCTTCTGTCATCACCCGACTTGATCGGGTGATCCAGGTTTTGCGGCTAAACGACTGAATCTGGATGCCCCGATCAAGTCGGAGCATGACAAGAAAAGAAAGCCGAGGATCTTGGCGGAATGCGGTTGTTCGGTTGACCTGAAGAAAGGCGCCTCTCCTCTCTGTCATCACCCGACTCGATCGGGTAATCCATGCCTTAGCGGTTCATGTCGAAGATAGATGCCCCGATCAAGTCCGGGCATGACAAGAATTCCCCTTCTGTCATCACCCGACTTGATCGGGTGATCCAGGTTTTGCGGCTAAACGACTGAATCTGGATGCCCCGATCAAGTCGGAGCATGACAGAAAAGAGGAACCCTGCCTTTCAATTCCCCAATTCGCAAATTCCCCAATTCGCCAATTCGCTAATTCCCCATTTTCCCTCCTGCTGTTCTAAAAAAAGCATAACCAATCCATATATCGTTTCCATAAGGTCCTAAAAGGTATTGTGATTTGAATGGAAAGGATGAATTTTCACGTTGAATGAATAAAAAAGCCGAATGATTTCTTTGTAGAGGGATATAGTGTTAAACTTGTTTAATGTATCCATGTCTCATGTGTTCCCTGCTCCAACATCAAAAAAAACCTCGATTTATGAGAAATCAATGCTATAATGAAATCTTCCTGGGGTAACAGGAACGCAAACCTTTCGTGAACATCCAATAAACTCAAGGAGGTATATGATGGAAGGTGAAAAGATACAGAGCAAGACTGCTGAATTCCAGGGGAAATCAAAGGAAACCATGGCCAAGACCGAGGGCAGAGCCAAGGGGATGCTCGAAAACCGGAAAGATCAGGCGGCGGAGCGGCTGAGTCATGTGGCCGAAGCTGTGCGCCGCAGCGGGCGCAACATGGAGGGGGAAGACGAGAAAGTCGCCCGGTATACCACCATGGCAGCGGACAGAATCGAAGATCTGGCCGGATATCTTCGCAGAAGAGACGTGGAGAGCTTTATGGACCAGGCGGAACGGTTTGCCCGCAAGCGCCCCGAGGTGTTCCTCGGGGGAGCGTTTGCCCTGGGTTTTTTGATGAGCAGGTTCATAAAGAGCAGCGGGCGCGAGGCGCAATACGAACCTCATGAGGGAGTGCATGGAAGAGCCTATCCCGGTCGGACCGTTCCAGGATGGCAGGAGGAGACCGCAGCATACGACCAGCCCGAGAAGCGCCGTTCCACGGAAACCGCGCCGGGTGTGGGCCCGACCTAAAGGAGAACAGCCATGCTTATGGAACGAGAAGAGCTGTCCATCAAGGAACTGTTCCGGGATCTGACCCGGGAGTTTCAGGCCCTGATGAAGGAAAACCTCGATCTGGCCCGGCTCGAGATACAGCAGAAAATTTCGTCGGCCGGGAAAGGCGCCACGCTCGCCGGCATCGGTGGTGCGCTTGTGTATGCCGGTCTCCTGACGCTCATCGCGTCAGCCGTGTTCGCTCTTGCGCTGGTCTTGCCCGCCTGGGCATCGGCCCTGATTATTGGTGCCGGGGTATGCATCATCGGCGGGATTCTCCTGGCGAGCGGGATCAGTTCGATCAAGAAAGCCTCCACCCCGCCGGAGCAGACCATGGAGGCAATCAAGGAGGAGAAGCAATGGATGAAACACGAAGCAAAGAGTTGAATGACGAGCAGAAAAAACAGCTGATCCGCAGGGACATTGATGTCACCCTGGAAGAGATGGGAACGACGCTCGACGAAATCAAAAACCGCCTCTCCCCTGACGAGCTGAAGCATCAGGCCAAGGATCGCCTTGATGAGATGAAGCATCAGACCAAGGATCGTCTGAAATCCACGGCTAAAACCAAGGCAAGGAATATGAAAAGTTCAATGGAGCACACCATGAAAGAATACAAAAGTACTATGAGCGATACTGTTCGCGACAATCCCCTTCCGGCAGCAGTGGCCGGGATCGGCATCGGGTGGCTGGTCTTTTCGATGTACAAGGAACGCAAGGACCGCAAAAGGGGCATGCATTACCCCCATGAATGCTACACGTTCTACAATGCCTGGACCGGAGAGTTCGAAGAAGCCTGCCCGGAAGAAGCCTGCCTGGAAGAAGAGGGAGGGATGACTGGGCAGTACCGCGAGAAGGGGTCGGAAAAGGCAGAAGAGTTCAAAGGTCGGCTCAAGGAACGTTCCGAACACTTTCGCCAACAGATGTCGGGGCGGACCGGCGAACTCAAGCACAGAGCGTCGGACTGGGGTCATCAGGCATCACAGCGGACCACCCAGGCCAGGCAGGGTTTCCAGCGCCAGATGCGCAGCAACCCGATGCCCATCGGAATGGCAGCAATTGCGGCCGGCGCGCTGATCGGTCTGCTCGTGCCCGAATCCACCTGGGAGGACCGGGTCATGGGCGAACAGCGCGACGAGATGATGCACCGGGCAAAAGAGACGGGCCGGGAAAAAATGGAACAGGCCAAACACGCTGCCGAAGAGTCCAAGGAGACCTTCAAAAAAGAGATGAAAAAAGAACACAAAAAGGAAGAAGCCCCGGTCTGATCGGTTCGGGCAGGACCCCGTGCATTGGAATATACGGGTCCTGCCCTGTTTTCCATCCATCCTCCTGGGAAGTCGGTAAATCGCCGCCT
>JBKHAV010000035.1:0-24036 GCA_046542715.1 Desulfovibrionales bacterium
TATTGGGTGAGACTGGATACAGAGTCCTTTATGCTCGCGAGGTGCTGCTGGAGATCGAGGTTTTCCATGAAGCCATCTATGAATCTCAGCCCCAGGAATTCGGTTACAAGAACCGCCAGGATCAAGGAAAAGTATGCACCGGAAATTGCATAAGTGCGCATGTCGCTTTTCCGTTTCTGCTGGAGCTCGAAGGCGTCCCGTATCTTTGGAATAATGGCCATGACCGGCAAACCCAACTCCTTGATTTGGTCCACGGATTTGACCGACTGGTTAAATGAATCGAGAAGCACGAGAAGTCCGAATGCTGCTCCGATTCCGCCGATAATCCCCATCAGGATAAGACTTACCCTGTCCGGACTGACCGGGCTTTTGGGAAGAATGGCCGCGTCGATGATCCGGAATGTCGAAGCCTTGTTCTGGATCTCCATCTGATTCGAGACTTCGGATTGGCCGTACCGGGATACCAGTTGCTCATAGATGACCTTCTGATTGTTCAGATTCTCAGTCATGTCCCTGAGAGTAGCCATGGCTGCGGGAATCGAGCGCAGGAGTTGCCGTTTCTCCTGAATGTCATTTTGCAGCTTGGCCTGGCGGCGGTCCAGGGCCTGGAGTTCAACCTGGATCTGTTCGTATCGTTCAGGATCAGAAATCACTTTGACGCTTGAAGGGCCACGATTTTGAATACGGTCCTGCAGCGCCGCGATTTCTGCACGGGTCCGGCGCACTTCCGGATACCCATCCGCGTAGGAAACAAGCAAACCATCCAACTGGCTTTGGAGAGCCTGCAGCCGGGCTTGCAAGGGGTCGACCTGTTCCAGAATATTGCGGGTGGCAACCAGCTCGTTGCGCCGGAGAAGGATGTCTTCGATCATCTTCTCCATATCTGCGATTTCGGAACGAAGGAACCCCTCATCAGTGGCCAGGATCATTCCCTTCTCAGATTTGTAAGCTGATATTTCATCTTCGATTGTATCAATCCGATCTTTGAAAACGTCAATTTGCTGTCCAAGGAAAACGTTGGCTGCGTAAGACTCCTCCCGTTTCGATGAGGTGTTCTGTTCGATATATCGTTGCACCAGCGTGTTCACAAAATCCCGGGCAAGTTTAGGATCCTGATCCTGATAAACAATCGTGAAGAGTCCCTTTTTCTGATCAAGGGAAATCTCAGTCTTCTTCTGCAGTCTATCTATGAAACTTTCCTGTCTGCTTGGGTCCTGGTACTGCAAATCCATATCAAGGTCTTGAATCACCTGCTGGAGAAGGTTCCGGCTCAGCATCGATTCAGAGATGACCCTGATCTTCGCCTCCATGGATGGGGTGATCGCGATGCCCTGAACCAGATCCCCGATCACGTTCTCTTCAATAAAGACCGTACTCTCGGCCTCATAGACCTTTGGGAGTGCATAGCTGACCAGCACAGCCCCGGTCATGACAGTCAAGGCCACAAAAGCGAACAGCTTTTTGCGGGCCAGCACGAGGTTAAGATATTTCCGGTAATCAAATTCAGATTCATGTGCCATTATGCACTCCGGTACGAGCAAAAAGGTTAGAAGAAGCCTTCATTGACAATGACGTAATCCCCCACCTCAAGGGCGAAATTCTGGGAGAGGTCGCCGCCGCTTATAAGGTCGCCCGCCTTGACCTGGATCCTTTCCTGCCTGTCCCCATTTCTTCGGATTACATAGGTCTTGTCCTTGCTGGCATATTGGTTGAATCCGCCGGCTTCCAGAATAGCCTCGAGCACGGTCAATCCTTTACGATAGGGAATGGAAATTGGGTTGTTCACCGCTCCAACCACGTAAATTTTGTTGTTGACAAGAGGAGGAATGAAAATGATGTCCTCCGACTGGAGAAGAATGTCTTCATTGATGTTTCCCTCGATGAATAATGGATGGAAGTTTTCTTTTATCTTCTTACCGTCCCGCATGACATACGCTTTTCTGTAATCAGCAGCTTGCATGGAACCCAATGCACTCATCGATTCGGGGTCTCCAGAAGCAGCCCCTACTCCGGCATCCTGCCCCTGGAGCGAGGAAAGCAAGTGCAAGAGCGTTGTCCTCCTGTGGAGATCGAACACGCCGTGCTGCACGCCACCCCCAAAGATATAGACTTTGCTGTTTGTTGCTTGAGTAACCGAAACAGTGACAATGGGATCATATTTGACCAGTTTGGCCAGTTTGTTTTCCAGTTCCTGTTGCAGCTGAACCGGAGATTTTCCTGAAGCCTGGACATCACCGATGCCTGATATGGTGATCTTGCCGTCAGGCCGGACTTTTGCCTGTCCATTGAGCGCCTCCTCACCCCAGACCGAAATGGCGAGTCCGTCCCCTTCGCCGATGACATAATCCGCAGCAAAAGAGAGAGTGGGGAGAAGCAGAAGCATTACGATGAAAGATAATTTTTTCAAAACATCCTCCAAAATGAAGTTTTTCGTTTTGACGTATCGGTTCATATCAATGAGCAAAATCATCGGTATGGGGATAAAAGTTCTGAAGAAATTCTGTTTCAAACTGTGAATGCCGTGTCCGAGTAAAAACCGTTGGTGTTATTGTCGGTTTTTTTACTCGGCATTTTCCCTGAAGCGGATTACAGGACCAAATATAACCAGAAAACATCCGAAATTTGAACACATATTTTGAAAAAAGGAAAAAATGAGCTTGATTCTTTCATTCATGATCAAAAACCGGGACAGAGAAGATCTGAATATTCAAAATGAAAAGTCCTTGATTTTCTTGAATTTATCATCGTCCACCCTTCCCAAACAGGACCACATGGATTGTTTTGAGGATGATCAGGATGTCAAAGGTGATACTCAAATTTTTGATGTAATAGAGATCGTAGCGGAGCTTTTCGATGGCGTCTTCCACGGAGGAGCCGTAGGGATATGAAACCTGGGCCCAGCCGGTGATGCCCGGCTTCACATAGTGGCGTTCACCGTAATACGGGATGACTTCCTTGAGCATTTGAACAAATTCAGGACGCTCCGGGCGGGGCCCGACAAAGCTCATAGTACCACCGAGAACGTTGAAGAGCTGGGGCACTTCATCGAGTCTGGTCTTACGCAGCCATTTTCCGACCCGGGTGATGCGGGGGTCCTCTTCTTCAGCCCAGACAGCGCCGTTTGCTTCCGCATCCTCCCGCATGGTTCTGAACTTCATGATCACGAAATCCTTGCCACCCTCGCCGACTCTGGTCTGTTTGAAGAAGACGGGTCCTCGACTGTCCAACCTGATCAGAAGTGCAATGAGCGGCAAGAGGGGAGAGACAAGGGCCAAGCCGAGAAGAGAACAGCATACGTCCAGCATGCGCTTGATCAGTTTGCGAAAGGTTGTGACTCTGAACCCGTCAGAAAAGATGAACCAGCTTGGGTTGATATCCTCCAGGAGGAGTTTGCCGGTCATTTCCTCGTAGAAGCTCGGTGCATCGACCACTTCCACCCCGCTGAGCTTGCAGCTCAAAATATCCTCGAGCGGGAAAATGCCTCTGCGCTCCTTGAGGGAGACAACCACTTTGTGGGCTTTGAGTTTTCTGACAATTTCGGCCAATCCCTTGCCATTGCCAAGGACCTTGCCCTTGGGAACCAGCACAGGGTTGTCAGAGCAGTCGAAATAGCCGAGCAGGGCGTGTTGCCGGTTTGGTGTTGCGATGAGTTCGCCCATTTGCTGGGCCAGGGGGCCGGTGCCCAGAATGAGCACCCGTTTGGAGAATCCGGACATCCGGTCCCAGGTCGTATACACAATGTGCCAGATGAACTGGAACACCCCATAAAAGAACAGCGAGATAATGATTACCCGCTGGTCAAAGGTGAGGTTTGGAAAAAACATGTCCACAGCCGCCAGCGTGAAAAAGGATAGAGAAAGGGAGAAGATTATCCTTGCCGCTGTTTTCTGCTGATCCATCTGCTTATCGTAGCGATAAACTTCCGCTACGAACGAGGAAAACAGCATGACCAGAATGAATATCGCAGCTTTGGACAGATTCATTGTCGTGAAAAGCGCTGCCGCATCGAGGGTGGCAAAAGCCAAACTGAAGGCTATGAAGATTGCGATCAGGCCAAGGAGGAGGTCGCCCGTAAAAAGGGAGAGGATAAAGTTTCGCATTATTGTGTGCTGGTGGTCATCCGGCTGAGATTATGCATCATTTCCCGAGCTTCCTTCTCTTCTGGAAATTCGCCGATATCCATTGCTTTTTGCAGTGCATTCAACGCCTCCACAGGCATTTCGTGGCCCTTGTAGGCAAGGGCCAGATGGTACAGGATTGTTGCATTATCCGGCATGAGTGCCGCTGCCTTCTCAAGAATAGGCACGGCCTGCTGATAGTTCCCATTCAGGGCGAATATGAACCCCAGAGTATCCAGAATGCCGGGGTTGTTCGGCTCTATCTTAAACGCCCTGATGGCCAGTTCAAGCGCCTCCTTTTCTTTTCCCTGATGCACCCACATGTAAGCCAGATTATTCAGGGCCGGCGCAAAATTCTCGTCCCTGGCAATCGATTCTTGATAGTACCGCTCCGCTTCCGGCAGGTTGCCCTGCTGTTCGTGCACTGTCCCTTTCCCAAACAATGCAGGGGCATGTCCGGATTCGCTTTGAAGAATCATTTCATATTGGGCCATGGCCTTGTTCAGTTGTCCTTGTGAGGAATGCATTCTGGCCAACTGCATACGGAGATTAGCATTGGCAGGGTCCGCCTCAAGACCCTGGTGCAGGGTGGCTATGGCAGAGTCGAGATCAGATTCGCCGGCCTGGATGCCTGCCAGGAGCAGAGCCCCGTACGCAGGATCCCTCTGCATTACTTTTTTGGTTTCATCCTTTGCCTTGTCCATGCTGCCCATGGTTTGAAAGGCAGTGGTTCTCAGAGTCATGCCCAAAAGAGAATCTTTGGCTTTGATCCTGTCAAATACATCAATGGAATCACTGTACTTTTTCTGTTGCATGAGAATGCGACCCTTCAATTCCATCGCAGGAAGATTGTCCTCAAAGGACTGAATCGCCTCATCAGCTGTGCTGAGTGCCTGTTCCGGTTGGTGGTGCTTGAGGTAGTACCATGCCAGGGCCAGATACCCGGGAAGTTGGTTGGTCTGTTTTGCTCTGGTTAGATAGTCGAGGGTCTTAGTCTCTTCCCCTCTCATTTCGAAGAGAACTGCGGAGTTGAGCAGGGCCCGAAGATTTCCAGGCTCTTGGGACAGGATGTGCTCATATTCCTCCAATGCCTGATCGAACTGGGAGTTTGAGGCGAAAAATGTGGCCAGATTCATTGATGCGTCGATGAAAGAGGGGTCAGCCTCTTTTGCCTTCTTGAGATAGGCGATTCCCTGTTCCGTCTGTTTCAGGGCGAATGCGGCGGCGGCCATGTTGTTATAGATGAGAGCATCGTCTTTGGTGCCGCTCAGTCCGGCTTCCATGAGGGACAGGGCCTTCTGATACTCTTTTTGACGCATGTAATGAAAAAAAAGAATTTCCCTGGAATGAAGGGCCTTGGGAGCGATTTCAATGGCAGTGAGGAGATTGGCCTCGGCCTGCTCCTGATTGTCCAATGAAAGCCGGACGATTCCTCGTTTCATGTGGGCATCCGCCAGTTCCGGCTCCAGAGCCACGGCCCTGTCCAGGTGCTCGAGACCTTCTTCAGTTCGGCCATGGGCTACATAGGCGCTTCCAAGGATATTTAAGGCAAGGGCATTGTCAGGATCCTTTTCAAGGACTTGTTCAGCTTCAAAGATCGCCTCAGGAGTCCTCTTTTGCTGCAGAAGGATCATGGCTGTCATCAAGCGGGCCTGATGAAAGGAAGGACTCGCATCGAGGCAGGTACGAAAATGGTTGAGCGCAGTTTCCAGCTGATTGAGCTGATACAGGGAAAGTCCCAAGAAATAATACCCTTCAAGCGATGGCTGCATGGTCACAGATCGATTCAGGAGGGTTTGGGCTTCCTGGAAGTTGTTTTGATGGTATTCGATTATGCCGAGGAGGCGGGGACCTTCCGATCGGGTGGGGAACCCCTGAATGAGTTCTTCGGCCTGAACCCGGGCGGGTTCGATCTTCCCTTGGCTCAGAAGCAGAAATCCAGTTTTGTATCTGGCTCCGTAATCGTCCGGATCCAGCTTCGCTATCTTCTGATAGAGAGGGAGAAGCTGATCGTCTTCCTTCTGTCTGGCATCAAGGCCAGCTAAAAGGTAAAGCGCTTTCGTATTTTCAGGGTATTGAGAAAGAATCTCACTGACGAGTTCGCGGCTTTTTGCCAATTCCCCCTGAGAAAGAGCGATTCTGGCCAACTCGAGCTTGGGTGTTATCCTGGCGGGGGCTACCTTCAGAGCCTTGCCAAAGAACTCTTCAGCCAGGTCGGGTTGTCGATTCCTGAGATGGCTTTCCCCAATGATCTCATAAGCTTCAGCGGATCCTGGATGGGATTGAAGATAGTTTTCCATCTCATGTAGCGCCAGATCAGGCTTTCCGGTGAAATTATAGAGACGGGCAAGTTGCAGCTGCACCTCCTCGTTTTTCGGATCCTGCCGGACAACCTTCTGCAACTCCCGTTCAGCCTGATCGTACTTGCCGGTAGTCAGGTAGACCTTTGCCAGCTGGAAGCGGGCCTCGTAATAGTTCTGATCCTTCTCCAGGGCATTTTTGAACAGAACGATAGCCCCCTTGGGGTTTCCTTGCTGAGCCTGTTGCAGCCCTTCCGTAAAAAGCTCCTCCTTTGTTTTGCTGCTACAGGAGGAGATGGCCAAAGAACAGCTGAGCAGTAGGAAAAGAACGACTCGTATCACAAAGACCTCCATGGAGCTGTTTGTATATTGAGCAGGTGGTAATCTGTGCGACCAAAGTATGGTAATCGGTATTCCCATTTTCCTTGAGGAATTCCCTTGCTGAAGAATGGGTCTTTCTCCATTTCGTGTCTTGGAAAAAAGTCGTACAAAGCCAAACTGTGCAAGATTTGCACTGCTAATCTTTTGCGTTATTGAAAGCATATCCTTTCCTGGATACTGCCTCCTGCCCTGAAGCTGAGGTTCAATTCTTCTGATGCTCAGAGGAGCCAAGGGGGAGGGTTTTGGGAAGGTACTCCACCCTCAACTCCAAATGCAATGATTACTGGGATTATGTTTTGTTTAATACCTTACCCGTGGCTTTTTTGGCAATTACTTTTCTCTTGATTTTCTCCATGGTTCATTCTTTACAATTCGCTTTAAATCATAACAGTTGAGAATTGTTGTATTTTCTTTCATTTGTCCTGGAAGGTGGCTCGATTAATTCATCTTGGTTGAACAGGTTTTGCGTCAATCCGGCTACTTCATTCTCAGGTCGATCATTGATCAATCTATCGCCAGAAACAGGTAGGCAATCAGCCCAAGGCTTCCAGGTAGGCACGGTATTTTTTGAGTTCCCGAGACACGATTCGATCCCGAGGTCTTTTTGCTGAACCGGGAAAAACATTCCTATCTGACAGCGGTCCATGAGATGTCGGTCTTCAGAGCGTTAAAAATTCCCCGCGGATCACGTTGTCATAGCGGAACACATGACCCAAGTCCTTATCACGCGTGACGTGTGAAAAAATTCAGCTCTGCTCTTGGTATCCCTAAGGCTTGCGTCCTTGAACGAGGGGTCCCAGGACGGGCGGTATCAATTTTTTCACGCCGCGCTGATCGTCATATTAAGGGCTGTTAAGCCCATTTTTCTCATCTCACGTCCACTTTTTGACCCCTTAGGGTCTCCTCTTCATTTCCTTTCAAAAGCATATCAGCTCAGACTTCCTAATTTCATTAGAAAAAAGTGCATTGGCATGCAAGTTGCCAAGCTGAAGTGTCCCTTTTCCCTTGTTTAGGGGGAATTGTCTGTTGAGTAACCATAGGAAGGTAGAAATGGAAAATAAATTTTTAGAGGTAAGTGAGTAAAAAAATAAATTTCTCTATTTCTTATCCCAATACACATGCAATGAGCATATCGAATAAAGTTCGTACTCTTCATATTCCTATTTTTGGTAGCAGCTGCGAATAAGCAATGTCTTTGAATCCAATGAGTAAGTTCTGAGCTTAACTGTTTTTCAAACCTTTAAAGTTAGCAGGTTATTGAATTAGGAGGTTCAAGGGAACTTTATCATTGTTACCTTTCTCTCGCTTTTTTCTTTTGTAATAATTTTTCTAATTCAACAAACTAAATTAAAAACAGGAGACTTTAATGTCTGACTGTAACAGAAATTTTTTGCCTAAAATTGCTAAAATGCAACTAATGTTTCTAACTATTTTTTGTTTATCGACGGTATTTTTCTTATCTGTTGCACATGCATCTGGGGTCACTCTAGAGTGGGACCATCATTCTGATTCGAGTATCCAAGGATATAATCTACATTATCGTACCGACAACAAAGAATATAAAAAACTTGTTGACGCAGGATACGATACACAAATCAGCGTAAGTGGTCTTTCAGATACTACGTATCATTTTGCAGTTACTGCCTATGATGCTGAGGGGAATGAAAGTGGTTATTCGTCAGAAGTTTCTTTTGATGCCGGTAGTTCGGCAGTCATCGTGGATAATGGCCAAAAAGGGACCACGAGCACAGGGAACTGGAATGATTCAAGCGGAAAAAATCCCTATGGGTCCACCTCGTTGGATTCAATGGATTCTGACGCCAGGTATACCTTTGAAGCGGCGATTTCAGGGACTTCCGAGGTAGCTTTGTGGTGGACGGATACGTCCAATCGATGCTCTAGTGTTCCCGTTGAAATCTATGATGGCACAACTCTTCTTGATACAGTTTACGTCAACCAGCAGCTAAATGGTGGCAAGTGGAATGCTTTAGGAACGTACTCATTTACCGAGATTCCGAGGGTTCAGATTCTCTCTCAGGATTCATGTAGTACCTGTGCGGATGCAGTGAGTTTTTCGTTTGCCTCGACATCCACTGGCAGCACTCCTACCGGAGGGGGGGAAACAATTGATATTGAGGGAGTGAATGAATCGCCAGGCAAATCAAATTCTGATGATTTATCGAGTTCTGCAGGCTCAAGTGGAGGTGGAGGAGGATGCAGTGTGAATCCGCACGCTACATTTGGGCTTGAATGGGTACTTTTACTTGCGCTCTTCATTGGAGTCATTCACAGGAAGAGGCTAAATTCCTAATAAAAAAGTAAGCGCAAATAATAACCCCACCTTTTGGTGGGGTTATCATTTGTAAGGGTTCGGACCTGTTGGGACTAATTTCAGGAGCAAAGGATCCAAGCGCTGATATTCTGTCGTTGTGGACGACAGTCGTTTAAAGAGACAGGGCAGGTAGGCGTAGAGATCCAGGTTGTTTGGCCTTAGTTTCCTTCTTCGGCTCCATGGCTCGGCGGCCTCAGCCCTCAATTGCACATGTTCTGGCCCTGGAGACTTTAGTTTCGATTCGGGCAAACTGAACCTCCTGAGATATAAAGGCTGCGGCCGCCCCTTCGTTCTCCGTATCTTCATAATATCCAAACGTATTCCTGATTTGAGTCGCTGAGTGGAGTGTTTTGGCTTACTTCACTTTAAAATCCTTCCTCCCGGTCCAGGAAGCGGAAGTTGATGGATTCCGCCAGGTGGGGGACGGTGATGCAGGGGGCTCCTTCGAGGTCGGCGATGGTGCGGGCGATGCGCAGGACTCGGGTGTAGGCCCGGGCGGAGAGGCCGAGCTTGCGGACAGCGATCTCCAGGAATTCATGCTCCGGTTCCGTGATGGTGCAGAATTTCTGCTCCCATTTGCCGCTCAGGGCGGAGTTGGTGGTGAAGGGCAGGTCCTGGTAGCGGTCGAGCTGGATCTGCCGGGCCGCATTGATCCGGTGGCGCATGGTGGCCGAGTCCAGGGCTCCGGTGTGCTGCTTGAGTTCCTTGTAGGGCACGGCCGGGACTTCCACCTGGAGGTCGATGCGGTCCAGGAGCGGGCCGGAGATTTTCGTGCGGTAGCGCTGGACCTGGGTGGGGGTGCAGGTACAGGCGTGGTCGTCGTCCGTGGCATAGCCGCAGGGGCAGGGGTTCATGGCGGCCACGAGCATGAAATCTGCCGGGTAGTTCAGGGACATGGCCGCCCTGGAGATGGTCACGTGCCCGTCTTCAAGGGGCTGGCGCAGGACTTCGAGCACGTGTTTCTTGAATTCCGGGAGTTCGTCCAGAAACAGGACCCCGCAATGGGAAAGGGAGACCTCTCCCGGCCTTGGGTAATGGCCACCGCCGATCAGGCCGGCATCCGAGATGGTGTGGTGCGGGCAGCGGAAGGGCCGGTTCACGATGATGGGCTGGAAAGCGGCAAGATGGCCGGCCACGCTGTAGATCTTGGTCACGTTCAGGGCCTCCTCAAAGGTGAGGGAGGGCAGAACCGTGGGGATGCGTTTGGCCAGCATGGTCTTGCCGCTTCCCGGTGGGCCCATGAACAGGAGATTATGCCCGCCTGCGGCCGCGATTTCGATGGCCCGTTTGGCGTGCTCCTGGCCCTTGACCTCGCTGAAATCGACCAGGAAGTCGTGCCGGGTGTCCCAGAGGGATTCGATCTCGCAGGAGCAGGGAGCGATGTCCATCTCGCCGAGGAGGTAGCGGATGGCCTCGATCAGGGAGTGCAGGGGAATAACATTGAGCCCTTTGACCACAGAGGCCTCGAGGCTGTTTTGCTGCGGCAGGAGCAGCGCACGGGCCTTGTCGTCCCTGGCCTTCATGGCGATGGGCAGCACGCCGGAAACCGGCTTGAGCCCGCCGGACAGGGAGAGTTCGCCGACCGCGTAGACACCCTCCATCGCCTTCTGGCTGATGGTTCCGGTGGCGACCAGAAGCCCCAGTGCCAGGGGGAGGTCGTAGGCGCTGCCCTCCTTGCGCATGTCCGCCGGGGCCAGGTTCACGGTGATCCGGGAAGGGGGCAGCCGAAACCCGTTGTTCTTCAGGGCGGCAAAGACCCGCTCCTTGCTCTCCTTGACCGCGCCCTCGGCCAGACCGACCATGGTGAACGCCGGCATCCCGGACCGGGTCAGGTCCACTTCGAGTTCGATGCCAAAGGCATCGATGCCGAGCAGGGCAGCTGTCTTGATTTTCGCAATCATACCACTCCCGGCCGGGTACACGCCCGGGTCGTCGTTGACGTGAAAAGAAGTGGGAGTATGCACAATACCCCCGTGAAGTAGGGAATGCCCGGTCCGATGTCTAGAGCGAAAACCCCCTGTTTTTCCTGGGAAAACCCAGAGTTTTTGGGTGGATTATCCGGGAGGATGGGGAGGGGATGGGGGGAAGAAGCTCAAAGCTCAAAGCTGAAAGCTGAAAGCAAAATGAAGGACGTCTTTAGTCTGTGTGAGTCCGTGTGAGTCCGTGTGAGTCCGTGAAGGTCCGTTCATCCGAGCGAACACCAGAGCGGGCGTGAGATGTTGCCTTCCCTCTTAACCGAATCCAACGAATCCAACGAATCCAACAAGAATGGGCGGCCTTTGGGCCGCCTTTGGGTTCTGCCTGCTTGCTGTTCGCTGCGTGCTATTCGATCAAATCCCCGATGCGGTTCCAGCGGACCTGGCCGAGGCCTTCCCAGGACCAATAGATGATGAGGGCTTTGCCCAGGATCTTTTCGCGTTCCACAAGACCCCAGAAGCGGGAGTCGTAGGATTCGTCACGGTTGTCGCCCATGACGAAGTAGCGGTCTTCCGGGATTTTGACCGGGCCCAGGTTGTCCCGGATGGGTTTGATGGAGGGGTCGGTGTACTGGACGTAGGGTTCGCTGATCTTCTCGCCGTTGCGGTAAACCTCTTTGTTCACGATCTCGATGGTGTCGCCCGGGATTCCGACGACCCGCTTGATGAAATCCTTGGAGGGGTCTTCCGGGAATTCAAAGACGATGATGTCCTGGAAGTCCGGGTCGGCAAATTCCATAAGCAGGACGTTGGTGAACGGAATCTTGATGCCGTAGAGGAATTTGTTCACCAGGAGGTGATCACCGATCTGCAGCGTCTGGAGCATGGACCCAGAGGGGATCTTGAAAGCCTGAACCACAAAGGAGCGGATCACAAAGGCCAGCAGGATGGCGATGATCAGCGCTTCCGTGTACTCTTTGAGCAGTTTGAGCCAGCGCGGCGTCATGTCGTTGTCAGAGGCCATGTGTGCTTATTCCTCCAGTTGCAGCGCAGCAAGGAAAGCTTCCTGGGGAATCTCCACATTGCCCATCCGCTTCATGCGCTTTTTGCCTTCTTTCTGTTTTTCCAAGAGCTTGCGTTTCCGGGTGATATCGCCGCCGTAGCATTTCGCGGTGACGTTCTTCCTTAATGGAGCATTCCGCTCTCTGGCAATGATTTTTTGGCCGATGGCCGCCTGGATGATGACCTCGAACATCTGCCTGGGGATGACCCGCTTGAGCTTCAGCGCCAGGGCCCGGCCGCGGCGGTAGGCGTTTTCCCGGTGGGTGATGATGGACATCGCGTCCACCGGGTCGGAGTTGATCATAATGTCCAGCTTGACCAGCTCCCCTGCCCGGTAGTCGATGACTTCGTAGTCCAGTGAGGCAAACCCCTTGGTGGCGGATTTGAGCCGGTCGAAAAAGTCGTACACGATCTCGGCAAAAGGGAGTTCATAGGTGATGATCACCCGGGACGGGGAGAGGTATTTCAGATCCTTCTGAATGCCGCGTTTTTCCTCACAGAGCTTGAGCACACCGCCCACAAACTCGTTGGGCACGTGGATCTCGGCCCGGACATACGGCTCGGCCACGTGGTCCACCTCCTGCTGCGGAGGAAGCTTGCTGGGGTTGTCGATATCCATGACCGTTCCGTCGACCGTGGTCACCCGGTAGATGACCGAGGGGGCCGTGGCGATGAGCCGGACCTTGAATTCCCGCTCCAGCCGCTCCTGAATGATTTCCATGTGCAAAAGCCCCAGAAAACCGCAGCGGAACCCGAATCCCAGGGCCTGGGAGGTTTCGGGCTCGAAGGAGAACGCCGCATCATTGAGCTGGAGCTTGTCCAGGGCGTTTTTCAGGGGCTCGTATTCGGCAGGTTCCTCAGGGTAGAGTCCGCAAAACACCATGGGCTTGATCTTTTTGAACCCGGGAAAAGGGGTGGTGGTCGGGTTTTTTGGATCGGTTACGGTGTCGCCCACCCGGGCGTCCTTGAGTTCCTTGATGGCCGAGGTGAAAAATCCCACATCCCCGGGACCGAGTTCCTCGATCTGCAGGGCGTCAGGGGAGAAGACCCCGAGCCGGGTCAGCTCGAAGACCTTTTTGTTGGAAACGAACTGGACATCCTGACCGGCCCGCATGGTCCCTTCCAGAATGCGGAACAGGACCACCACGCCCAGGTAGGAATCGTACCAGGAATCGAAAATCAGAGCTTTGAGCGGGGCGTCGGCATTGCCCTTGGGTGAGGGGATGTCCCGGATGATGCGCTCCAGTACCCTGGGCACCCCTTGGCCGGTCTTGGCGGAGATGAGCAGGGGGTCGGAGCAGTCCAGACCGATGATGTCCTCGATCTCCTGGGCGATCCGTTCGGGCTCGGCGCTGGGCAGGTCGATCTTGTTCAGCACCGGAATGATTTCCAGATCGTTGTCCAGGGCCATGAACACATTGGCCAGGGTCTGGGCTTCCACGCCCTGGGAGGCGTCCACCACCAGCAGGGCGCCGTCGCAGGCGGCCAGGCTCCGGGAGACTTCGTAGCTGAAGTCCACGTGCCCCGGGGTGTCGATGAGGTTCAAAATATACTCTTCCCCATCCTCGGATTTGTAGGGAATACGCACGGACTGGGCCTTGATGGTGATGCCGCGCTCCCGCTCCAGCTCCATGCGGTCCAGGTACTGGTCCCGCTTGTCCCGGTCGGACAAGAGGCCCGAGATCCCCAGGATTCGATCGGCCAGGGTGGATTTCCCATGGTCGATGTGGGCGATGATGCTGAAGTTCCGAATATTTTTCCGTGGGACCATAATTTTTTATAATTATTGGCTATAGGCTATGGGCAATAGGCTATGGGTTTTGAGGCAATGGAAAGGCACCAGTTGTCAGTACAGCTATAATATGTCCTCGAGGACGTATATTCAAAGAAAAAGGCGGATTGTTAATGTGATTTACTGCTGATCAATGTTCCTTGATCAATTCTTTGACCCGCGTCTTGATGCCCGGGAGGGCCGCCTTGAGCGGGGCGCTCAAGCCCTCTTCGATGAATTCAGGGATGTATCCGGTCTGGATAACCAGGACCTTGATCTCCACGCCGGTGTGCTTCCTGATCTCCTTGAGCAGGTTGGAAGAGGGGAACTGGTGCATGGAAAAGTCCAGGATCTTCTTGGGACTGATCTCGTCGATGTCGATTTCCCAGAACTCCCCTGGTTCCCGGCCTTCCTCGGTGGTGGCGTCCACGACAACGATGCGTTTGGGACGCTGCTCATTGGTCAGGATATCGAAGAGCAGGGTGCGGATGGACGTTCCCACGTCCAGAAGAGCGGTGTCTTCGGGAATTTCCGGATCGTTTTCCAGTTCGTGAATGACCACGGGGCCGATGCCGTCATCCCCCAGCAAAATATTGCCGCAACCGAAAACCACGACTCGCGAGGTGAACATTTTGGACCAATCCACCGATAAAACTCCTTGCTGTGTGAGGAAAAGATGGGCGCACCAAATATAAAGGCCGCCACTGGGTGCGGCGGCCTTTATAGTCCAATCACTATGGGATGTCTAACGGAGAGACCTGCTGTCTAGAAGGTCTTGATCGTTTCGATTTCCTTTCCGTCAGGACCTAAGATCTTGCACTCGAGAGCGATACCGCCATCCAGGCGGTGGGTAGCGCAGCTCAGTCACGGATCATAGGCGCGTATGCACATCTCCACTTTGTTCAGCATGCCCTGATCGTACTTGCCGTCCTTGATCAGAGCCTTGGCAGCCTGCTTCACGGCCAGGTTCATGCCGGCGTTGTTGTGCTGGGTGGCCACGACCAGGTTGGCCATGTTCACCAGGCCGTTCTCGTCGGTCTGATAGTGGTGGAAGAGGGTCCCGCGGGGGGCTTCCACGCAGCCCACGCCGTTGCCGGCCTTGGGCTCGATGTTTTTGGCCCGGATGTCGCGGCTGGTGATCTCGGGATCGTTCAGCAGCTCTTCGGCCCGCTCGCAGCAGTAGACCAGCTCGATGAGCCGTGCCCAGTGGTAGAGCAGGGTCAGGTGGGCCGGCCGGCCGAAGTTCTTGCGGAAGATGTCCAGCTCTTCCTGAGCCAGGGGGGTGGCCATCTTGTCGCAGGTGTTGATGCGGGCAAGACAGTTGACCCGGTACACGCCCTGGGCATCATTCTCGTCGAGCTTCAGCTCGCCCCACTTCTTGGCGTAGGGGAACTTCATGTAGCTCCACGGGACCACCTGCTCGGCGATGTAGTCCGCGTAGTCTTCGTACTTGAACTGGTCGAAGTTGCCGTCCTTGTCCATCAGCCGGAGTTCGCCGTCATACAGCTCCAGGGCGCCGTCAGAGGGACGGACCGTTCCCAGGTAGCCGGACTCGAACACCCCGAGCATCTTGACCACGTCGAGGTACTTGGGGAAGACCTCTTCGCGGGCAAACTTGATGGTGAACAGGCAGAACTCCTTGAGTTCAGCCACACCGGCCAGAAGCTCCTTGCGCTCGTCCTCGTTCATCGGCCGGGAGTATCCGCCCACCACCGCGGCGATGGGGTGGATGACCTTGCCGGAGAACTTCTCCAGCATCATCTGGGACTTGTAGCGCATGTGAACCACTTTCTTGGCCAGATCTGGAGCCGCACCGACCACGCCCACGACGTTGCGCACGGAGTAGTCGGCGTCCGGGCCGATCACGAAGTCGGGAGCGGCCAGAAAGTAGAAGTGCAGGATCTTGTCCGGGATGTAGGCCAGCATCTGGCAGAGTTCCCGGAGCTTCTTGCCTGCGGGCGGAACTTCCACACCCAGGCAAAGGTCTGCGGCCTTGTTGGAAGCCAGGTGATGCTGCCAGGGGCAGATACCGCAGATGCGGTTCACGATCCTGGGAACTTCTTCCACCGGCCGGCCGATGACGAACTTCTCGAAACCCCGAAGGGCCAGGAAGTGCAGTTTCACGTCCTCCACATTTCCCGCATCGTCGAGGTGGATGGCCATATGGCCGTGACCTTCGACGCGGGTGATGGGGGCGATATTGAGTGTTTTACCCATGATTCCTCCTAACCAAGCTTTTTTAAGACCCCGTGGGATCCGGCAAACCGAGCCAGATATCCACGACGGTCGGGTACCCGAGTGGGATCAAAGCCGACCGAGGCCAGGGCCCCCATGTAGTCGACCAGCGGTTTCGATTCCTTTCTGATGGGACCGTAACAACCGCGGCAGGGCATGCGGGTGTTCAGGCACCGGGGGCTGCCGGCGGTTCCGCCGCACCCGGCCTTGGTGACCGGGCCCAGGCAGAGATAGCCCTGCTCGAGCAGGCAGCGCATTTCGTTCAGCGGCTTGTCCGGATCGAAATCCGGAGTGGTGAGCATCCGCTTGATGTCGGCAACACCTTTCTTGCGCTCACGAATCGTGGGGCAGGTGTCGCAGACCGAACGCTCGGGCATGCTGAATTCTGTTTTTCCGTCAAGCAATGCCAGCACGGCGGCCGTGATCCAGTCTGGGTGAGGAGGGCAGCCGGGCAGAGAGATGTCGATGGGCACGAACTCGTCCAGTGCGTAGCAGTAATCGAGCAGCTTCGGAACGTGCTGGTTCGGAACTTCGGCCGCATTCGTGGTGTGGGATTCCTTGTACACGAAATCGGTCAGGGATTCGTTCCCGTACATGTTGATCATGGCCGGGATCCCGCCGTCCGTGGCACAGGTTCCCAGGGCGATGAGGATCTGGCATTTCTTGCGCATCTCCTCGAGCACCTGCTGATGCTCTTCGTTCCGGACTCCTCCGGAGACAATGCCCACCACCGCTTCGGGGATGGACAGCTCTTTATCCTCACCGGTCTGGCCAAAATACTTTTTGTCCAGGATGACCGGGATGTGCACGAACTCCAGGTTGTTCACCAGGAGATCCACCAGCACATCTCCTACATTGAGTATCGCTATTTCGCAGCCAGAGCAGGCGTTGAGCCACTCTTCCGCAACTTTGACTTTTGCCATGTATTCCTCCTTGGCAGGGTCGCGGTGCGATCCCCGGTTAGGCCGTGGCAGCCTGTACTTTCTTGACGCGAGCCGGATTGGGACCAAGCTGTTTGATCTTTTCCGTAAACGCGGTCACCACTTCCGCAAACCGAGGCGCTTCCGCAGAGGAAACCCACTCGATCGCAAACCGTTCCGGGTCCATGCCAAGGTCTTCGAGGACAAGTTTGATAGCCTGGGACCGAGCGAGAGCTTTTGTATTACCATCCAGGTAATGACATTCGCCCAGGTGTCAACCCATGACCATGACGCCGTCGGCGCCTTTCTCAAGTGCCTCCACAACCAGATTGGGGTGCACCATGCCGGAGCACATGACGCGGATGGCGCGCATGTTCGGCGGGTACTGGAGCCTGGAAACCCCGGCCAGGTCCGCACCGGCGTATGCGCACCAGTTGCACAGAAAGCCGATGATGACAGGTTCATAGTTTTCAGCCATCGGATCTACTCCTTATGCTAAGAATTGCATCTTATTATATGTTCTCCAGGGCAGCGTTGATCTGAGCTCGAATCTGTTCGTTGGTGAACCCGTGCACAAACACGCCCTTCTTCGGACAGGTGGCTTCGCAGATGCCGCAGCCCTTGCACAGGGCGTTGTTGGTCTCGATCCTGTGCCGTTTGTACCCCTCGTCGGTGTCGTACTCGATGAGGTTGATGGCGGCGTAGGGACAGGTATCCACGCAGACGGCGCAGCCGTCGCAGTCGGCCGTGACGTAGGATTTGATGGAATCCAGGGTCATGACGGACTTGGACAGGATGCCGCCGGCGCGGGAGACCGCTGCCTGGGCCTGGGCGATGGATTCGTCCATGGGCTTGGGATAGTGAGCCAGGCCGGCAAGGAACATGCCGTCCACGTTCATGTCAACGGGGCGCAGCTTGGCGTGGGCTTCCTGGAGGAAACCGTCGGTGGTCAGGCCGCACTTGTAGAGATCCACCAGCTCCTTGTTCTCGTTGGGCAGGATGGCCGAGGCGAGAACCAGGTAGTCGGTTGCGATCTGTACAGGCTGCTTGAGGATGTGATCCTCGACCTCGACGACCAGCTCGTCACCCTGCTTGGTCACCTGGGGCTTGTTCTCCAAGCCGAAGCGGATGAAGATGACACCCATCTTGCGCGCCTTGGTGAACAGATCCTCGCGGGTCCCGTAGGTGCGCATGTCGCGGTACAGGACGTAGACATCCATGTCCGGGTTGAGCTCCTTGAGCTCGACAGCGGATTGCACCGAGTGGGTGCAGCACAGCCGGCTGCAGTAGGGACGGTCAGGCTCGCGGGAACCGACGCACTGGATGAAGACGGCGGCATTGGCCTTCTTCACGGCGGGCTCGTGGTCGCGAAGCTCCTTGTCGAACTGCAGGTGGGTCATGACCCGGTCATCCTGGCCGTACATGTACTCCGTGGGCTTGTATTCCTTGCCGCCGGTGCACACGGCTGCGATGCCGTAGCGGATTTCCTTTGTCTCACCGTTTCCAACCGAGATCTCGCTGACAAAGTCGCCCACGGCGCCCTTGTTGTTGAGCAGCTTGGAGTTCTTGTACACGGTGATGTTGGGGTTGGATTCCACCTTGGAGATCAGATCTTCGAGGTACGGCCGGATCGGCTCGCCCTTCCAGGTCTTGTTCAGGCTCCAGGCATTGCCGCCGAGCTTGTCGCTCTTTTCCAGCAAAACGGTCTCGTATCCCTGCTTGGCCAGGCCGAGGGCGGTGTTCATGCCGGCGACGCCGCCGCCCACCACCAGCGCGGACTGGTTGACATTGATGGAGAGCTTGTCCAGCGGATTGAGCAGACCAGCTTTGGCAACGGCCATGCGGACCTGGTCCTTGGCCTTTGAGGTGGCCTTTTCAGGCTCTTTCTGATGCACCCAGCTGTTCTGGTTGCGGATGTTGGCCATCTCGAAGAGGTATTCGTTCAAGCCGGCCTCTTTCAGGGTCTCCCGGAAGAGGGGCTCGTGGGTTCTGGGCGTACAGGCCGCGACCACGATGCGGTTCAGGTTGTTCTCTTTGATCTTCTCGGTGATCAGGACCTGGGTGTCCTGGGAGCAGGAGAAGAGGTTGTTGTCGACAAAGGTGACGTTCGGGAGGGTCTTGGCGTATTCGACCACGTCCTGAACGTCCACGGTGCCGGCGATGTTGATGCCGCAGGAGCAGATGAACACGCCGATACGCGGTTCTTCGCCGGCAACGTCCACTTCGGCCGGGAAGGTCTTTTCGTGGGTCAGCGTGTTCTTGACCTCGGTCAGGTTCAGGGCTGCGCCGGCTGCCGCGGAAGAGGCTTCGGCCACGGATTGCGGGATATCCTTGGGACCCTGGAAGGATCCACAGGCGTAGATGCCGGGGACGTTGGTGGCCACCGGAGTAAAGCTCCCGGTCGTGGCGAACTTGTTGGCATCGAGTTCGATACCCAGCGTGTTGGCCAGTTGGATGCCTTCCGGGCTCGTCTCGAGGCCCACCGAGAGCACGAACATGTCAAAGGGCTCGCGAACCAGCTCGCCGGTCTCGTCGTTCATGTACTCGAGCAGGACGCCCCCGCCGCCGTCCGGGGCCGGATAGGCGGTGTGGATGCGGCTGCGGTTGAACTTGATGCCCTTTTCCTGGGCCAGGTTGTAGTACCGCTCGAACTCTTTGCCGTGGGTGCGCATGTCCATGTAGAACAGGGTGGTTTCCATGTCGCCGGAGGTGTGCTCCGCAGTGACCATGGCCTGTTTGATGGCGTACATGCAGCAGACATTGGAACAGTACCCGTTGTCGCACTGGTTGATGTTTCTGGAGCCGACGCACTGCAGCCAGGCGATCTTCTTGGGCTCCTTGCCGTCGGAAGGCCTGACCAGGTGGCCCATGCAGGGACCGGAAGCGGAAAGCAGCCGCTCGTATTCCATGCCGGTGACCACATCGGGGTTGGTCTTGTACCCGAACATGTCGTACACGCTCGGATCAAAGGGCTTGAACCCGCTCGAGGCGATGATCGAGCCCACGTTCATGGTGACGAACTCTTCCTTCTGATCCCAGTTCACCGCGCCGGTGGGGCAGTACTTTTCGCAGGCCTTGCACTTGCCCTTCTGAATGTAGATGCAGTTGACCGGATCGATGACGTACTTGAGCGGAACCGCCTGCCCGTAATCGATATAGGCGGCCTTGCGCTTGTCCAGGCCCTCATTGAATTCGCTGGTGACCTTCTTGGGGCACTTCTCAGCGCAGAGCCCGCAGGCGATACATTTATCCATGTCGATGTACCGCGGGTTCTTCTTGACCGTAACCGTGAAATTCCCCTCGCTACCCTCTACCTTCTCGACTTCACTCAAGGTGAGCAGTTCGATGTTTAAGTGCCGACCGCACTCAACCAACTTGGGCGAGAGTATTCACATCGCACAGTCATTGGTGGGAAACGTCTTGTCCAGCTTGGCCATGGCCCCACCAATACTGGGGCTTTTTTCGACCAGATAGACATAGTAGCCAGCGTCAGCCAGATCCAGTGCGGACTGGATGCCGGCGATACCACCGCCGACAACCATGACTGCGCCCACTTTCTCTTGTGCCATGATTTACCCCCTTTACAGGTTTGTTTGACTTTATGGCGTATCCTTCGAGGTCGCCCGTAAGGTCTGTACGGAGCGACCATTCAGTCGTCTGGAATGTTTCGTCGCTTGAGGGACGAGCCCGCAATGCCTCGGGCCGCGTGGTTTTCCGGGGGGTACGGGCTTTGAAAAATTTATTTCTGGCTATTACCCCATGTCAAAAGAAAATGCTAGTCTTATGAATAGGAAATCGTGGAATCAACAAAAATTATCAGGAACACTGGGAGTGAAGCATTGGTGAAAGCCGGTGCAAAATGAACCACTTCTTTCGTCGTATGTTGACAGCGCTCCGCTGAACTGGAAGTATCCGATCAGATTGGATTTCAACGCACCTCTTCAGTTCCGGACAACCTCCGGAGCCCGATCGATCCGGTCACTTGCAATGAAAAAATTCAAATCACTGCTTATCCATGCCGATCCGCAGGTCAGAAGCGACCTCAGAAAGCTTCTCCGGGAAACCGAGGAGATTAAAATTTTGGGCGAGGCTCTGACCTGTTTCGAAGCGATGGAACTTCTCGAAGCCATTCCCTATGACGTCTTCTTTCTGGGGGTGGACCTGCCGGGCGGGGTCAGCGGCATCGAACTGGCCCAAATGCTGGTGAAGCGTAAGGACAAGCCCGCCCTGGTTTTTGTCGCTCCTGATGAAAGCATGGCCTACAAAGGGTTTGAGCTGGGAGCCCTGGACTACCTGCTCTGGCCCTGCTCCAGGGAGCGTATCGGGATGACGGTGAGCCGCATCAATCAGCGGACCCCGAGGGAGCGGATGGAGGTGTCCCCCAGAGGGTGGGACAAGGCCGGGATCGAGGATGAGGAGGAGACCGTACACCTCAACCTGGGGGACGAAGAGGAGGAGACCCTGCTCAAGGCCCTGAGCCATGCCTGGGAGAGCGCAAAGAGCAGGTCCCCGGAAATCGAGAAGCTGGCCATCAACCAGGACGGCAGGATGATCCTGGTGCCGTATACAGGCATTGTGTTTATCGAGGCCTATGAGGACTACAGCTATGTTCACACCAGTTCGCAGAAGTATCTCACCTCGTACAGGCTGAAGAACCTCGAGGACAGGCTTCGCCAGCACCGGTTTTTCCGGGTGCATCGAAAGTACCTGGTCAACCTCGAGATGGTCACGGAGATCGCTTCATTGCCCGGCAGCAATTTCATGCTCAGGACAGCTGGCAAGAAGCGGATCGAGCTTCCAATCAGCAGGCGGCGCATCTCCGAACTGAAAGATATTTTAGGGCTTTGATCAATCGGCCGACCATCTGTTGCGCAGAGTCCGTTCAACGTATGGATACGGCCTTTAGTCGATTTTATCGTTTCCCTGAGGGATGCATGGTGTAAATATGCGTCGAATCATAAAGAGCGTGAAAATCCAAGGGCCGTTGGATCGAAGGAGGATACGAGCGTGGCACCCCTAGATGCTCTCATGCACGAGGAGCGAGTATTTCGTCCGATGCCCCAGATGGTCATCAATGCCAATGTCCATACTCAGGAACTTGAATCCGCGGTCAAAAGGGCTGCCGATGATCCACTGGGATACTGGGAAGATGCCGCCCGGGAACTCGACTGGTACCGGAAATGGGACCGGGTTCTGGATGACGACGACCCGCCCTTTTACAAGTGGTTCACCGGGGGACAGTGCAACATCGTCCACAACGCCCTGGACCGGCATATCGAAACAGCCACCAAGAACAAGCTGGCACTCATCTGGGAGGGCGAGCCCGGGGACAAGAAAAAACTCACCTACTATGAACTCTACCGGGCTGTGAACCGTTTCGCCAACGCGCTGCGATCCCTGGGGGTCAAAAAAGGGGACCGGGTCGTCCTGTACATGCCCCCTCTGCCGGAGACGATCATCTCCATGCTGGCGGTGGCCAAAATCGGCGCAGTGCACAGCACGGTGTTTGCCGGCTATTCGGCCAAAGCGCTGAGCGAGCGCATCGACGACACCGAGGCCAAGCTGATCATCACTGCTGACGGATTCTACCGGAACGGACGGGTCATCAATCTCAAGAATGTGGTTGACGAGTCCATCATGGGCACGGCCGGAGACAGTGTGGAGACCGTGGTGGTGGTCCACCGGGTCAACGTCGAGGTGGAGATGTCCGAACCCCGGGACCTCTGGTACGAGGACCTGGTCCGCCAGGAGAACTCCGAGTCCCCCACCGAAGTCATGGACTCCGAGGACATGCTCTTTTTGCTCTACAGTTCCGGAACCACGGGCAAGCCCAAGGGTATCGTCCATACTCACGGCGGCTACATGGTGGGGGTGCACAGGACCCTGGACTGGGTGTTCGATCTCAAGCCCACGGACATCTTCTGGTGCACTGCGGATGTGGGCTGGATCACGGGGCACAGCTACGTGGTCTATGGGCCGCTCATGGCGGGCACGACCATCATCCTGTACGAAGGGCACCCCCTCTACCCCCAGGCGGACAGACTCTGGCGTATCGTGGACCAGTACGGGGTGAACATCCTCTATTCCACTCCCACCCTGATCCGCATGCTCATGCGCTACGGATCCCAGTACCCCAAGAAGCACGACCTCTCGACCCTGCGGCTTCTCGGTTCCGTGGGCGAGCCCATCAACCCGGAGGCGTGGGTCTGGTTCTACAAAAACATCGGGAATTCGGAATGCCCGATCATGGATACCTGGTGGCAGACCGAGACCGGTTGCTTCATGATCAGTCCGCTTCCTGTCTCCCTGCTCAAGCCCGGTTCGGTCAACAAGCCCCTGCCCGGGATCGAGGCGGACGTGGTGGATGAGAACGGGGAACCGGTGGAGCCGGGCAAGGGCGGACAGCTGGTGATCAAAAAACCCTGGCCCGCCATGCTCCGGACCCTGTACAAGAACCCGGAAGGGTACAAGAGGGATTATTGGGAGAAGATTCCAGGGGTGTACCTGGCCGGTGACGTGGCCCGCAAGGACGAGGACGGGTATTTCTGGATCCACGGACGTTCCGACGATGTCCTGAACATTGCCGGGCACCGGATCGGGAGCGTTGATTTCGAGAGCGCTCTCGTGGCTCACAAGGCTGTGGCCGAGGCTGCGGTGATCGGGGTGCCTGACACCATCAAGGGCGAAGTGGCCAAGGGGTTCGTGGTTCCACAAGACGAGCAGATGGATGTGGAAGACCCTCTCGAACTGATCCGGGAACTCAAGGCGCATGTCCGCAGGGAACTCGGCCCGATTGCAGTGCTCAAGAGTATCGAATTTCGAAAGGACCTGCCCAAGACCCGCAGCGGAAAGATCATGCGCCGGGTGCTGCGGGCCGAGGAACTGGGGGAGGAACCCGGGGACCTCTCGTCGCTGGAAGATTAGGCGAAGCCGGAGCGGCTTCGCGGTGTTAAGATTTGAGGTTTTACGATTTAGGGAAGAAGCTGAAGGGCTTCAAGATT
>JBKHAV010000149.1:0-4736 GCA_046542715.1 Desulfovibrionales bacterium
CGCGGACTTGGCCGCCATGATGGGCAGATCCGTGAGCACCACCCACATGTGGATGGAACCCATGATCAAAATGAGCATGGCCGTGACCACCTGGACCATCCAGAGCCAGGTGTCCCGATGACGCAACATGCGGGAATGTTTCCAGATGAGCCGTTGATTTTCAGCCCGGAACGGGACCTTGCGCGCCGCCAGCACGAAATGGAACAAAAAGACAAAAAAGATGAGCGGTCCGCCCACCTGGGCCATGTAGGTGGCCTCGAAAAAATGAGCGATGGCGTTCATCGCCTCAGGGCTGATAATGACTGAAGAGACGAGGATCATGTGCGACCACATGAACAGGACAAGGCCCAGACCGGAAAGCATCTGAAGCCAGTCCATGACGGCATCGCTTCGGCCGGGCCGGGCAACGTGCATGGTAACGTCAACGGACATTGAATTCCTCCAATCAGAGTTGTTTCGTTGGATAGGTTGTCGCTGTGGCGAGGAAATATTACCGGAGATGTATTGGCTCGTTCAGGGATTTTTGTCAAACCGCAGCAGGGGTTGGGATGGCCACGGGGTTGTCTCCCCAAAGGAATGGAAAGGAATGTTGTTTTGCAAGTCAAAGTAACTCTTGGACAAACATGCCTGTCCATGTATGAAGGAACTCTGGAATAGAGGCAGGACCCTGAATGGACCGGAAAAGCTGATAAAATGTCCGGTTTCGAGTACCATCGAGGTCCAGCACCTGCAACTTCATCCTTTTTTTTCGGAGGAATCCATGTGGGAATACACGGACAAGGTTAAAGAGGCGTTTTTGAACCCAAAAAACGTGGGGGTCATCAAGGATGCCAACGGAATCGGTGAGGTCGGCTCCATGGCCTGCGGGGATGCGCTGAAACTGTACCTCAAGATCGATGACAACGGGGTCATTCAGGATGCCAAGTTCCAGACGTTCGGATGTGCCAGCGCCATTGCTTCCAGTTCGGCGCTGACCGAACTGATCAAAGGAAAGACCGTGGATGAGGCGTTGAAAGTCACCAACAAGGAAATTGCCGAGGATCTGGGAGGGCTGCCCAAGGAGAAAATGCACTGTTCGGTCATGGGCCATGAGGCCCTGGAAGCGGCCATCAGGAATTATCGTGGCGAGGAAGTTCCCATGGCCGAGCCTGAAGGCGAGGTTGTGTGCGAATGTTTCGGGGTCACGGATGAGCAGATTCGCCGGTCCATCAAGGACAATGACCTGAAGAGCGTTGACGATGTGACCTACTTCACCAAGGCGGGAGGCGGGTGCGGCCAGTGCGTGGAGCAGATCGAGGATCTCCTGGCCGAGTCCCGGGGGGAGACGGCGACCCACGAAAAGCCTGCACAACCTGCCATGTCCAATCTGGAGCGCATGCGCAGGATCGAAGAGGTCGTGGACAAGGAAGTCCGGCCCATGCTCCAGGCTGACGGCGGTGACATCCAGCTCGTGGACATCGACCGGACTCGGGTCATGGTCAGCCTGCGGGGGCGGTGCACGAACTGCCCCTCGAGCCAGGTCACCATCAAGCAGGGGATCGAGAGAGTACTCAAGGAAAAGGTCGACCCGGCCATTACCGTGGAGGAGGTCAAGTGATGCAGCCGATCTACATGGACAACAACGCCACCACCGAGATCGACCCGGTCGTTTTGGAAGCCATGATGCCGTATCTTACGCAAAAGTATGGGAATCCCTCCAGCATGCACTCCTTCGGCGGTCAGATCGGGATGGAGATCAAGGGGGCCAGGGAACAGGTGGCCGGGCTTCTGGGGTGCCATCCGGATGAGATCATTTTTACCGCAAGCGGCACCGAGGGGGACAACACCGCCATCCGCTCCGCTCTGGAGGCCAACCCGGACAAGCGGCACATCGTGACCACCCGGGTAGAACACCCGGCGGTGCTTGCACTGTGCACCTACCTGGAGAAGAAAAAAGGGTACGATGTCACGTATCTCTCTGTGGACTCGGACGGCATGCTCGACATGGCCGAAGTGGAGGCGAGCCTGCGACCGGATACGGCCGTGGTTTCCGTCATGTGGGCCAACAACGAAACCGGGAACATCTACCCGGTGGAGGAAATCGGTGGACTGGCCCGCAGCAGGGGCATCTTGTTTCATACCGACGCGGTGCAGACTGTCGGCAAGTTGCCGGTTTCAGTATCGGATATGCCGGTGGACATGCTCACCATATCCGGTCACAAGATTCATGCCCCCAAAGGGGTCGGCGCACTCTACGTGCGCCGGACAATTCCGTTCCGGCCGTTTCTGATCGGGGGGCACCAGGAGAAGGGCCGCCGGGCCGGTACCGAGAACACCGCATCCATTATCGGTCTGGGCAAGGCCTGCGAGCAGGCCGGGAAAACCATGGTGGACGAGAACACCAGGGTCAAAGGGCTTCGGGACAAGCTGCAGCAAGGGCTTGTAAAGAACATTCCCGAGGCGAGGCTGAACGGCCATCCGGACAAACGGTTGCCCAACACGGCCAATATTTCCTTCAAATACGTCGAGGGCGAGGCCATTTTGCTCATGATCGACCAATTGGGCATCTGCGCCAGTTCCGGGTCGGCCTGCACGTCCGGTTCGCTGGAACCCTCCCACGTGCTCCGGGCCATGGGCGTGCCCTTCACCTTTGCCCACGGCTCGATCCGGTTTTCCCTCAGCCGGTTCAACACCGAGGAGGAGGTGGATTTCGTGGTGGAGCATTTCCCCAAGATCATTTCCACGCTGCGCCAGATATCCCCGTATTCTCAGGCAACAGAAGGCACAAGCCCCGAATGCCGGGTAACGTAGCAGGAGACAGCATGCGCATTGCACAGGATATGACCCACCTCATCGGCAACACCCCTCTGGTCAGGATCAACCGGATGGCCAGGGACTGTCACGGGGTGGTGGCGGCCAAGCTGGAGTCCTTCAACCCCTGCTCCTCGGTCAAGGACCGCATCGGCGTGAGCATGATCGGTGCGGGGCTCAAGGATGGGCTCATCGACAACGACACCGTGATCGTCGAACCCACCAGCGGCAACACCGGGATCGGCCTGGCCTTTGCCTGTGCGGTCAAGGGGCTTAGGCTCATCTTGACCATGCCTGAGTCCATGAGCATGGAGCGGCGGAAGATTCTTCAGGGATTTGGCGCAGAGCTGGTCCTGACACCGGCGGAAAGTGGCATGAACGGTGCCATCGAACGAGCCCGGGGGCTTCTGGACGAACATGAAAAAGCGTTTATGCCCATGCAGTTCTGCAATCCGGCCAACCCGGAAATCCACCGGCGCACCACCGCGGAGGAAATCTGGAGAGATACGGATGGAACCTTGGATTTCCTCGTCTGCGGGGTTGGCACCGGAGGGACGCTTACCGGTGCCGGGGAGGCGTTGAAGCAAAAAAAACCCGAGATCCGGATCGTGGCTGTCGAGCCGAAAGGCTCCCCTGTCCTTTCAGGAGGCAAGCCCGGACCGCACAAAATTCAAGGGATTGGTGCCGGATTCGTTCCCGAGGTCCTCAATACCGGTATCATCGATCAGATCGTGCAGGTCACCAACGAGGAGGCCCTGGAAACGGCAGGACGACTGATGCGGGAAGAGGGAATCCTGTGCGGCATCTCCTCGGGAGCCGCGGCATTCGTCGCCCTGGAACTGGCACGCCAGCTCCCGAACAAGGACAAACTCATCGTGTTCGTGGCCCCGGACACCGGGGAGCGGTATCTCAGCACACCCCTTTTTGAGTAGATCTGCTCCCGGTGCTGCAGCCGCTTTCCATTGTCCAAAAGCTGACATATGCTCCCCGGAAGGACAAAATCATCAGGTGTCTCCAAGAAATGAGCAATCCGAGGAATCCATGAGCATGACCAATGGACACAAGCTGACAGAAATCGTGGCTTCACTGTGCGATAAAGAATCCTACAACAGCGTCTACCATCGGCATTCTCACGATGTGCCCATGCCCTCCACCGAAGTCCTGGTCGATGTTGTGGAAAATTTGAGAAGTATTCTCTTTCCAGGATATTTCGGCCCTTCAGAGGTCACGCCCGAGACCATGCCCTATTACACCGGCGCCCAGCTGGACAGAGTATTTCGAATGCTGACGGATCAGATCAAGCGGGGGTTCTGCTTTGTCTGCACCCGCGAGGAGTTGGGCCGATGCGGGGATTGTGAGATTCAGTCTCAAGAAAAAGCTTTGGATTTCCTCAAAAAGCTGCCTGACATCCGCCATCTCCTGTCCACGGATGTTTTGGCGGCTTACGACGGTGATCCCGCCGCCAAAACCCATGGCGAGACAATTTTCTGCTACCCCTCGATCAAGGCGCTGACGAACCACCGCATAGCCCACGAACTCTATTCCCTGGGCGTGGACATCATTCCCAGGATCATAGGAGAAATGGCCCACTCGGAAACAGGCATCGACATCCATCCCGGGGCGACCATCGGGGAACGGTTTTTTATCGACCACGGCACAGGCACGGTGATCGGCGAGACCGCGGTGATCGGAAACAACGTGCGCCTCTATCAGGGCGTCACCCTGGGAGCCAAGAGCTTCCCCAAGGACAAAAAGGACCGGCTGGTCAAAGGACTGCCCCGACATCCCATCGTGGAGGATGACGTGATCATCTATGCCGGGGCCACCATTCTGGGTCGGGTGACCATCGGACACGGCGCGATCATCGGCGGCAACGTCTGGGTCACAGAGGATATCCCGGCCGGGGCCAGGGTCCTGCAGCGCCAGGAACAGACCGAACCGCAAAC
>JBKHAV010000150.1:0-4729 GCA_046542715.1 Desulfovibrionales bacterium
ACTCCCATAGCCTTCAAACCTTCCGGAACGCGACCCCCACCGAGGTATACGGGTATCCATGAAACTCCTGCATTCTCGGCCTGATCTCTTCCCAGTCCACCCCAAAATCCCTATCCCCGACAACAGCAAGGCCGGGAGCGTGCAGGAGAAATCGCTCCAACAGACCGAAATCAAAGACGTGCCAGTCCACTGGAAACGGCTCACCCGGACCGCTGTACCACATCGCCTCCCCTGCATCCGCGCAGAAATCCGTGGTCATGAGGAGCAGGCCTCCTGTTTTGAGCACTCTGCGCAGTTCCTGAACAGCGGCGGGAATCCACAGGGGATCCAGGTGCTCGATCACCGAGATGCAGAACACCCGGTCGAATATTTCCGCTTCATAGGGCAGCGAGGCGAGGTCTCCTTGCACATACTCAACATTCACGTCGTGCATGCGGTCCAACCCGGCCGGCAGCTCACGGTCCACTCCGCTGACCTCGTACCCCTTCGCGCTGAGAAACACGGGAAAAATGGAAGCTCCGCACCCGGCATCCAGGATCCGCAGCCCCGGTTCCAGTGAGGCTCTCTCCAGTGCCCAAGGGTATTCCCACTCTTTGCTCGGGTGCAGATAGGAAACATCCTCCCGGTCGGACATAGCCTTCATTTCCCACACAACCCTGCTGAACGAGGGTCGGGAAAGCTCTTCCAGATCCAAGATCCTGTTTTGCGCTCTGGTCATGTCGTTATCACCCGTTGCGGTATTTTCCTGTGCTCCGGCAGAAGTGCCCGGGTGCAGGCTTTGAGAACCGCACGGACATCCACCTCTTCGATACAGGGCTTTCCCCCCCTGAAGCAGTTCCCGGCCATGATGCAGCAGGACGGCCCGAAGACGTCCTTGTTCCGATAGGGACAGGTGTTTCCCTCCGATTCTACAGCTGTGGCATTCCACGCCGTGGGCAGATAAATTCTTGAGCTTGTCGGTCCGAAGACCGCCACCAGCGGAGTACCGACAGCTGAAGCCATATGCATGATCCCGGTGTCGTTTGAAAGGAGCAGCTTCGCTCTGGTCAGGATCGCGGCGACCATTTTGAGGTGCAGACCGTCCGCAACTGCAATTGTGCTTCGTGTTCCGATCATCTGGAGGAGCTTTCCCACCCCATCTCGTTCCGGTCCGGTGATCAGGAGAATGGAACAGCCGGTCGCTTCCACCAGAGTGTCGACAACCTCTGCCACCCGATCAAGAGGCCATTGCTTCAGAACCGATGAGGCCACCGGGGAGACTGCGATGAACTCCTTGTCGCACCCTGCTGCCCGCAGGAACGCATCCGCGCGTTCATGCTCCCCTTCAGTGGGGATGATTCTTGGTGAGACATCCGGTCCGATGGAGAGTCCCCACCCCTTGAGCACGGACCATCGAAGCGCTGTCTCCCCGAATGCACCCAGCCTGAGCAGACAGTTCTGATCGTCGCTTCCCGTGTCCAGAATAGGCCCCCCCTGTTCCCAGATGATCTCCCGAAGACCGAAAACAGCATGGGAAGGATCGACAACCAGATCGAATCGTTTTTGATCCAGCCACGTCTGAAACTGTCCTCTGGTCTGTTCGTTCCCCCAGTCCGCCCAATGGCCCAACCCGAAATCCTGGATCGAGAAGAGTTCATCCACCCGGGGATCGTTTTCCAAAATCTGAATGGCCGGGCTGGCTCCGAGTGCAGTGATACATGCCTGTGTCGCCTGTCGCAGGGCCTCGATTGCCGGAGTTTCCATGACCACATCACCGATTCCGTATCGCAGGCAGAGCAGAATGTGACGGGCTGAATGCAATTCCATGAGCTTACGAAGAATCGGTCTTCACTTTGAGCTGCCGTGAACTGCCTCTGCCTGTGGCCGCGAGATATTCCTCCTGATTCCATGTGCGGGTGCAGGACTCGTGTTCACTTTCCGGGACACAGACGTAGACCTCCTTGCCTGGTCGATCCGTCACCCGGAGTCCGCTGGACCTGAGCATGGCCTCGACACATGCGTGATTCGCAGCCCACCAGTTGGTCCGGTCTCCGGAAAACTCGTGCTCGATGAACGCCATTTTCGGCCAGCCCGAATGGAGAAATACATCCCGTTCATCGAGAGTCCTGTCCGCAGTATCTTCAAAGACCTCCTCCCCGGGCATGGTCATGGTCTGGAAGACAAGCCGCTTGCCTGTGAGCCGGGAAACGATATCCAGTCCCAGGAGAGGATAGCGAAGATGATAAAAGACCCCGAGAAACAAAACCGTGTCGAACTGTTTGTCCCAGCCGGCCAGATCATAGATCTGCATCTGATGGAACTCGATGCGCTCTTTTACCCCGAAAAGTCCCGACGCCCATCTGGCCTGTTTCAAGTAGTGGGGATTGGAATCGACGGCTGTTACCCGGGCTCCCCGAAGGGCCAGCTTGATACTGTAGAACCCGGCGTTGCACCCGATGTCCAAAATGGAACTGCCGTGGACATCCCTATCGAAGATTTCCCTGATTTCCGCCCATTTGTACGCAGGAAAATCACCGAGAAAATGAGCCGGGGCGGTCTGAGTTCCGTCTGGAAGATGGATGTTGTGAAACCAGGGTTCCAGCTCTCTGACCGTCTCATGGTGAAGACGTGTGTGCATCGGTTCACTCCATCCTGATCAGGCCTGTACGGATTCCCGGTTCACGAACTTGTTGAAATTGCTCTTCTCTTTGCTGGATGTTTCTTCCTGATAGACCAAGGCCAGATTGCTCGCTTCGAATTTTTCGAAGAACTCATCCCATGAGATGTCCTCCAGGGCGCTGTCATCCCCCCATTCGGGAAACCGAATCCTAATGATTCCGGGATCCTCTCCACCCCCAGTTCCTTTCACTGCCGCGGGTTTCCCTCCCCGCTCCTCGGCCCACTTCCGGATTTCATCATGGCTTGTCGTGGTTTTGGCTTCACCGCTCATGCTCTCCTCCTCTGGTCTGAAGTGAAAATCGAAATGTGTATTGTACACGTTTCAAGGGTTGCAAAGTCAAGAAACTCTCAATGATCAAGATTCCGGTTTTCGAATCCTCATATGTTGCGGCCAAAATCTTGATATTTTTACTAAACTCACAACATTTCAAAATGTTAGAGAAATCAAGAAATTGTCTTTGTGATCAAGCACTTGTCCGAAGGCAGCAAATATGATCTAAAATGGAGGATGGTTTTCTCTCTTTACACAGCCAACCGATTCACGGGGGAAGGTGTATATGATTCGAAACGTACTCATTACAGGCGGCGCCGGGTTTATCGGCTCGCATCTGGCGGACGAACTTCTGGAATCCGGATACCGGGTCCGGGTCCTGGACTCCCTCTCTCCCCAGGTCCACGGAGAATCCGGGACAAGGCCTGAGTATCTCTCTCCCCGGATCGATCTGATGGTTGGGGACATCAGGGACCCGCAAACCATTGCCAGATCCCTGGACGGCATCGATGCGGTCTACCATTTTGCGGCACGCGTGGGCGTCGGCCAATCCATGTACGAAATTCACGACTATGTGGACGTCAATGACACAGGAACTGCAGTCCTGCTGCAGGAGCTGATCAAACACCCTGTGCAACGACTGATAGTGGCGTCCTCCATGTCTGTTTACGGCGAAGGACTCTATAAGGACCAGGATGGAAACCTGATCGAAAATCAAAAACGCAGCGTTCCCCCGGGAAGCACGGTTTGGGATCCCCTGGACGCACTCGGCAGGCCGCTTGAACCGATACCCACGCCGGAGAGCAAACAGCCCGCTCTGGCTTCGGTCTACGCCCTGGGCAAGTACGTGCAGGAGCGCATGTGTCTGATGGTAGGAAAGACCTATGACATCCCGACCGTAGCTCTCCGCTTCTTCAATGCTTACGGCACCCGGCAGGCCCTTTCCAATCCATACACCGGTGTTCTCGCCATTTTCGCCTCACGGCTGCTCAACGACCAGCCCCCGGTGATCTTTGAGGACGGCTTGCAGCGCAGAGATTTCGTGCATGTGGCGGATGTGGTCCGTTCCTGTCTCCTGTCCCTGGAAGGGGAAGAAGCACCTGGTAATGTCTTCAATATCGGCAGTGGAAACAGCGTCACCATCAAGGAGATTGCCCAACGGGTGGCCGGGGTGATGAACAAGGGACACATCAAGCCGCAGATCACCGGAAAGCACCGGGTGGGAGACATCAGGCACTGCTTCGCCGATATCACGCTGGCCAAAACGATTTTACAGTACGAACCCCAGGTCGACCTCAATGACGGACTTCTGGAACTCGCACTCTGGCTTGCAGATCAAAAAGCCGAAGACCGGTATGAGACCATGACCCGGGAACTCGAGAACCGAGGCCTTACGGTATGACGGCTGAAGAGCGGCGGCACAAAATTGTCCCTGTTTCTCTCGAGCGCCGGGCACTGCCGGTGTTCGGCATCTCTGAGCGGTTTCGGCCCGGCAAAGAAAAATCCCTGCAGCAAACCGTACGTGAACTGAAATCCATCGGAGTACGCCGGCTTCGGCCGGTTATCGAATACGATCAACGCCACGCCCACAGCAACCGGATATGGCTGGACCGTCTCCTGCCGTATCTGGCTCAAAGCTTCCAGATCATGCCCTCCTTTCATCCGGCACCTGATATGGCTGACCAAGGCGTTCCCATGCGCTCCTTTGTCGAGTTCGTGTCCTCTCTGGTCGAGTCCTTTCCGGACCTCTTCCCGTGGTTGGAAATCTGCCTGCCCCATGAAGCATTCATCACGGGAGAT
>JBKHAV010000036.1:0-23711 GCA_046542715.1 Desulfovibrionales bacterium
TCCTGTACTGCGATTTCCCAGGGGAGGAGACCAGCGCCCGAGCCGCCCTGCGCATGATTGAGCAGGGGTTTCACGAGGTTCATGTCCTTTCCGGCGGGTGGCAGGCCTGGTCGTCAAAAGGGTACGCAACCCAACCTGTTTCTGAGGAGGAAACTGCGTGAAACGAAAAAACCCCGGTCTCCCGGGGTTTTTTCGTTCGTTTTCAGGGGATTACTTTTCCCAACCAAGGGGTTCGTCTATCCGGGGTTCCTCCATGGTGCCGGCCCGGACACCGGGCTTGTCCACGACATGGACGGTGCTGGCCTGCAGCCCCTTTTCGCCCTCCACCGCGACAAAGCTGACGCCCGTGCCGACCTCGAGCCGATCGAAATCATTGCTGGTCACGCTGTTGCGGTGAAAGTAGATGTCCTGGCCCTCAATGGTTTTGATGAACCCATAGTCCTCTTCAGGAAACAGCTTCGTGACCAGGGCCACGGCCTGCTGCTCGGGATGAACCTTGGTCTTGCCCTGCTGTTTTTCGGTGAGCTTCTTGAGTTTTCGCCGGGCGGCCCCAAAGGCGTCTCTGATGACTTCCGGCAGTTTGTCATGAATATCCCCACCACTGGACTCCCGCTTGACCACAACCTGGTGTCCCGGAGGAACCCTCAGGTCCAGACGAACCCGGAACGGACTGCCGACCCGCTGAAACTTCTGGTCCTGTTCAATGGCCACATGGCAGCTGATGATGTGATCGCACACCTGCTCCAGTTTATCGACCTTCTTTCTGATCAGATCTTCGACAAAATCGTTTTTGTCCACTTCCCTGTAGGAAACCTGCAAAGGGACTTCCATGAATGAACCTCCTGGGTTGAGGTTGGAACGGCGATATGGTCCTGCCTGTAAGTATTTTCCGAATCGGGTTTAGCTTCAACCTACACGAAAACAGGGGGGCAGAACAAGGCCGAACCGTTCACTCCTGAGCCATGAGTTCCTCATGGGTCCTCTGGGCCTGCAGACAAAACGCCTCCAGTTGGGCTTCGATGACCTGGGGAAAGGGGTTTCCGTCTGTTTCCACAGCCAAAAACGGCAAACGACGCTCCTCACCCGAAAACGGTTTTTTGCTGCCGTTGTGGGCATGGTTCAGGGCGGCGGTGGTGAATTTCTCGGAAAGCACCGCCTGGGCCAGACGGGAAGGCATACACCCGAAAGGGCCCAGGGAAATGACCCCGCAGGCGGGGTTCAGGATTTCGTGAAATGCCGCCCCCACCGTGAGAATGGCTTCTCCGCCAAGTTCCCTGGAGATGTACGGCGCCCCGGATTCGATGATCTCCTTCACCGTAGGGGTGTGATTGTGGAAGAGTCCTGAAGGTGCCAGTTTTTCCCGGATGATGCGGTCGAAATACATCTTTACCCCATACCTGACCCAGAACCCCAGATCGCGGGTTCCCTCCCGTTTGGTCCGAATGAGCCAGTCCGTGTACTTCAGCCATTCAGAGACCTGCGAAGTGCGGACGATGAACCCCCGTTGCGCCAGCCGGGACACGAGCCCCTGCCGGGAGATAGGATCGTGACGGACATAGATTTCACCGACCAGGGAAATTTTGGGAATCTCGGCGACAGGACGCTTCAGCGGAATCGTACTGAGCCGGTGGGCACTGTTTTCGAGCTGCCTTCGCAACGTCTTCCAGTCCTGGGCGATCACTTCCAGAATGCGGTTGAACTCAGCTTCCAGAACAGCCATCCCCTCTTCCGGGTCGCAGGCCCCGGCCAGGACCGTGGACTGCATCTCCTCCAGCAGATCCCCCACGATGACCGCCCTCCATGCCCTGAGGGTCAATTGATTGCCCAGTCCCCCATATCCATCCAGGGAACTGGTGGAAAAGACCGCGGCATCCTCGATCTCCCGACGCTCGATCACTTTGCGCGAGAAGACATTGTACTGGCCGAACCTGCAGGGACCTCCCGCGCTGGGCATGAAGTAGACCGTGACCTCCCCCTCATCCCTTCTCTCCAGATACTCGAGCATGGACCCGACGGTCAGCTGCAGGGGCAGACATTCCTTGCAGGAGGAGTTACCCCGCCCGATCTTCAAAATCTCCTCGTCGGCCGGCAAAAGCGCCTCTGCCCGGATCCCTCCGCAGGAGAGCGATTTCGCCAGAAGCTGCGTCCCCCAGTAATTCAGGGCAGGAAAGACCAGCTTTACCCGGTCATGGTTCAGAGGCAGCCATTCTCCGGAGGAGGTTCTCACGCCAGCCTTCTCCTTGAATCCTTCCAGCCTGGCCGGGGTAAAACAGTGTTCCGCTCTGGGAGTGTCCTGAATTCCGGCCTTGCGGTAGAACTCTATGATGTCCAGAAAGGCCTCCACCCGCGTCTCAAGCCCCGCGTCCGCGGTGTGACTGTCAAGCTCCAGGGTCAGAGAGGGTTTTTTGCCCATGATGTCCCTGAAGTAGCCGACCAGGAAGGAATCCGGTCCGCAGGAAAAATTCGTGACATAGGTCCCGAAGAGGCGGGGGTGCTTTTTGACCATCCGGGCGGCCCGAAGCAGCATCTGCCCCATGCCCCAGTACATGTTCTGATCGGTGTCGAGGTCTTCATCCTCAAACGGCAGCATGTCGAAGGGGATGATGCGCACCCCCCGGGAAGCGAACTTCACCGGGACCCCCTTGTTGGCCACATCGGTAAACGCACTGTAGGGCCGGCCAAAGAGCACGATGCCGATGGACTCGGGATCGTCTTCCAGCTCCTGCAGCCAGTTCCTGCCGATCTCCTTCAGGGAAGCAAAGAACTCCTCCTGGGCTTGAACTCCGGCCTGAAACGCCTGAACGACCTCTTTTTTGCTTCTGCCCAGGGTTTTGCCAAGGTCGAGAAATGGTTGCATCGCGCCGGCCACCCCTTCCTCGAAATTCAAAACCGGGCTCAGGAGCCGTTTCGGATCGTCAAGCTCCTTGAAACAGCTTCGGAGGTAATACGCTTCCCCCTGGACCAGGACGCAGGTAAAGGAATTGATCGCAGAATCCATCTTCGGGAGGGTCCGCAGATGGGGGAGAAAGATGAAATCAGGGTCGAACCGAAGCATTTCGGCCATGAACCCGTGGGCAAGTTCCCCTGGGAAGCAGAACGGCGCATTCTGCTGATCCATTCCGGATTGTTCCACCTTGTCCGGAAGAACGACCCGAAAACCGCACTGTTCAAAAAAAGTCGCAAAGAGCGGAAAATAGGTGTTCATCAAAAAGGAACGGGTCATCCCCACAGTGGGCCGAGCGTCCCGTCCTTGCCCTTCCCTGGCTTGAACGCTTTGAAATACCAATTTCTCGCGCCTGGAGACGAGATTGAACGTTGCCTGGTCAATGCTCTGTTTCTTGGCCAGGTTCTCGTAACGGTTGCAGATCCCGCCAAAGGGGAACACCTTCTCCCCCACCTTGATCCGGGCGATTTCACACCTGCGGTCGCACTGTTCTTTCCCGCCTTTGCAGCGAAACGACGAGAGATACTCCACCTCCCGTGTTGCCAACTCCTTGAGATCAAATCTTCCCGGCTCCAGAACATGTTGTTCCTGGCGCCGTTTCACCTCCAGGGCAACGCCGAGGGCGCCCATGAGTCCCGGCTCCGGCGGAACCACGATCCGTTTCCCGGTCAAGGCGGCCATGGCCGCCGGAACAGCCTCATTGTAGCAGACCCCGCCCTGCATGAAGACCTTTTCCCCCACCGGCCTGTTGCCCTTCACCCGGTTGGAGTAGTTCATGCAAATGGAGTACACCAGCCCGGCCAGAATATCTTCCAGGGGAAGACCTTCCTGGGTGGCGATCTTGATGTCCGAACTGATGAATGCAGCGCACTGATCATTGAAATTGGGTGGACGCCCGCCCTGGATGGCGATCCTCCCGATGTCCGTGACCTGTATGCCCAGCGTCTCCTTGGCTGACTCTTCCAGGAAAGATCCGGTGCCGGCGCTGCAGGCCTCGTTCATGGCATAGTCGCTGGGAACGGAGTTCGTGATGTAGGTGTATTTGGCGTCCTGGCCGCCGATTTCGAAAATGGTATCCACTTGGGGATCGAAATGCACTGCAGCCGCAGCATGGGCCACAATCTCGTTGATCACCCCGTCCGTACGGGCGTGGAGCCCGGCTATGGCCCGTCCCGACCCTGTGACCCCCAGTCCCGTGATCCTGATCGGGACCTTCACCTGAGCATCCAGACTGCTGTAGACACGCCTGGATGCTCCGACAGGGTCTCCTTCCGTACGCAGGTAGTCGGCAGCCACGATCATTTCGTCGTGAACCCGCATGAGCACGCCCTTGGTCGTGGTGGAGCCCACGTCCAGCCCGAGGATCACTTCGTCCCCGGCTGACGCCTCGGACCTGACAGGAGATTTGAATTCCACCATTTCCCGAAACCCGGACAAGGGCTGGAGCGACGAAAAGCTGGCCCTTTTGTGGCGAAAGATCCCCTCCAGTCCGGGAAAATTCCCAGTCGCCTCATGTTCCAGAGCCCAGATCCCTGCCCCCAGAGCTTCGAACCACAACCCCTCTTCCGGGACGAACAGGTCCGGGATCTGCTCCTTGAGATAATGGACCATGAAGCGGTTCCGGGAGCATCCGCCGATGAGGACCACATGGTCTTTGGGGAGTTTTTTGATCAGCTCAAAACACTTTCCAGCCATCATCCGGGTCAAGCCGGCCACCACGCTCCTTTTGGGCACCCCCTTGTTCAGGGCGTGGGTGCAGTCGCTCTTGCAGAATACGGAACACCGCCCGGAGACCTGATGGATCGCGGCATCCGTGTCCAGACCTTCCATTTCCTCCAGGCCGAGCCCCATTCTGTCCAGCTGCTGCAAGAGGAATTCTCCGGTTCCCGAGGCGCACTTGTTCCCTGTATGCACCGCCTGAACCCGTCCCTGATCGTCCAGGTGATAGACCATAAAGGTCTCGCCCCCCGCACTGATCACGGTTCTGTAGGGATGTTCTTCAGGGAGGATGTGGCCGAGGGCCGCCTCCAGGGCTTCCGGCTCGGAGATGGTGGGCAGGGTGAGGAGGTGTCTGAACTTCCTCCCGGTAGCGGCGATGCGCATATTCTCCAGGCCATCCACACCCTTGAGCATTGCTGTCAGCGTGCTCCTGGGGTCGCCGTCATGGGCTTTGGTTTGCCCCCGGACCACTGTCGGCCTTTCCCCGTCCTTGCGGAGAAGGACCATGCCAATCGTGGATGCGCCAATGCAGATGCCGAGTGCGTGCATAGAAGAGATCCCTTGGTAAGAATACGGAAATTCTGAATTTTCCGTTATTCTATACTAAAAGCTCTCGAAACGCTCAAGGAAATGCTGCCCAGGGCGGGGGCATGAGAAGCTTACTTGAGAAAATCTTTGAGCAGCGCCCTGGTAATGGCGTCGTCCCCGAACTTTCTCTGAATTGCATCCAAGGCCGAATCCAGACGGGAGAGACACTTGTCCTGATCCTCTCCTGTCAGGAGAAGCTGTTGCTGCTTTTTGGAAAAGTTCGAAACCGTCAGTCCGATCAGCCGGACCTTTCTGGGCAGGGCGACCTGCCGGAGCAGATCCAGCCCTGCCTGGGAAATGGTTGTGGTGCAATTTGTTGCGCGATGAAGGGTCAACCGTTTCGTTATCGTTTGAAAGTTATCGAATTTGAGCTTGAGTGTTACGGTCCGTCCCTTGACCCCATCCTCCCGAAGATGGCGGCCCACTCGTTCTGCCTGGCGCAGAATCCACCGCTCCAGGATCGATCTGTCCCATGTGTCCTGCTCGAACGTGTTCTCCGCTCCCGAAGATTTCGGCTCCCAATCCGTAACCACCGGGGAAGAGTCGATGCCCTGGGCCTTTCTGTACAGGGACAGCCCCTGTTTTCCAAGGCTGCTTTCCCAGAACTCAAGGGGGTAACGCAGGATGTCCGGCAGCATTTTGATGCCGAACTTGCGCAAAACCTCTCCGGTCCTCTGCCCTACTCCGGGCAGTCTGGACACGGGAACCCGGTTCAAAAAGTCCTGCACACCATCAATCGGAACAATGGTGATCCCGCCGGGTTTTTCCCAGTCCGAGGCAATCTTGGCCAGAAGCTTGTTCGGGGCAATTCCGATGGAGCAGCTCAACCCTGTGGATTTCATAATCCGTGCTTTCACCAGAAGGGCGACCTCATGGGAGGAACCGTGCAGAAGCTCGGTACCGGTCAGGTCCACGTATGCCTCATCCACCGAAGCCTTTTCCACCAGGGGAGAGAGATCGTCCAAAATGGACATGATCGTGCGGGAGACTTCCCGGTACCGTTTCCCCCGTCCGGGAAGAAACACCCCTTTCGGGCACAGCGATCGTGCCCGGGCCACCGGCATGGCGGAATGGACGCCGAATTTCCTGGCCTCGTATGATGCCGCCGAGACGACCCCGCGCGGAGAATTGCCCACGATCACCGGCCTGCCCTTGAGGGAAGGATCATCGGCCTGCTCAATGGATGCGAAAAAGGCATCCATGTCCAGATGCATGATGGTTCGGGGTCGCCTGTTCTCTGAGCTGGATGGGGGATGCATGCTCATGGAGTAACCCGCTGGAAGTCGGTCCTGATGAGCAGTTCTCAATAGAGGAGATGTGGGACCAAAGAGGACCGGTTCTTGGAAATCTCCGCCCCAAAGGCTAATTGGACTGCTTCTGGGCGAGATAGTTCCTGACGATCACCGGGAGGGATTTCCACTTGCGTTTCATCCCCGGCATAACCTTGAGTTCGGCAATCTCCTGCACGCTGTACCCGACAATGCCAAGCAGCCGCTTGTACTCCCGCAGAAAGGGTTTTTCAGGGGACTGCTTTCCTGAAAGCTGGTCGACTACCATATGGGATATGGAGAGAAGGGCCACATTCATCCGATACGGCTCCGGAATATCATCAGGAGACGCAAAATCGAAGTAGCCCTGATATCTGATGCTGTCGCACAGGTCATCAGGCAAATTCCAGCTCTTCAGCAGCAGCGAACCCAGGATGTTATGGTCAAAGGTGTCGAACAGCAGCGCTGACTCCGGATGCTTCTGCTTCAGCAACAGAACAAGACTCCTGCCGATATCGTGCAGCAGCCCAAGAGTGCCGATCATGGCTTCGCTCTCTTTGTGGATATTGGCGGCAAGCTCGGCACCGACGTAGGACATGACCACGCTGTGCACCTGCAAAGCGCTGAACTCGCTTGATTTGGGCATTGTGGACCGAATGGCATAAAAGGTAACCAGCAGATAGACCTGATTCAATCCGAGCAGGGCCAAGGCATGCTGAATGTCTCGAATCTTGTTCTGGAATCCGTAGTAGGGCGAATTGGCCACACGAAGGACCTGGGCGGCAAGTGTCGGATCCTGGCGGATAATCTTGCTGATTTCCTCCATGGACACGGAACTGTCGTTCAGCATCGTGATGAGCTTGACCGCATAGACTGGAAGCGTGGGAATGACTTTGATGAAAGACTGGATCAGCTCCGATTCGGAATATATATAATTTTCCGTGTTCAGCGAGGACTTGATGATCGACAGCAGCCTGTCTTGCTGCTCCATGAGTTCCTTTTGCTGGTTGATCAAAAAATCCAATCGCTCTGCCGCGAGCGTGTTGAATTTTCGCATCAGGGAGAGCTGCGTCTCCTTGTCCAGGGTGTCAAAAACCTCACCATCCAGAGCCAGCACTTGAGAAGGCTTTGTGGCAACAGCCGAGGAAATCCTGGTGACTCCTTTCTCCAGCGCAACCTCGCCGATCCAGTCTCCGGGCTTGAGCACGGACACGGTCACTTCCCAGTCGCCCACCTTCTTGTAAACCCTGAACTCACCTTCCAAAATCAAAAACACGGTTTCGTCATTCCCGCCCTGCTCGAGAAGAAACTCTCCCTCGTCATACCGTTCCTTGCGGCCGGCATTGTAGAGATAGATGAATTTCTTCTCAGGGACGTACTCGAAGATGTCCTTGAACACCTTTGAACTCAGGGGTAGATCGTGTTGCCGCATATCAAGACCCTTTTCCCGGATGAATGGTTGTCCCGAGAAGGGATAAACAGCCAAAACAATTTTGTATGGTTGGAACTGTCATCACATGCAAAATAAATACCGTTCTCACCAGCCCCACTGGTACCCAATTTACCAATGAATTGGGAGCATGCCTCTTTTCGTATAAGCTGTCCATATTATGATAACTATTGAAAACAACTGATTGAAAACAATGGAAAAGGGACTCAGTAATCATTTCCTTGTCTTTGTGCCAAAAGGACACAAATCGGGTTATTCAGGACAAATCCAAACAATCCTCTGGATATTGCCGATCCCCAGAGGTGCCTGGCGGGAGGTCTGCTCTGCGGCACTCCGGGGATACTCTGCATGTCTTCACCCCGGCCATGCGGCTTCTGAACGTTTTTCCGATTGACACTCCGGAGCGTGGTTCATTATAGTGGAGCCGAATCGGGAATCCCGATTTGTATGGACAGTCAACAGGAGGTTAGCCCTGATTTGAATGACCGTAACCACCATCACCGGCAACTGAGTGCCACCTCAGATTCGCCAGTGCGCGCATAAATTCCTGAACCGCAACAGGACCAGCCGTATTCCGGCCCGGCGCGCCCCGGGCGAATCTTTTTTTTGGACACGAAACAGCATTTCCATTGGCCGATCCACTGCCCTCTCGTGATGCGTATCCTGCACTTTTTTCACAACCGCAATGCGCTCTTTGTGCTGGCATTTTGTACAGGGTTACTCATCGGGGATGCGGCCTCACCTCTGGAGCCTCTGATTGTTCCTGCCCTCATCCTGGCCCTGACGTTCTCGATAACCATCGTTCCCAATCACGCCTTTCGTTTTCGCAGAAAACTCTTCGCTTCAACTCTGGCTGGAGTTTTCCTTAACTACATTCTCCTGACAGGCTTCCTTCTGGGCTGCTCCATCTTTTTTTCCTCTGCTCCTTCGGTTCAGGCCGGTCTCGTGATTTTGGCGGCAGCCCCCCCTGCAGTGGCTGTCATCCCGTTCACCGAGTTCCTCAAAGGCGATCTCACCTACTCCCTGCTCGCCACCATTGGGACCTATCTGGCCGCCCTCCTCCTGCTGCCTTTTGTGACACTCACCTTCACCGGGGTCGAAACACTGGACCTGGGCCGTCTCCTGAGGGTGACCGCCCAGCTGATTCTGCTTCCGATACTCGCCTCCAGGCTGCTTGTTTTTGTCAGGCTGGACAGCATCCTTCGCCCTGTCCGGGGAAAACTCGTCAATTGGTGTTTTTTTCTGGTGATCATGACACTGGTCGGAATCAACCGCCCCTACATGGAGTCCAACTTGCCGCTCCTCATGCCCCTGATCGTCGTATGTCTGGGGGCCACGTTCGGACTCGGAATCCTGATCAGTACAGTCTGCGACCGCTTCGAGGTGAATCCGAGGAGGCGGGTGAGCATGATGCTGCTCGGCACACTCAAGAACGCGGGGTTTGCCGGCGGAATGGCTCTGACATTGGTAGATGCCAGGGCGGCTCTCCCAGCCGTGGTGTTTACCGCATGCATGATTCCTTTCATTATCGCTCAGGGATACTCGAAGAAGAGCATTGCTGCAGCACGATGACACGCTTGCGGAGTTATTTTTGTCGCGTCACTTGTGTCTGGGCATCCTTGATCCTGATGCTTCCCGCTCCGGCGGGGCAACAAACAGCAGGAGCAGGCCACCAATGCAGAACTGGGCGATGATGACGCTCATGCCGATGCGCTGGCTCCCGGAAAGATAGGTCAGTGACCCCACCAGGAACGGCCCCACAAACGAGGTGGCCTTTCCGGAAAACGCATACAGTCCGAACATCTGGCTCTGCAGATGCTCGGGCGCGGCCCTGGCGAGAAAAGTGCGGCTGGAGGCCTGGACCGGACCCACAAAGATTCCCAGGATCAGCCCGAAGGTCCAGAACCACGCTGCCTCATGAACCAGCAGGATGGCCGTTCCAGCGAGGATCAACCCGCCAAGGGAGAAAAGAATGGTTGTTTTGCTCCCGATTCGGTCGTCCACAAAGGAGAACAGGGCAGCACCCAGTCCGGCGGTGACGTTCAGCCCGATCCCAAAGATCAGGACTTGCTGCTCGGACATATTGAAGGTCCCGGCCGCATATACGCCGCCAAAGGCGAACACCGTGGCCAGACCGTCGATGTAGATCATTCGGGCGATGAAAAACTTCACGATGTTTTTGTAACGCTTTACATGGCGCATGGAATCGACGAGCTGATGCAGCCCCTTGCTTACTGCCTGTTTCGCCTTCACGCCCCTGGATTTCGCGTCCGGAGTAAAGAGAAACAACGGGATGGAAAAGAGCAGATACCATCCGGCTGCCAGGAGGAATGTGGCCCGCACATGCTCTGCAGAATCCCGGTCCAGTCCCAGCCAGGGCTGGTCTGCGGTGACGAAAGCCAGCAGGGCCACCCCCAGACAGACCAGCCCGCCGGCATATCCCATGCTCCACCCCATCCCGGACCACCGCCCCAGGCGGTCCGAACCGACCAGCGTCGGCAGCATGGAGTTGTAAAAAATCATGGCGTACTCGGAAGCGATTGTCCCTCCCCCGACCAGAACCAGGGCCAAAAGGAGCGAATCGCTCGACGGGGTCACGAACCACATGAGCCCCATGGCCAGAACACAGAGCATGGTGAACGTTGCGATCCACGGCTTCCGTCTGCCTCCCTGATCGGCAATGGCCCCCAGAACAGGCCCCCCAAAAGCCACGATCAACCCGGAAACAGCAAGGATGTTGCCCCACATGGCCGTGCCGGTGGTCTCGTTTTCCGCCACCCTGCGGGTGAAATACGCTGCAAAGATAAAGGTCTGGATGACTGTTGGAAAAGACTGATTTGCCCAGTCGTACAGCGCCCAGGAGATCATGCCCTTTCGGGAGGTGGAGCGGGAGCGGGAAGTTTCGTTCATTTGGCTCTGGTCGTTGCGAAGAGTGCGTTGGCTGTGCGCGTAAGACCCCATTCTGCCCGCAGCGGAACGGAGCCGTCAAACAGCGATCGTTCTGCCTCTATTCCTGATGCAATGCGGCAACTCGTCTGTGCAGTCCGTCGGCGATTCTGTCCTGAATGTCTTCTCCTTTGCCTAGCTGTTCAAGCTCCCGGGCGCGCACAGGTTCGCCAAAGGTGACGGTCACCGGCCTTAAACGAGGTATTGCTTTGCCCACCGGCATGGCTTCCCTGGTTCCCTGTATGTACACGGGGACCACGAGCACGTCGTAATGTTTCAGGAGCATCCCGATTCCTGTTTTAAAGGGTTGAAGTTCACCGGAAGGGGACCGGCTTCCCTCGGGGAACCAGACCAGGTTCTTGTCCCTCTTGAGTACGCCTGCTGCGGACGCAAGGGAGGAAAAAACCCCTTTGCGGGGATCGATGGGGATGGTTTTAGCCATCCGGCTGACAAAGGTATTCAGGGGGTTGTGGAAGGCCGCCCCGGTCCATCCCGCCCAGTAGGTGCGTTCGAACCGCGACTTCTCCAGGGCCGCCCCAAGGGCAAAGGGATCGAGATAGCTGACATGGTTGGGCGTGAACACCACCCGCTCTTCAGGGATGTTTTCCACCCCCTGGACGTCCAGTTTGAACAGGAGCTTCATGAGCGTTTTGTTGAGCCGTATCAACCCGGAAGCGAAAAACGCCGTCACCGGCCCTTGGGGTTCCAAAAATTTTTTCTGCCGATCACTCAGGGCCTGTTCCGGTTCATCCAAAGTAATCGGGGATGTCTCCTCCTGTGCAGCCTCCATCACCTCTTCGAGCAGATCACGGACAGTTTCAACCCGTCCGATGGCTTCATCCGTGATTTCCACCCCGACCCGCTCCCGGAGTTCCATGGTCAGATTCAGCCATTCCATGGAATCCACGCCCAAGTCGAGCTGCGGACTGGTATCCGGAGTCAATCGCCGGTCCGGATACCGCTCAGCCAGCCAATCCCAAGTTTGTCGGGCAGCACTGTTCTCCAGCAGGGTCCGATCCTGGTCCGACATTTCATCAGGGGAAATCGGACCCGCTGCCGGCTTGACACCCTCCCCTTTCTTGGCCTGTTCATACCGATCCTCGAGAATATGACGCTTGATCTTGCCCAGACGGGTGCGAGGCAGGGTTTCCCGGGTCACGGCAAAATCCGCTATACGCTGATAGGAGGGAAGCTTCCGGGACTGCTCGGTCACGGCACGTCGGACTGCTTCCTGGATATCCTCGGTCTCATTCCTTCTGATTTCCGCTGGGTCCGGCACGAGGAGTGCCACGAGCTTTCCATCCTTTTGCAGCACTCCGGCTTCCCTGATCACGGGATGGTCCTGAAAAACCTCCTCCACCTGATCCGGCTGAATGTTCTCCCCGCCCTCGGTGACGATCAGGGTGGATACCCGGCCTGTGATATAGACATACTCTTCATGGTCCCGCCGACCCAGATCTCCGGTCCTGAACCACCCCTGCGTAAACGCCTCTTCTGTTTTTTCCGGCAGGTTGAGATATCCAGAAAAGACCGAGGGCCCTTTGGCCAGCAGTTCCCCATAGTTGTGGTCGTCCCCACTGTCAGGTTCCTTCCCGTCGCCGGGAACAGCAGTGGGGTCGAATCGGAGTTCCACCCCTTGGATGGCCTTGCCGATGCTGTCCACCTTCCCTGATCCCGGGGGGTTGATGGTCAACAGGGGCGAAGTTTCGGTCAACCCGTACCCGATGGCCACTTTCCACCCGAGCCCTTCCAGTTTCCAGGCCAGCTCCGGGTCCAGCGGGGAACCGCCGGAAGCCAGGATATTCAGGTGCGGCCCGATGGTGTTGTGCAGGGGTTTGAACAGGACTCTTCCTGCGCGAACCCCCCTTTTGCGAAGGGTGATGGAGAGCTTCAAGAGTGTGTCGAAAACCATCCCGGGCAGGGCACCCTTGGACTGAAACCTGGCCCTGATGCCGGAAACCATGGCGCTGTAGAGCCTGGGGACTCCGAGAATGACGGTGACATCCCCTTCGCCCAGGGCACGGATGATCTGTGGTCCGGTCAATGATCTGGGCAACACGATGGTCAGTCCCAGAGACAACGGCACCAGGGTTCCAATCACAAATGGGTAGACATGGTGCAGCGGCAGGGGAAGCAGGAGCGTGTCCCCTTCCCTGAGAATCCCTGTCTTGGCCACCGTGTCCAGCTGGAACATCAGATTCTTGTGGCTGAGCGGGACCCCCTTTGGGGGACCGGTCGTGCCTGAAGTATAGAACAGGGCGGCTTCATCTTCCGGATCAGGGTCCGGCACCTCCCCCGAAGCCGCAAAAAACCGTTTCCAGGTGGTCTCTTCCTCTTTTTCGGTGTCAAGGATTCCCAGTTCGACTTCCGGAGCAAGGGACTCGAACCGTTCTGCATGCCCGCCGGTCGTGAACACAAGCTCAGTGCCGCTGTCTGCCAGGATATCCCTGAGCACCCGATCCGGGAGCTGTACGTCCAGAAGCACGACGGACGAACCGGACCGAATGATCCCCAGGGCTGCGGCAATGGACTCGAAGCCCGGCTCGGCAAACAGCCCCACCCGGGTCTTCCCGTTTTTCCTGGCGGCAAGCCCGCGGGCCAGCGCCTGACAGTGTGCAGCAAGCTTTCCGTAGGTGTGCAGATCCGATCCTTCGCGCTTCATCCGGACGAGAACAGCGGCATCGTCCCTGTCCCCAAGCCCGTCCACAAGATTTGCCAGTGTTCTGCCTGTACTCACCATCTGCTCCTGCTGCTTTTTGCACAACTCAGCGTCAACCCCTGCCATGATCAGATTGTTCACGGCATTGCCTCGACTGGGAAGAAATCAGTTTCATTCAATGATTTCGGAGGATATCGATAATTTCCGATTTGCGCATGTTCTTTTTGACATCCAAACCGAGTTCCTTGGCCCTGTCAAAGAGTTCCTCCTTGGTCCTGTCCTCGTACTCGTCAGCATGCCCTCCCTTCGTGCCCGCCTTTGACCGCTGCGTGTTGGCGATCCGGGCCGCTTTCTCCTTGCTTACCCCTTTCCTGCGCAAGGCCTCGTACTGTTCATCGTCCTTGATCGTGGGTCCGTGATCTTTGGCCATATTTCCTCCTTTTTTCAGCCATTCTGCCACAGAAGCGGTAAATTCTCATTTCCCGGATTCCGCGGTTGGATTTTCCTTCGGCTTTTTCTTATGTACGCTGGAAAAAAGGAGAGAACATGAAGAGTTTTCGTAAAGAACTCTGGTTTCATGTCGCGCGCAGAAGAGAATTCATCAATATCACTCCTCAGGTGAAGGAATGCCTCGCGGAAAGCGGGATTGAGGAAGGGCTGGCTCTGATCAACGCCATGCACATCACAGCCAGCGTCTTTGTCAACGACGACGAGTCCGGACTGCACGCCGACTACGAACAGTGGCTGGAACGGCTTGCCCCACACGAACCGGTTTCCCAGTATCGTCACAATGTGGGCGAGGACAATGCCGATGCCCATATGAAACGCCAGGTCATGGGCCGGGAAGCGGTCGTGGCCGTTACCAACGGGAAACTCGATTTCGGGCCGTGGGAGCAGATTTTTTACGGCGAATTCGACGGGGGGCGACGAAAACGCGTCCTGGTCAAGATCATCGGCGAGTAACCTCGACTTCCTGACGCACGAGCCGGTTTTCTGAGCCGGAGATCAGCCACTGGTGGGCGAACAGGCACAAGAGCCCGCAGCAGATCAGCACGGATCCGGCCAGGAGGATGATCGCCCTGGTCCCGATCATCGGGATCAAAAAAAAGGAGACTCCGAGAGTTCCTGCGATGCTTCCCATGGTGGAAACGGAGTAGATATTCCCGGCGGTCTGGCCGACAACCCTGAGTTCCGACAGGGTGAGCTTGATGATGTAGGGGGAGACCATGCCCATGAGCACCGACGCCGGCAGGAAGAAGACGATGCTGGCCAGAAGCACGGATATCCTGAATTCCATATCCAAAGCCACGATCAACCGGCTCAGGGGCAGATGGATGGGAGGCAGAACAAGGACGAACACACTGGCTCCGAAAAGAATCATGGAGAGCACCCGGAAGCTGGGATACCTGTCTGCCACTGCTCCCCCAAGCCAATAGCCAATGGACAACGCCAGCAGGAACACGCTGATCAGGCTTCCCCAGACAAAGATGGAATTGCCGAAATAGGGAGCAAGCACCCGGCTGGCCACGATTTCCAGTCCCAGCAGCACCGCGCCCGTTAGAAATGCCACGGAATAGATAAGCATCTGCTTCATGAAGTTCCCCCTATTCTCCAATCAAAAGATTCACCGGGGCAAAGTCGTCCACCAGTGGTTCATCAAACGGTCCTTCGTCTTGCCTGTAATGGCGTTGGAAAAGCAACGGCAGGTTGATCTCCTGGTACCCGATCCGTTCCTGGGCCGCAGCAAGGGCGGCGTGCAGAGTGTCCCTGTCCATCCGACCGCCGTTTTTCTTCGCAACAATGATTCGGTTTGCAGAATGTCTTCCCATATAGCTGTCGAAATGGCCGAAAACCTCCGCATACGTGGCTGATTCCCGCCGGCTCAGTTTCTGAGATGACCAGGTGTTGGAGACCACCACGCCCTGTGGGGTCAGATGCTCCTGTACCATCTGGAGAAATTCCCTGGTCATCAGATGAAACGGGATATAGTCGCCGTGGAAAGCGTCCAGGAAAATGAGATCAAACTTCTCCCTGGTCTTTGCCAGATATCTCCTGCCGTCCATGACCACGATCTCCATCCCCTGGTCAGGGACGAAATCAAAATATTGTTCAGCCAGCGGCACGATTTCTTCATCGAACTCGACGCTTACGATGCGCATTTCCGGGAAATACCGCCGCAGGTACTTGGTCACGGTTCCACCGCCAAGGCCTACCACCAGTGCCGATTGAGGATCATCGACGTAACCGGTGCCGACCATCATCATCTCCGTATATTCGATCACATGCCGGTAAGGGTCTGACCAGTCCATGGCGCTGCTCCTGGCCAGGAGCGACCCGGCTCTGAGGGTGACGACGTCCCCCTCCCTGGTGACGTAGATGTTTTGATACCGGGATTCCGAGGTATGGAGGACCTCGTCGCCGACCAAGACGGCTGCGCCCCATTTGGATAAGGCCAGCGCCGCTCCGGCGAGCACCACTGCCAGTATAACTCCCGCAGCGGTGAGAAAAGACCGCGTCTGTCCCATAGTTACCCCCGCTTTTTTTGCCACCATACCATGGAAGTACAGGAGGGCAAGCTGAATTCGCGTCGATGAGAATGCTTGCTCCGGTAACAAAAGTTTGTACTATGGGCGATACGCGACAGCCATTCACAAAATCGGAGATATACCAATGCAGCAGTTCGATAAGACAGTGAAATTCGTGATGTCCACCTTGAGGAATGTCGCGATGCTCGTTCTGGTTTGTGCATCCGGACATGTCTTTGCGGCCACGGATTCCCCCGGAGACGAGTATATTCTGGGGTATGCCGACGCCCTCATGAAATCTGAATTTTTCGGTTCCGTGCAGATTCGGGTGAATGACGGCATGATTTCGTTCCGCTCCGATGATCTCAGCAGTGAGGAGCAGCGCCGGCTGGCGCAACTTCTCGCCGACATTCCAGGGGTAAAGGAGGTGGTTCCTGATTCAGATCCCATCCCCCAGGATGATGCCCCGAGCGTTGCCCCCAACAAAAAGACCCTCACCGAAAAGACGGACCTCCTCCCGAGGACGGCCTTGTTCCTGCCTCTGCTTGCCGATCCTCGCTGGCCGCACTTCGCCGCCTCCTACCAGTACTACCTGGATGAGGAGGAATTGCATCATGTGGGTGCTGTCAGTTTTGGTGAAACCGTTTCGCTGCTGCGCTATCGTTTCGACAGCGCCGGAGCGCTCGACCTGGGCATCCAGGCCGGGGTCTTTTCCATCTTCGATCTCGAAGCCGAGTCTTCCGACCTGATCAACTCCGACTTCTGGGTCGGTCTGCCTCTCAGCTACCGGTATGGGGATTTTTCCGCCCTGCTTCGCATTTATCACCAGAGTTCCCATCTCGGTGACGAATACCTGCTTCGGGACGATATCGATGAACGCATCAACCTGAGCTACGAAGGAGCGCATCTTTTGCTCTCTTATGAACTGCTCGACGGCCTGCGGGGATACGGCGGGGGGGGATATCTCCTGCGCAAGGAACCGGATGACCTTGATCCCTGGTCGGTCCAGTGGGGTCTTGAATACCGCAACCCTGAAACCTGGTACAGGGGACGGCTCAGGCCTGTGTTTGCCCTGGATCTGCAGAATGTGGAGGAAACCGATTGGGATTTCGACGTCTCAGCCAGGGCGGGTTTCCAGTTTGAAAATCCCGACGTAATGGGCAGAAAACTTCAGATTCTCCTGGAATACTATAACGGCCACTCCCCCAACGGGCAATTCTTCGACAGCAAAATCGAATATTTCGGCCTTGGCGTGCATTATCACCTCTACTGAACGGCTGCCGGCGTATTTTGACTGACTGGGGCCGAATGACGGAAACAGATTGTTTTTTTTGAATTGACACCCCAAACCCTTCTCCATATACCCTATAAGCTGGTTCCATTTTTTGGCGAATTTCTTTTGATGGCCCGGATACCTCTGCATCAGGCTTCTGTCGGGGCAGTTTCAAAAGTGTTGCGCATCCTTTGCAAGGTAGGCTTCAATGGCGAAGGATGGTGAACCACCATCGTCATCTTTTGAATGAGTTTTCTGTTTCGTGTGCATGGGAAGCATCCAATTGCAATCAATGACCCCCAGAGGAGAAAAAGGATGGTGAAGAAAATTTTCGTAGGCAACATTCCCTGGAGAGCAACTGAAGAAGAAATTCGCGAACTCTTTTCCCAATATGGCGATGTGCACTCCGTGACCTTCATCAATGATCGGGAGACAAAAAAATTTCGGGGGTTCGGATTTATTGAAATGGATCAACCCAACGCGGTTACTGCTATCCAGGAACTCAATGCCTCCAATTTCCGGGGCCGATATATCCGCGTAAAAGAAGCCAAGGCGCGCATGAGACCTCCACATCAGCAGTTTCAGCATTCCGGCAATCACTGGAATTATTGACATCTCGGCCCACTGCGTCCGGATGCGCTTGCCGACCTGCTGACGGTGTTTCGTCGCCCTTTGCCCTCTTTACCTCAGCTACTTTCTGCCCTTGAGATAGACTGAAAGGGCAATGCCGCTCACGAGCACGGAACCGAGCACAAGAGTCTGTTTCGTTCCGATACGCTCTGTGATTTTGGTGAAGGCCGCCTCGAAATCCTGGGTTCGAAGACACTCGGCAAAATTTTCGATCCGATCAGACGCAGCAAGGGTGTAGAAGTCGATCTCTTCGTCGACTCGCTGTTTCGCCATCTCCCCTAGTTCCCGAATCTTCCCGGCAAGCTCATCCAACATATCCGCAGCCCGGCTCTCATACCGGTTTTCAGTTCGGGCCTCCTGCTGCGTTCCAGATTCCATTTCCTCCACTTCCTCCTGCTCGGGCCACTCTCCGCTGCTCCGTAAATCTCGGGTTTTCATAGTACCTCCCATGTGAATCATCCCTCTTTGGTGGGTGGACTCGATTTTCAACCATCATATTTCTTGTATACCGGATGGAGGAAATGTCCGTCCACCGCTTCCTGAGGTTTTCTCGATGATTGAAAAACACGAATCCTCTTGACAGCCCCGGACGGGTGCAGCCGATCAAACATTCTTTTGCAACACTTCCACCAAACCCCACTTGTGGCCTCCATCGATAGACTATAGAATTCCAGACCATCATTCCTTCAATATCTGGAGAGTGTTGTGGAAATCTCCATCGCCAGAGAAATCCAAGCGCACATGACCAGGGGGCAGTGATGGGCCGGACCGTTCTTTCCGCAGTTGCAGCCCTTGTTCCCGTTGTGCTCCTGTTCATCAGCCTCGTTGTTTCCCCTGGTGCCGCTGAAGTGCTGTTCCGGGAAGAGTTCGAGGATCTCGATGCCTGGGAGCCTTTCACTTTCCCCAAGATCGAGCGGCACACCCGCTACACCGCTTTGGAGCTGGGATCGCTTGCGGTCCTTGAGGCGCGCAGCCAGGGGTCGGCCTCGGCCATTGTCCACGAGCAGGAATACGATATCCAGAACTATCCGCGTCTGCGCTGGCGCTGGAGAGTCGAGTCTGTCTACACCCGGGGTGATGCCGCCACCAAAGCGGGGGACGACTACCCTTTGCGCATCTACGTGCTTTTTCCTTTTGATCCCGGGGAGGCGGGATTTTTCACAAATCTCAAGTATTCCGCTGCCAAGGCATTGTACGGAAGGTTTCCTCCGCACAGTACCCTGAATTACATCTGGGCCAACCGTACTCACGAGACAAGGATCCTGACCAATCCCTACACTGAAATGGCCAAAATGATCCCTCTGCAGGCAGGGAGCGCAAATGTCGGTGAATGGATGGTCGAGAGCGTGAATGTACTCGAAGACTACAGGGAGGCTTTTGGCGAAGACCCCCCGAAACGGGCCCGGCTCGCGATCATGAACGATTCAGACAATACCGGGGAGTCTTCCCTCTCCTACATCGACTGGATCGAAATCACACGGTGAAAACAAGCACGCTCAGGTCGGCAGGGACAGGGCGAGAGTTTCGGGTATCTCTTTCTTGGGGAGGGTCAGTGTATAGGTGGCGTACTTTCCGTCCTGACCAAAGGACAGGTATCCGCCGACATCCTTGATCATGCGATAGCTGACGGCAACACTGTAGTTGCGCACGTCCTTTTCCAGAGGCAGCAGAAGAACCTCTGGATTTTGAACCCTTGTGGACAACGGCCCGACTCTCAATTCCACGCTGGTCAGCTGTTTGGTCTCATGGATTTTGACCCTGATCTTCCCTCCACGGCTTACCGACTCCAGCCCGCTGCTGATCAGGTTGATGAACACCTGCTTGAGAATGTCCGGATCCGAGAAGACTGATGCGACATGCCCCTTTGGCTCCACCGTGGAAGTCACCTCCTGCTTGTCCAGCTTGGCCCCAAGCATGTCCAGACAAAACGTGATGATCGGATGGAGCTGTACCTCCTGACGCTGCACCTCCACAGGTTTGAGATACTCGGAGATCCGGTCCAGGAGGTCCTCCAGCCTGGCGGCTTCCTTGAGAATGATCCCTGTCTCCGGAAGGTCGGGATGTTTCTTGTGCAGCCGCTTGGCAAACCCGGCCAGGGGCACCAGGGGGTTTCGGATCTCATGGGCAAGCTCGGCGGAAAGCGCGCCAAGCGTATTCAACTTTTCCTTCTGGACCAAAACCGTATCGAGAAAATTGTGCTCGGTCACATCCGTGATGATGCCCTCGAGCTGGTCGTGGCTGTTTCCATTTTCCGCCTTGTCCAGGGAGATGGATTTGGCGTGGAGGTTCACCAGATAGCCTTTTTTGTGCTCAAAGCGAAACTCCACGGAAAAAGGGGTTCCCGATTCAAAGCTCCGGCTCAGGGCGTTGCGGACCGCGGTTCTGTCGTCAGCGTAGACATGATCCACGAACCAGTCGGGAGTGTTCAACACCTCCTCCGGGCTGTACCCCAGGGTAGACTCGATTGTTTCATTGATGAACTCGAGCTGAAAATCCCGCCTGATGATAAAGATGATCAGAGGCAGATTCTGGATGAGATCGTAATACCGCTTTTCGGCCTGTGCGACCTCCTGCTGCAAAATCTTGCGCTCCAGACAGTTCCGGATCGTGCGTTCGAGATAATCCAGACTGACGATCGGCTTGGTGATGTAGTCCCATGCCCCTCTGGTGAACGCCTCGATTGCCGCACTGATGTCGCTTCTCCCGGAGACGATGATGACCGGAACGTCCGGTGATCCGGCACGAATCCGTTCCAAAACCTGAAGCCCGTCCAGTTTGGGAATATTGAGATCCAGGAGCAGGAGATCCGGCTGTTGCTTCTTGAACACCTCAAGCGCCTGAAGCCCGTCCGCCGCCAGCACGACATCGTATCCTCTGCCCCGAAGCCATTCCTGAATGTACTCCCGGGCAAATCGATCGTCCTCGACGATAAGGATTTTGGTCCTTTCAAAAGCCATAGCGGCCGATGGCTCCTCTCCCGGTTCGTTCGCTGCTGCCGTCCTCCGCCTGCCGCGGTTCGCAGGGGAGAATGATGTAAAAATTATTCCCCATCTCGGTAGCCTCGTACCCGACTTCTCCACCGTGAAGCTCAACGATTTCCTTGACAAAAAACAATCCATGCCCGGTGCCGAATTCTCCCCTGGCGCTTTGGGTGCGAAACTCCGGCTCAAAGAGATGGACACGCTCCTCTGGACTGATGCGCGGCCCTGTTGTGAAGACATTGAGCTTGATGGCGCACTGGTCCTCCCCCTTATATCGCTCCAGCCGTTCCCATCCGTAGGACATGAACTTCCGGGGTCTTCCGTTGATTCCCTTGACTTCCCGTGTGTATTTGACCGCATTGGAGAAGAGATTGGCAAACACCTGGCTGATCAGACCGATGTCCACGGCAAGCCACACGTCTTCATCCGGGACACCGCCCATGGTCGTGTCGATCTCGATTCCTTTCTCCTCCAGCCTCACTCTGAACCGCTCCACCTGCGGCTCGATGATCTGGGATTTGAAATTGCAGTTGCGTTTCACCAGAACATACTCTCCCTTTTCAAAGTGACTCCGCCGCAGCAAGGATTCCAAAAACAAGCTGGTTTGCTCGAAATGGGAGTAGATGATCCGGTAATGTTCGCTCATTCTGGAGTATATCCGTTCCAGATCCTTTACGGTGACTTCTGCATCGACGCCTTCGTGCCCCTTTTTCTCCTGTTCCTGCATCCTTTCAAGAACATGCTTGAGTTCACTGAGCTTTCCCTCGAGCTGCCGAAACAGAATTTTATAGTACATGTTCGGCACGATGACGTTGTGTCCGATGTCCGTCACCAGATTCTGAATGAAATGGATATGTTCCCTATTCTTGAGATCGATCATCTTGTTGTGAATCTGATACCCGATCCTGTTGGCGAACTTTTCAAAGAAGAGCTTGTCGTGAACCTCGAGGTTGTGCCCTGGAGTGATCACGAAAAAACCGATCACATCCCCGATGGGGGTGATGGGCAGTTGAGAAATGAGCAGCCTGTTGCCTTTGATGGGAACGAAAAAGGATCTGCCCTGTGTAAACGGCTTTTCAATGTCCGCCTCCCTGTCCAGTTCCAGGATTTCCGCTGGGGGGTTCTCTTTGTGCGAGCAGCGGATCAGGGAGAAAAAGTTTTCCTTGTTCAAGAGGTATAGGCAGGCGCCTGTGTTGTAGAAGACTTTGGGGATTATGACACTGATGGAGTAGAGATCATTGAGATTGTCGAACTCCTGGGCGAGATCGAAAAAAATCGTCAGGGCTCTGTTCTCCTGTGGACTGAAACTGTACCGTTTATAGTCCGAGATCTTCTCTGACACCCGTTCTTCCAGAAGACTGAACCGGTCTTGGGGAGAATGCGTGTCCTCGGGATTGGCTTCGTGTCTCATACTACCTGCAATCGGGTCTGAATTTCATAGCCTCCCTTCAGTGTTACCCCATGCAACCATTTCTGACAATCGAGACCTTCCTGACGGCTGAATTGACCAGCGCTGAACAGAACTGCCCTTGTCCATCATCTCCCTTGAAATAAATTTATCCTCGTTTTTTCAAATGCTTGTGAGTAATTTCTGGTTGTCATCTCTGTGTTTCATCCTGGAAATTGGAAAAAAAAGCTTTACAGATCTGCTGACCTGATTACGATACTTCTTGTTGTCGATGAATTGCTCAAATCTAATCAAAAATATTATAATATACTTTAATTTTACCTCCTGGACAATCAAAAATTGTGTATTTTTCGGTTCACCATACTCATTTCACTGTCTTGGTATGAGCGTGCAGGCAACTGGATTGTGGATTTACATCGTCTGTGTTCATCCCTTGACGACCCCTATTATTTAATATACTAAGAAAAAATTCAAAATCCTGCCTAATATTTGAGGTTTTCATGGAAAAAATTCAAGTCCGAAATCTCTCGAAGATTTTCGGCTCCCATCCCGAACGGGGCATTGCCCTCCTGGAAAAGGGGTACTCCAAGGATCAGATCATGAAGGAAACGCGGCTCGGCGTTGGCGTCGACAGAGCGACCTTCAGTGTCGAACAGGGGGAGATCGTGGTGGTCATGGGGCTCTCCGGAAGCGGCAAATCCACCCTGGTCCGGTGCATCAACCGCCTCATCGAACCGACTGCCGGCCAGATCATTGTGGACGGGCAGGATATAACCGCCCTGCCTCCCAAAGAACTTCGAGCCATCCGGCAACACAAGATGGGCATGGTCTTCCAGAACTTCGCCCTCTTTCCCCACAGGACCGTGCTCCAGAACGCCGAATACGGGCTGGAAATCCAGGGTGTGGACCCGGAAACCCGGAAGGAACACTCCATGCGCGCCCTGGAGCAGGTCGGGCTCAAGGGGTGGGAAGACTCCTTTCCCGTTCAACTGAGCGGAGGCATGCAGCAGCGTGTCGGTCTGGCCAGAGCGCTGGCGCTTGATCCCGACATCCTCCTGATGGACGAGGCCTTTTCCGCTCTGGACCCTTTGATCAGGCGGGATATGCAGGATGAACTCGTCGCGCTCCAGGAAAAGGTCCACAAGACGATCCTGTTCATCAGCCACGACCTGGACGAAGCACTGAAACTGGGGGACCGGATTGTGCTCATGAAGGATGGCGCCATCGTCCAGGTGGGTACGCCGGAGGAGATCCTCACCAACCCTGCCACCGAGTACGTGGCCCGGTTCGTGGAGGAGGTCGACATCTCCAAGGTGCTCA
>JBKHAV010000037.1:0-23407 GCA_046542715.1 Desulfovibrionales bacterium
ATGAAAGACGTCCAAAGTTCCCGCGCCGAGGTGGCGTTGCCTATCAACCGGGTGGGGGTGAGCAGTTTGCGGCTGCCGCTGCTGGTCCGGGACAGGGTGCAGGGGCGACAGTCCACGGTAGCCCAGGTGGATATCAGCGTGGATCTACCGGCCGAGTTCAAGGGCACGCACATGAGCCGGTTCATCGAGGTCCTGAGCGGCTGGTCCGGGGTTTTGGACTACAACAGTTTCAAGCGGCTGCTTGGGGAAATCCGGGAAAAACTGCAGGCCAGGCGTTCCCATCTGGAATTTCGATTTCCATACTTTCTGGAGCAGCGCTCTCCGGCAAGCGGGAGCACGGCGCTCATGGATTACACCTGTTCGGTTTCCGGTGAAATGGAGGGTGAGCAGATGATCATGACCCTTGGCGTGGAGGTGCCGATCATGACAGTGTGCCCGTGCTCACTTGCGATATGCAATGAGGGGGCGCACAGCCAGCGGGCAGTCATTCGGATGCAGACCCGGTTCGAGGGGCTCCTCTGGCTCGAGGAACTCATCGACATCGGAGAGCGCTCAGGATCTTCTCCGGTATACTCGCTGCTCAAGCGTGAGGATGAGAAGTTTGTCACGGAACAGGGATTTCAAAACGCCTATTTCGTTGAGGACGTGGTCAGGAACGTGGCCCAGCGACTGCTCGATCACGAACTGGTCAGATGGTTCCGGGTGGAGGTGGAGAGCTTCGAGTCCATCCACAACCACAGCGCCTATGCCTGCATTGAACGGGAGAAATAATACCTGCAGCCAGGAGTCCCCGGTCTTTGTTTTGGGCGGTGGACTGCTGAAACATTGACAATTTTTTGCAAATGGTGGAGTGCTGAAGCAAAGAGGTTCTCAATATGAACATTTCCCCCTCAATGGAAGCAATCCGCGCCTTTTCACGGTCCATGGAAGTTACGGCCAACAATATCGCCAATGTGAACACGGACGGTTTCCGCTCCAGCCGTGTTCATTTTGAAGCCGGCCCTGGTGGTGAAGGAGTCCGGGCCCAGGATGCGCAGGAATCATCCCGTTCCGGTGGACTCGTCCGCAGGGATGAGGTGATGGAGAACGCGGACGGAGGTTTCGAGCAGCACAGCACCATGGTGGAGAGCAGCAACACCGATCTCGCCGAGGAAATGGTTCATCTGAACATCGACAGCACAGGCATGGAAGCCAATATCGCCACGCTTCGTACCATGGAGGAAACTACGGGCCATATTCTCAATCTTCTCGTCTGATCAAAAGGTTAGCAACACGCATTCTTCCCTGTGTGGGCTCTGGTTTCCATCCTCCCGAATCTTCGCAAAAAATCAGATTGACTTTATGTCATGTTTTTGACACTACAGGAGAAGAATCACCTGCATGGTGCCTTGCATATGGGGAGAGGGAATGAAGCTCAATCTTCAAGGAATCATTGGGGACAGTCCTGCCCTCAAAGAGGTTTTCAAAATCCTGGCCAAGGTAGCGCCCACGGACAGCACGGTCCTTGTTTCCGGCGAGTCCGGCACAGGGAAGGAACTCATGGTCAGGGCGCTGCATCAAAACAGCCCCAGGGCGGACAAGCCTTTCGTCCCGATCAACTGCGGGGCCATCCCCAGGGAGCTCCTGGAATCAGAGCTTTTCGGCCACGAAAAAGGTGCCTTCACCCATGCGATCCGCTCCAGAGCCGGACGGTTCGAAATGGCTGGCGGAGGGACGGTGTTCCTGGACGAGATCGGAGAAATGGACCTGAGTCTCCAGGTCAAAATCCTTCGCGTCATTCAGGAGCGGGAATTCGAGCGGGTGGGCGGTTCCAAGACCATGAAAGTCGATGTCCGCCTCGTGGCAGCGACAAACCGCAACCTGGAAGAGGAGGTGGCCAAGGGCACCTTCCGGGAGGATCTCTTCTACCGGTTGAACGTCATCCCTGTTCATCTCCCTCCTCTTCGCGACCGGGGCCAGGATATCATTTTTCTGACCAAACATTTTCTCACGCGGTTTTGTGAACGCCGGGACAGGGAACCGCTTGCGATCTCCCCTGAAGCCATGGAGATGCTTCTCGTGTACTCCTGGCCCGGAAACGTCCGGGAACTCGAAAACTTCATGGAGCGCATGAGTATTCTCTGTGACCACAGTGAAATACGTCCTCAGGACCTTCCCGAGAAGGTGTGGCAGGATGTGCGACAGGGCGAGGAGCGGCCGCGGCCGGTGGTTCAGGAAGTCCCGACCTTCATGTGGCCCAATGTGGAGATCATGAGGGAAAACGAGATGAATCTGAAGGATTTCCTGGACAAGATCGAGGAGAATCTCCTGCTCGAGGCTCTTGAGCAGACCGGCGGCGTGAAAAATCAGGCTGCCGAGCTATTAGGAATCAAACGGACCACACTGATCGAGAAGCTGAAAAAGCGAAAGATTACCTGAGTGTCCTCGGATCCGGTATGGATCTCTTCCATTTTGCCCATATCTTGCAAGGCGACTCACCGTGAATTCATGGCTGATCAAGGCGCTGAACGTCGCCATTCTCGTATTGACCACCTTCCTGTGGTCTCCGAATCCTTCCTATGGCCTCAAGGTGTACTGGGGGCGCCATCCGGACAAGGAACGGGTCGTTTTCCACTTTGACGGCGATGTGCCGGAGTACTCGCTGGCCAGGACCGGGAAGGAGGAATTGACCCTCACCATTGCCCCCTCTGCCGTGCAGAAGGAAACGATCCAGGTGGAGGATTTCACCGGGGCTGCACTGTTTGATTCAGCAGAAAAGATCGAGGCCGGCTTTGTCCTGCGGATGAGAACGGCTTCGTTTGGATATGTGTCTTTTGTTCTGTCTGAGCAAAAAAAAGTGGTGATCGATTGCTTCAGGGATTCCCTGGGAGGGCGATGGGTTCCTTTGAAACCGTCCGACCCGGCCCCAAAGTCTGTCTCCAGAGACCTTCCAGGTTCCGGGACAGAGAGCGGCCCTGCAGTTGGAAGCGGGACAAAGGAATTCTCCTTGCCGGATGCATCGCCTGAAGCGCCTGCAATGGAAACAAACGCCACGCCCCCCTCTCCCGAGAGCCCCACCGCAGTGCCGAGCCGTATGGATCCCGAAGCTGAGAGCAGCGCATCGTCGCGGTCAAACCCAAACCTTCGTTCCGGCCAGAACTCCATACGGGCCAAAGCCCGGCGGGTCGGCCCGGACGAAGCAGTGGTGCTTTCCGGGGGGGCAGACCAAACCCGTGGTGGTCCGGAATCTGTCCCTCCTGTTCAGGAAAGGGACGAGCGAGCGGATTCTTCTTCCGAGCCCGGTCTTCCACCGAAATCCCGTGCTGAAAACAATACCATTTCGAACGACTCAGAAACTCATACCGACCCCGGATATCCGGCCAAAATAGAACAGGCCGACCAAGCTCTGGAAAGCGGGGAGTTTCAACGCGCTGTGGACTTGCTGGAGGAAATCCTGAAACCGGAACTTCCCTCTCCACTTCGGGAACGAGCGTTGTATATGCATGCTCAAGGGCTGTTCAATCTCCATCATGAGGATCTGCGCACCCATTACGACCTCATCCGGTCCGCTTTTCAACGGGCCATGAACAGCTTTCCGAAATCAGAACGGTTTCCGAATGGACTCTTCGCCCTGGGGCTGCTCAATCTGCGGGTGGGCAACGAGCCCGAGGCCATGGGGTTTTTCAATCTCCTGAAGGAGCGTTTTCCAGAACATCCCGACATCCCTGAGGCCCATTATGCGTTGGGGGAGCATTTTCAAAAAAAGGATGACTTCAGCAGGGCCGTGGACGAGTTTCAGCTGGTGGTGCAAAACTATCCTAAGAGTTCAGTAGCCCGTGATGCCGCTGTGAACCTTGCCCGTGGACTCAAAGAGCTGGGAATTTTTGATCAGGCCATGGAGGTTTCGGAGTACGTGTCCCGGCGATGGCCGGATTATTATCTTATCGACCCGGAGTTTTTGAACGTCAAAGGTTCGATCGCCATGCAACTGGGGGAGTATGATAAGGCCCTTGACCACCTCTGGACCAATTACAATCTCGTTCCAAACGCCGAGGGAGCGGATCTGGTCCTTGCAAGGGTAGGGGACGTCTATCTGCTCATGGGAAAAAAGGCAGCAGCGCGCCAGAGCTACGAAACCGCAGTATCCAAGTTTCCCGAGGAGGAAGGCGGGCTGATTGCGAAAATGAGGCTCGCCGAGGAAGGCATTTACGATACTCTATCCGGGTCCGATATATTTACTGATTTTCAGGGTCGGGTTAGGGCCGAGCCGATGGAGGTCTATCAGGAGATCGGCCGAAAATTTCCTGACAGTCCGCTGGCGGCAGTGGTCCGGATCAAGATGGCCATGTGGCATTTCTGGAATGGAGAACCGGAGTCGTCTTTGGAGGAGATCGGCAATTTCCTGGAGCAATTTCCCAAAAACGATCTGCGGCCGAGAGCCTTGGACGTGGGGCAGAACGCTTTTGAAAAGCTGGTCGTGGACATGGCGCAGCAGGAGAAGTTCGCTCGTGCCGTGGAGCTCTGGAACGAACACGATTATCTGGTCCAGGTCCTCGATACCATGAGCTCAAAGGCCAGGCTTGCCCTGGCATTGAGTCTGTGGCGAACAGGGCTCTTCAATGATGCGGTTGCCCTTGCCCAGCCACTTGCGGCCATCCCCCTTGCGGATGCATCGGAAAAAATGATGGCTTTGGAACTCCTCGTGGCCATGTATACGGAACAGGAGGAGTGGGCCTCACTGCTCGAGCAGATTCACAAGGCCGGCGACCTCTCCTTCACTCCTGAAAAGAGCGCTCAACTGGAGTACGCCAAGGCCCTTGCCCATGAAAATCTGGAGCAGCCGGAGAAAAGCAACCCTTTGTGGCTCTCCCTGGCTGCCAATCAGATGCTGCGTCCATCACAGCAGGGGTATGCCTACTTCTTCCTGGCCAGGCATGCCCAGCATTCAAGGGATCTCAGAAAAGCCCAGCACTTTGCCAGGGAGTCGCTCTCGCTCCTGCTTGAGGAGCGGGAGGACATAGGAAAAATCAAGGAGTGCCTTGATATTCTGATCGAAGCGGCCGAGAAGATGCAGAAACCTTTTGAAGGGATCCGCTGGGCCACGGAATACATGCAGTGGATTTCAGAAGATGCGGGTGACTGGCCGGCCATCCAGTATCGGCTCGCCAGACTGTACCGCCTCGGGGGAGATCAGAAAGCCTGGAAGGAAAAGCTCCACACCCTTCTGGAAAAGAGACCTGATAGCCTGTATGCAAAAATGGCGAGCGCGGATATTCGCGGGTACGATCAGGACCAGAAAATTCGAAACATCCACTGACCTTTCTGCCGGACAGCATCATACCGTCGTGTTTCTCATCTTCCCGGATCTTTGTTAGCATTTCCTCTTCTACTCCGATCACATTCTCAAGGAGGGTACGTATGGATCGAGACCCTGTCGTTGCAGGCCAGTTCTACCCAGGGAGCAGAAATCAATGGGAGCCTATGGTCCGCAGGTATCTGCAGTCCGGGACCCCATCAGCGGAACACAGCATCTTGAGCATGGCGCCCCATGCCGGATACGTCTATTCCGGCGGGATTGCCGGGAAAACCATTAAAACGGCCAATCCGGCGCCCACCGTCGTCATGCTCGGTCCCAACCACACCGGACGAGGGGCATCTCTTGCGCTGTGGGCCAGAGGGGTATGGAATGTCCCAGGCGCCGGCCTGGAGATCCACGAAGGTCTGGCAGACACGCTTCTCCAGGAGGAAATGGGGGTGGTGGAGGATTATGAAGCCCATCTCTTCGAACATTCCCTCGAGGTGATGGTGCCGTTTCTCTGGGCGATGGATCCCCAGACTCTGATCGTCCCGATTTCCGTGTCCGAGCATGATCCGGACACCTTGATCCGGGTCGGCGAGCGGTTGGCGCGGGTCATTGACGAGCATTCCGGTTCCGTGTCCATGCTGGTCAGTTCCGACATGAGCCACTACGTGAGTCACGACCAGGCCAAATCCCAGGATTCCGAGGCGTTGAACAAGATCCTCGATCTCGACCCGCGGGGACTTCACGAAACGGTTCGGCGTCAAAACATTTCCATGTGCGGGGCCCTGCCCATGACCCTGGGGCTTGCAGCGGCTCTGAAGCTCGGAGCAGGCAAAGCGGAATTGGTCGGGTATACCACTTCCGGCGAGGTCAGCGGTGATTACGCCCAAGTGGTAGGATATGCCGGGGTGGTGGTGCGTTAAGAAAAGCGGCTCGCGGCAAGCGGCAAAAAGGCATAAGAAAGATTTCACCACAGAGGCACAGAGGACACTGAGGAAGAGAAAGGCAAAGAAAAGAGTGTTTGATTTTGTCTTTCCAGAGAAGACTTGAAAAAAAGTGCTTCTCCGCTTCGCGGTAAGAATTGCAAATTTCGCCCGGCGCAAAGTAGGCATTATCCCGCGGCATGACTCCGCGGGATAATGCCTATTCCTTTGGGTCCTTTGTGCCTCTGTGGTGAGTGATTCTTCGGTTTTGTTCGTTTAGAATTCGCTAGCCGCGTCCTGAATTTTCTGGTGTTTTTTGAATGCCGCGACCGTGTTCAGGAGGAGTTGGGCGATGGTCATGGGGCCGACACCTCCGGGAACCGGCGTCAGGGCGGATGCGACCCGGCTGACGGACTCGAAATCGCAGTCGCCGAAGAGCCCTTCCTCGGTGCGGTTCATGCCCACATCCACCACCACGGCCCCTGGTTTGACCATTTCCCCGGTCACCAGCTTTGCCCGGCCTACTGCGGCAAAGAGGAAATCGGCCGCCCTGGTCTCCCTGGTCAGATCCGGAGTGCGGGAATGGCAGATGGTCACCGTGGCGTTTTTCTGCAGCAGGAGCAGGGCCAGCGGTTTGCCCACAATATTGCTGCGGCCGATGACCACGGCCCTTTTCCCGCCGGGATCAAGATCGTATCGCTGGAGCAGGGTCATGATCCCGGCAGGGGTGCAGGAGCGAAGGGCCGGCAGACCCAAGGTGAGCCGGCCCACATTTTGAGGGTGAAAGCCGTCCACGTCCTTGCCCGGATCGATCAATTCCAGACAGCGTTGGCTGTTCAGACCCTTTGGCAGAGGGAGCTGAAGCAAAATCCCGTCCACCAAAGGGTCGGCGTTGAGTTCCCCAATCCTGGATTCCAGTTCGTCCTGGGAAATGTCGGCTGAAAGGCGGAATGCCCGGGACTGGATTCCGGCCTCCTCACAGGCCCGTTCCTTGTTGCGCACATAAATCGAGGAGGCTGGATCCTCCCCCACCAGAATAACGGCCAACCCCGGGGGGCGGCCGGATTTTTGTGAAAGTCCCTGGATTTCCTGTTTCAGCTCAGCCCTGATCGCAGCGGCAGTCCCCTTCCCGTCCAGAATCAGCATGGTAACTCAACTCCTCGTTTCAGCAGGGGTGTTCCCGGGTTATTCCTCAAACCATTGCGCAGCCATGGTCGGACCGAAATAGATGGCCAGTTCGTCGAGTTCCTCTTCGATGCGCAGGAGCTGATTGTATTTGGCCAGCCGGTCGCTGCGGCAGAGCGAACCGGTCTTGATCTGTCCGGCGTTCACGGCAACGGCCAGATCGGCGATGAAGTGGTCTTCGGTTTCTCCGGAGCGGTGCGAGATCACCGTGGTGTAGGCGGCCTCCTTGGCGATCTCAATGGTGTCCAGAGTTTCGGTAAGCGTGCCGATCTGGTTCAGCTTGATCAAAATGGAGTTGGCCACGCCCTGGGTGATGCCTTGGGCCAGGATAGCGGGGTTGGTCACGAAGATATCGTCACCCACCAGCTGGACACTTTCGTCCATGGATGCGGTCATTTCGCTCCACCCTTCCCAGTCGCCTTCGGCCAGACCGTCCTCAATGGAGATGAGGGGGAACTCGGAACAGAAATTCGCGTAGTAATCGATGAGTTCGGATGCGGAAAGGGACAATTTTTCCCCGGAAAGGATGTATTTCCCATCCTTGTAAAATTCAGAGGCAGCGGAGTCGATGGCCAGGGCGATCTCCTTTCCGGGCTGGTAGCCTGCCTCTGTGATGGCCTTCATGATATACTGGAACGCTTCCTTGTGGCTTTTGAGATTCGGTGCAAAGCCGCCTTCGTCGCCCACCGAGGTGATGTGCTTGTCCTTGGCCAGGATTTTCTTCAGGGCGTGAAAGGTTTCAGCACCCATGCGCAGGGCTTCGGCAAAGGTCTGGGCCCCAAGGGGAAGAATCATGAATTCCTGGATGTCCAGATTGTTCGGCGCGTGGGCTCCGCCGTTGATGATGTTCATCAGCGGAACCGGAAGGACTTTGGCATTTATCCCGCCGATATGCTGGTACAGGGGCAGGCCCAGGAAATTGGCTGCAGCGCGTGCAGTGGCCATGGAGACGCCGAGCATGGCGTTTGCTCCCAGCCTGCTCTTGTTCTCGGTTCCGTCGAGATCAAGGAGGAGGCTGTCCACATCCAGCTGTCTGACGGCATCCATACCGATGACCTCTTCAGCGATGTCATCCATCACGTTCTTCACGGCCTTGGTCACGCCTTTTCCACCGTACCTGGCCTTGTCGCCGTCGCGCAGTTCCAACGCTTCACGGGTGCCGGTGGAAGCGCCGGAAGGCACGGCGGCGCGGCCGGATGCCCCGGATTCCAGGATGACCTCGACCTCCACGGTGGGATTGCCCCGGGAATCCAAAATCTCTCTCGCCCAGAGGGCAGCGATAATGCTCATTTTTGATCTCCTTGTTGCTGACGATACACTGTATATGCTGCGTGAAGTCCCTGTAATAACAAATCCGGGCGGACAGCGTCCAGGCAATCGCAAATCGACTGGATCGATTCCGCAAACCCGCCGGTGGCCACCACCGTGACCGGACCCTTGAGCTGCTGCCGGAGACGATGGCAGAGCCCTTCCACCATGGCGGCAAACCCGAAAACAAAACCCTGCCTGAGGCTTTCTGCCGTGTTCCGGCCGATGTTCAGTCTGGGTTCTGCGGGTTCGAATCCGATCCGGGGCAGTTTGGCCGTCTTTGTGGACAGGGCCTGCATGGAGGAGAGCATGCCGGGCCCGATCAGCCCGCCGAGATAGGCGTTGTCCTGAACGCACTCAAAGGTGGTTGCCGTGCCGAAATCAATGATGATGAGTCCGGGGGTGGTGTAGAGCTTTCTGGCGGCATAGGCGGTCACCAGCCGGTCGGCGCCGACTTCTGCAGGATTCTGGTATCTGTTTTCCAAGGACACCGGGATGTCGGCAGGGATGAAATGTGCGTTGCAGTTCCCGTATTTTCCGGCGGCGAACCGGTACAGGGGATCCAACTGTGGAACAACAGAGGAGACGACCCAGTCCGCCACGGTTTCCGGATCCAGGTTCAGAGACCCAAGCATCTGCAGGATGGAAAGACCGATCGAATCTCCGGTGGCCCGCAGATCCGTGGGCAGGGAAAACGTCCCCAGGATACGGTCCCGGTCGGCAATCCCGTACTTGGTATTGGTGTTGCCGATATCGGCCAGGATGGTCAGTTCGCTTCCCATATTCTTCCTTCTGTCTGGATTTCCTTCTTGTACCCTGAAAAAATCCCATTTCTCAAGAGCTTAAGAGCAGCGTCGGAGCTGTGCATACGGTTCACGGGGCGTTTGGTCAATTCTAAAGCCTGATTGTCCGCCCAGGGGAGCGGGCTGGGGAATGCTTTCAGGGTCTGAACACGGGCTGTTTTTTAAACGAAGCTGATGTCGCGGATGGCGATTGGGTGGTGTGCGGGAGTGGTTGAGGTGAAATAGTGTGGGGGTGAAAGTGGGGTCCACAATTTTTTGGAATCTGGTATGGTGGGGAGCATTGATAATCATCGACATTCCAATGAATGAGACAGGAGGAAAATCATGACACTCGATCTGAAGAATCTGGACGAGACCACCAGGGAGTATATGCTCGAGGAGTTCAGCATGGACCGGGAGCGCGGAACACTATATCTGAGTCCGCTTCTCACGGAGAGCGGCCGGGAAGAATACCCTGAAATACTCGAGGAAGCCATCAGGCATCACGATGACGGCTGGCTGGGCAGCATGCTTCGGGCAAAGAACAGGATGCATCTCTCCATTGAAGACGCTCCGACCAAAAAAGTCCTGCCGGAGGAGCTGCCGGTTTTTGAGCCGGACGTCCTGGCAGGGTGGGAATTCAACCGCTATTACGTCAGGGGCTTGTGCCGCCGGGCTATCGAGGAAGACGTCGCCAGATTGGAGATTTACCGGCTGCAGCAAGGGGCGTTTGCCCATTTTGTCTACAAACAGCCAGGCATGCCGCAAGAGGCAACGTCAGAGAAAATTTCCATAGGGTCCCAGGCGGCTCCGGGATGGTTGCTTCAAAAGCTGCGACTGCCTCCGGAAGGGGAGATGGGCACAGGAATTCCGGGCGCACCGAACTCGGGTTTGAGTGTCAGGCTTCCGGAGCAGGAATCCGTTTCAGACTGACACCTCCCCGTCCTGGATGAACGGTCACCGAAGGCAGGTTTGCGCCACTTCCCCCACTGCGTCGAGTATGTCCTGGAGCAGAAAGGGCTTTTTGATAGTTTTTTGGACATTGATCCGGGGGGGGAGGGGGCGGTAATCGGAATAACCGGCCAGATAGATGGAAGGAAGAGCGGCCAGCTTCGAGTTTATCCGTTCAAGCCGGGAGTCATGCCGCTCCAGGCAGTAGAGCACCAGGCAGATCTCATCCATTGCCTTGGGGTAGGAGAGCAGGTCGATGGTCCGGTATTTTCCGGAAGCAAGGATGTCCTGGAGCAGGCGCAGCATGGATCGGTCCGGGCATACCAACCCGACACTGGTGCCATCGGACTGGCCACCTCCGGCGGCCAGTTTTGCGCCATATCGCTTTTTGAGTCCGTTGATACGGGTTGCAAGCTTGTCTAAAGACGCAAGATACGCGATCTCGTGAATGTCCTCCGTATCGAGTTCATACTCCACGATGTTCAAATACTCTTTTATATTGAAAAAGCACTTCTGGAGGGAGGGCTGCTGGTCCCGGACGATGGTGGGTTGAGAGATGGTGCCGCTTCGATCACGGCTCTGGACAATGGTTTTTTCCCAGAAATCCTCAGCCGAGGAGAGGAGAAAGTGCTGGTAGGGCCGTTTGATCAGCTTCTCCACAATGGCAGCGGCGGCTGTGGATGCCGGTGATTCAGGGAAAAGGGCGGTAAGTGGCCTGTGGTGTTCGAACTCCTTGGGAAACAGGGGATCCTGCGGAACGCTTCCCAGGAGCAAAATGGTCTTTTGGAGAAACTGCTGGGCAGCGTTTTGCATCCGCTCGTGCACATCCTCCCCCTTTTTCCGGTCGGCCTTGTTGACCACCAGCAGCGGAGGGTACTGCAGCCCGTTTTCATACAAAACCTTGATGAGGGCAAAACCGTCAGTGACCGAGGTGGCATCGGGGGTGACGACCACGACGACCTCCTTGGCGCTCAGGCAGAGGGAGAGCACAGAGGGGACGATCCCGGGTGAGTTGTCGATGAGCAGAAAATCGTAGCCGTTGAGCTTTTTGAACTCACTGAGGAGCTGATTTCGATGCTCACGGCCCAGTGACGCGATCCGGGAAACACCGGAACCTCCGGAGATGATATCGAGATTTTTAATGGTGGGGACGATGGCGTCCTCGAGCGGGATGTTTTCGAAGAGGACGTCGTCCAGGGTTTTGGCGGGCTTCAGGTCGAGGATGATGTCGACATTGGCCAGTCCCAAGTCGGCATCGATGAGGCAAACCTTTTTGCCCATTTTTGCCAGCGTCCAGGCGACGTTGAGGGTGATGGAGGTCTTTCCCACCCCCCCCTTTCCGCTGGCAATGGAAATGATCCTGCATGGATTCTGGTTCATCAATGTTTGGGGTTCAAAACGTCATGGATATCCTTGAGAAGCGACTTGATATGAAACGGTTTGCGGATGCATTTCGTCGCTCCGAGTTCGACTGCCTCCTGCATCTCCTCGGGGGTGGCCATGGCCGAAATGATGATGACAGGGATCGACCGGTCCATTTCGTGAATGGCTGAAAGCAGGGAAAGGCCATTTCGTCGGGGCATTCTGATATCCAGAAGCATAAGGTCGAAGCTTTCATTTTCCAGAAGCGTCAGGGCTTCTTCACCGTTTCTGACGGTCTCCACGGTCATGTTCTCTGCTTCCAGGGTTTCCTGAAGAATTTCCCGGATGTGTTCCTCGTCATCCACCACCAGAATCCTGGGGTTGCCAAAGGGAGATGACGGTGCGGCCGGCTGGCCGGCGGAGCGGTTGGCCTTCTTCAAGGACTCCAGATCAACGGGGATGCGGATGGTGACGGTGGTGCCCACATTTTCCTGGGAGTCGATGTCCATCTGCCCGTAATGATTTTCCACAATGACCCGGGAGGTGGAGAGCCCGAGGCCGGTTCCCTTGCCCTCTTCCTTGGTGGTGAAGAAGGGATCGAAAATCTGGGACAGGTGTTTTTTGGAGATGCCGGATCCCTGGTCGGCAATGGCGATGATCAAGGTCTGCCCGTCCGCGGACAGGGAAGTGGAGACGGTGAGTTCCCCGCCGATGTTTTCCATGGCGTGCTGCGCGTTGATGATCAGGTTCAAGAAGACCTGTTCCAGCTGGTTCTGGTCCGCCTTGATGAGCGGGAGGGACTGAGCGTATTTCCTGACGATGGAAATTCCGTATTTTTCCAGGCCGTTTTCCACGAGCTCCAGGATTTTGTCCAGCAAGGCGGTGATATCCACCAGCACCAGTTTGGGCGGGGAGGGGCGGGCAAAGGTCATCAGATCGGTCAAAATCCCGCTGATGCGATCGATCTGCTCGGTGATCTGCTTGAGTTCCCGGTGTTTCTTTTCGTCTTTTTCCCTGCGCTGCAGAAGCTGGGCCCGGGCGTTGATGATGGCCAAAGGATTGTTGATCTCGTGGGCCGCCCCGGCGGCGAGTTGCCCCACGGCAGCCAGACGTTCGGTCTGGAGAAGCTTGAGGTTGATCTGCTGATTTTTCCACAGGGCCAGGTTGAGTTCCTCGGAACGGTTCTCCAGCTTGTCCACCAGCTGTATTTTTTTGATGCCGGCGGCGGTGAGATTGGCGGAATGGAGCAGCCCCAGTTTTTCTTCTTCGCTGATGCCGGTGATCCCCTGACTCAAGGAGAGGCAGAGTTCGCCGTGTATCGAACGGTCGGAATAGACCGGCACAAGGCAGAAAGGCGGCTTGAAGCAGATGAAATTGCTCGTGGTGGTGTCCCCGGGAAGGTATCCTTTTAACCGTTCGCCATAGGAGGACATGATCTCCTTGAGCCCGGGAGGGACCTTCTGGGTCTGTTGGTCCCAGATGGGTGCGCCGTCCTTGTGCAGGAAACAGAGGAATTTCTTGATCCGCTTCCTGGACCAGACAATCCCCTCCAGGAGTCGCTGCTCCAGGTCGATCACGTAAACGACGCCGATATTGAACATTTCGGAGCGCATGTAGATGCGGGCCAGTTCGAACAAAATGTCGTGGAACGTCTGGGCCGTGGAAATGGTCAGGGCGAGTTCGCTGTTGATCTTGGCGATTTTGTTGATCTTGGTCAAAATCCTGTTCTGGTCGTCCATCTCCAGAGCCATGGAGGAGAGTTTTTGATTGGCCTTGCTCAGAGACTGGAAGTAAATCCTGTTCAGATCGTCCTCCAGAGCGAAAAGCCTGGCCCGCTCGGCATAGCGGACGGAGAGCATGCCAAGGACTTCCTGAAGCTCGTCCGGCGTGATGGCGAGCCGCTCCATGAGGCGTTTTTTGTCCATCCAGTATCCCCGGTTGAAGACGTCCGAGAAGTGCTCATGGGCCACGATATTGGCCAGCATGATGACGGACAGGATCTCGTGGTCCTCTCGTATCACCTCCAGGGTGTCTGGCGGGTTGTGGTGCAGCCATATGCCGCGGATGATCCGCTCCGGGAGATTCCATTTTTCGCCGATCCACTTGCCGATCTGGGTGTGATTGGTCCCGAGAATTTCCTGCTCGGCCATGATCATGCTGCACTTGTGCAAGGCCTGGTAGGTACGGATTCGTTCGTAATCCTCCGGGAGAAACTCGATGATGAAGATCTTCCCGATATCATGGAGCATGCCGAGGGTGAAGACCTCGTACTTGAGTTCAGGATACGTCTTTTCGGCAATGAGTTGTGCAGCCACCGCGCACGCCAGGCTGTGGGCCCAAATCTCGTCGAAATGTGTCTGTTCCTTGGAATCAGGAAAGAAATCCCGGACGAGCACCCCCAGAACAGAGAGCCGGATAGTGTTCAGACCGAGCAGGTTGATGGACTGGCGGATCGACTTGACCTCCTGGAGCAGGCTGTGGCTTGCGGCATTGACGAGTTTGAGGATCTTGAGCGTCATGGCCAGGTCGGATTCGATGACCATGGCGAGGCGGTTTACGTCCACATCGTCCATCATGATCAATTCGAGAGCCTGGAGGGCAGCGGAAGGAAGAGAAGGAATCTCTTCGATTTTCTTGAGCAGCCCTTTTATTGTGGAGGGGGAATCAGCATGCACAGAATAGGCGGAACCGGAGATGGTGCTCATGGTCTCTTTCCCGGGGGCAGAGAGGGCCCGGATTTCGGTTGACCGGATGCTCAGTCGCAACGATGCGGGACAAATACTGTATTTGCAGTTCAAAGTACAGAGTTCCGCCAGTTGGTCGGGGGAAAGAAAAGGGTTCGTACAGAATGCCGGGTATGGCTCCAGGGAAGGAAAAAGTGATTATGTGGAAAGAAATGTGCGGATCACAGAATTGCTCACAAGCATGCCTTTTTCAGTGAGACAAAGAAATCCGTTGCCAAGTTCGATGAGCTGTTGTTGCAACAGCATGGAAATCAGCTGCTGATGTTCCTGGAGCAAATCTTTTCCGGACAAAGCGGTGTATTTGTGCAGATCAAGCCCTTGCGAAGTCCGCAGAGCAAGCATGATCTGTTCGGCAATTCGGATCGAAGGCGTGAGGATCTCGCCGGGAAGATCAGGGAGACCGTTTGTGACCCAGGAGCCGTACTCGAGGAGATGGGCGGGGGTTTCCCACCGTTTGTCTCCAAAAGTGGACACGGCCCCTGGGCCGAATCCGAGGTACTCCTCTCCGGACCAGTATCCCATGTTGTGTCTGGAGGCGAATCCGGGGCGGCAGAAACTGGAAATCTCGTAGTGTACAAACCCCTGCTCCCGGAGCAGCCGACTTCCTTCCAGAAACATCCCGGACTGGACGTCCTCAGGCGGGAGGTCCAGGGAGCCGGCATCGAATTTTGCAGCAAAAACCGTATCCGGCTCAATGGTCAGGCCGTAACAGGAGAGGTGCTCAGGCCCCAGAAACATGGCCTCCTCCAGGATTCGGCACCATGAGGAGAGGGTCTGCCCCGGAAGTGCCCAGATCAGATCGAGATTGATATTGGAAAACCCGCACTCCCGCGCCAGGCGGTAGCTCCGGATCGCCTCTTCGCGGGAGTGAATTCTGCCGAGCCGGGCGAGATCGGCGTTGTCCAGGCTCTGGACCCCAAGACTGAGCCGGGTCACGCCGGTGCGGGCGGCCCGGTTCAAAACTCCTGTTTTCAAGGCCGATTCCGGATTGACCTCCAAGGTGACCTCCGGCTCCGGGGTCATTTCAAAGGATGTAAACAGGGACTGGAGAAGCATTTCGAGCCGGTCCGCTCCGAGCAGGGAAGGCGTGCCGCCGCCGATGTAGACCGATTTGACGGGACGTTCCACCATCTTGGCCCGGTGAGCGATTTCCTGGAGAAGGAGGTCAAAATATTCTCGGCAGCTCACTTCGGAATACGGCAGGGAAAAAAAACCGCAGTAGCCGCACTTCGTGCGGCAGAACGGGAAATGGATGTAGAGGAGCATCTCAGGACTGCGAGGCGAGATCACGGCCGAAGCGTTCGAATTCGCTGTAGATGCACCCGCAGTACTGCTGCCGGTACAGGGACCACTCCCGGGAGCGCTCGATGCCCTGCTTCCATCCCGATCGGAAATCCTGGTACCAGAACCGGAGATCGCCCCCGCCTGCCAGGTCCCGGGCCAGGCCGGCAATTTCCTCGTGCTTCTGAAATTTGCTGTAGAGCAAGGTGGTGGAGAAGTAGTCGAATTTCCCGCGCCGGGCCACGGACATGGTCCGCTCCAGGCGGAGGTGATAACAATGAAAGCAGCGGTTCTCCTCCCGAAAGACCACGCGGCGCAAATACGTTGAAGGGTCGTATTCGTCGTCCTTGAAGATGATCTTGATCCCCAGCCGCGCAGCCGCCTGAACCGCGGCTTCCCGCCGGCGGAGGTACTCGGCCAGAGGGTGGATGTTCGGGTTGTAGAACAGCCCCACCACCTCCACCCCTTGGGCAAGCAGTTCCGCCACCGGGAAAAGGGCGCAGGGGCCACAGCAGATGTGCAGCAGCAGCCTCGGCTTTTTTTTCCCGGTCTCGGAAATTCTTAAATCGTTCGTGGTCATGAGGTCGCGTGTGCGGAGAGGATGACGATGGACTTGTTCGCCTCCTGCTCCATTTCCTTGAGCTTCTCCCGTTTCTGGTTGAGCAGATAAAAGGCCAGTTCCTCCTTGGCCCGGTATTCCACCACCTCGGGACACCGCTTGGACCGGATCTGGGCGTAAATTTCCTTGATGGCGCTCAACGCCTGCCATTCCAGATTGCGGCGCACGCCCATCCCCTGGCAGGACGGGCAGGGCTCGGTGGACAGGGATATGGCCGAGGAGGCGATACGCTGCCGCACCATTTCCAGGAGCCCGAATTTGGAAATGCGGCCGATGTCGATTCGGGCCTTGTCGCTCTTGACAGCCTGGCGCAGCGTTTTTTCCACCTCGCGCACGTGCTTGCCGTCCTTCATTTCGATGAAATCGATAACCACCTGGCCTCCGACATCCCGCAGCCGCAGTTGTCTGGCGATTTCCTCGGCAGCTTCCATGTTCGTCCTCAGGGCCATCTCCTTGAAGTTCTTTTCCCCTCCGATCTTGCCGGAGTTGATGTCCACGGCCATGAGGGCTTCAGCCTGGTCGAACACCAGTTCCCCGCCGCTGGGAAGGGGCACCTTGCGTTCATAAATGGTGGAGATCTGCTGCACGAGGTCGAAGCGCTGGAAAATGGTCTGGTCGGTTTCCGTATGCTTTTTCACGATGTTTTTGCGCCGGGGGAAGACCAGGGAGACGAATTCCTGGACCTGTTTGGCGATTTCCGGATGGTCGACCCAGATCTCGGCCACATCAGGGGTGAGATAGTCGCGCACGGACCGGAAGGCGAGATCCTTTTCCTGATAGATGAGGTCGGGTGCCTTGGCGGAAACCCCTTTCTTGCGCACGTCCAGCCAGAGGCGCTTCAGGAAGTTGAGGTCGCGGGAAAGTTCGGCCTTGCTGATGCCCACCGATACGGTGCGCACGATCACGCCCATGCCTTCGCCGAGATTGAACTCGTCCACGATTTCCTTGAGCCTGACCCGCTCCTTGTCGTCTTCGATCTTTCTGGAGACCCCGGTCTGCTCCCGGCCCAGGGTGAGGACGAAAAACCGTCCTGCCAGGGAGAGGTAGGTGGTCAAAAAGGCGCCCTTGTTGCCCGTGGGTTCCTTGACCACCTGAACCAGCACCTCCTGGCCCGGCTTGAGCACTTTGTGCAGGGGAGGGTATCTGTACCCTTTTTTGGGTTCGACATCCCTGAGGTAGTACTCGGGGTGGACTTCGTCCACCTGCAGAAAACCGTTCTTGTTTGCTCCGTAGGAGACAAACGCGGCCTGCAGGGCCGGATCGATGTTGTTGATGACGCCTTTGTAGATGTTGCCCTTGGTTTTGCTCTGGTGGAGCAGCTCTACATAATACTCCTGGACCTTGCCTTCATCGGAGAGGACGACCTGCAGCTCCTCGCCGGGGAGAAAGGTGATAAACATCTTTCGCTGGGGTTTGTTCCCTTTTGCCATGCGCTTTCCTTGAGTCGAAATTAGTGCTGTTCATTGCATTTGAACACGAAATATGTGGTGTCGCCCGATTGAACGGCAACGACGCTCTTGTTTTCCTGCAGCTCGTTTACGGCAGTCTCGACCACCCCTGTATCGATCCCCAGTGCAGAACTCAGCTGATCCGTTGTCTGCGGCCGGCGTTTCAGGGAAGCGAGAATCACTGCCAGGGCTTTTGCCTCATCGACAGTGGTTGCCGGCGGGGCAATATCATCCCGTTTTTCCCGGGAGGCGGGAGACATCGCCCCAAGTTCCCTGCGCCAGCGCTCCAGCACGTGTCCGTCCACCGCCCGGGCCGGAGGATACGCTCCGGGCCGGGTCAGGGTGACCACGTCCACCCGGTCCGGTGTGAGCCGGCTGCAGAAATCCCGGAGCAGTGCGAGATTCTCCTCGCTGTCGTTTATTCCCTTTACCAGCAAAATCTCAAGCAAAACCCTGCCGTGGTAGCCTGTTCTCCAGTGCAGAAGGCTGGCGGCAATCTCCCGGACACTGAGCGAAATGTCCGGACGATTCAACCGCCTATACTCCTCCTCCACCAAAGTGTCCATGGAAGGAAGGACTGTCTGGGCCAGATTCAACGCCCTGGCCACATCGGGATCGCCAAGCAGGGTGGAATTGGTCAGCACGGCGCGGGGGATGTCCGGGGCAAGCTCGCCGACTCCCCGGAGGATGGTCTCCAGTTCGCTGTTCAGGCAGGGTTCGCCTGAGCCCCCCAAGGTGATGCAGTCGGGGCGGGGCAGTCCGAGGGAGAGCCACCGTTCGAGTTCGGACAAAATTTCCCCGGCCGGGACGTATGGTCTGCGCTGTACCGTTTTGATGGTGGTCCTGCCCACCTCGCAGTACAGGCAGTCAAAGGAGCAGATCGATTCTCCCAGGAGATCGAGCCCCAGGGAGAGTCCCAGACGTCCGGAGCGGACCGGGCCAAAAATGTATTTGAATTCGTTCATGGTCATGCGTACAAGAGCACACTTCCTTGACAGAGGGTGTGAGTCTGCTTATTCAGAAATGTTCTTCGGAGGTCCTTTCATGATCCAGTCCGGGCAAATGATACTGTTGGTCAGTCCAAAGGGGAAGCGATACTTTCGTCTGTTCGACCCCGAAGCGAAGCTGAACACCCACGATGGAACCATCGACCTGGCGACGCTTCCTGACAAAGGGTTCGGATCCGTTGTCCACACCCATCTGGGGCGGCCCTACCGGGTGATCAAGCCGACCCTCTACGATCTGATCAAGTCCATTCGCCGCAGGACCCAGATCATCTATCCAAAAGATGTCGGATACATTCTCCTCAAGCTGGGCGTGCGCCCGGGCGCACGGATCATTGAGGCGGGGAGCGGTTCCGGCGGCCTGACCATGGCCCTGGCCTGGTCTGTGGGGGATGAGGGCTCGGTCTACACCTATGAACGGCGTCCTGAATTCGCCGCGCTGTGCAGGGAAAATCTGGAGGCGGTCGGACTCGCCCATCGGGTTGTCCACGAAGATCGGGATATTGTCGAGGGATTCTCCCAAACCGACGCGGACGCATTGTTTCTCGATGTGCGCACTCCCTGGGATTATCTGGACGGCGTTCCGGCAGCGGTCAGTCCGGGCAGTCCGGTGGGATTTCTTCTGCCGACCACCAATCAGGTGAGCGATCTGCTCGCCGCCCTGGAGGGACGTCCCTTCACAGACGTGGAGGTCGTGGAGATTCTGCTCCGGCGCTACAAGCCCGTAGCGGACCGCCTCCGGCCCGATGATCGGATGGTCGCCCATACCGGGTATCTCGTGTTCGCCAGAACCGGTTTCTGCGAGGATCCAATGGAGTGTCCCCAAGTCGAAGCATCCTGAAATCTCAACCATATGGAAGAGATACGGTTTCCCTGCCCCAAATTCAAGCGGCCCGGGAAATCTTTCTTTTGAGGGATGGTCACTTTTTTTGTCTTTATTTAATGAAGACAGCTGGTTATACGATTTTTCTTGATATATTCGGAAAAAATTTTTATTACCGTGCATACTATCATATTTATGTGGGGGAAATGAGTCATGACCCGAAAGGATCGCACAGAAGGAATCTACAGCAGGCGGGAAGTCCTGGATCCAGGGGAGCGCAACAAGTTTCATCAGTTGCAGCTCAAGGATCTGCTTACTTACGGATACCGCTATTCCGAGGATGTGAAGAAACGGTTCGACCGCGCACAGTTCGATGTGGAAAAGTTCAGGGAATTGAACGATCTCAAGCACATTCCGATTCTTAAGAAAAAGGAACTTATCTTCCTGCAGTCCATGGGGCCCCGGCTCGGGGGGCTGCTGACCAAGGATCTGGGGGAACTCCGACGCATATTTCTCTCCCCCGGACCGATCTTCGATCCTGAGGACCGAAGCGACGATTATTGGGGCTGGACCGAGAGCTTCTATGCCGCAGGGTTCAGGACCGGGGACGTCACCCAGGTCACCTTCAACTACCATCTCACCCCGGCCGGGCTCATGTTCGAGGAGCCCCTGCGCAACCTCGGCTGTTCCGTTGTTCCGGCAGGCCCCGGAAACACGAATACCCAGCTCGAGATCATGCAGAAGATCAGGGTGACCGGATACGTGGGTACCCCAAGCTACCTCATGCATCTCGCCCAGAAGGCCGAGGAGACCGGGCTCAATCTGCGCAAGGATCTCTACCTGGAAGTGGCGTTTGTCACGGGTGAAAAATTCTCGGAGAAGCTGCGCACCAGTCTGGAGAAAAAATTTGACCTGATCATGCGCCAGGGATACGGCACTGCCGACGTGGGCTGCATCGGGTACGAGTGCTATCACAAGACCGGACTGCACATCGCCAACCGGGCTTTTGTGGAAATCTGCCATCCTGACACGGGCATTCCTCTCAAGGAAGGCGAAGTGGGCGAGATCGTGGTCACCGCCTTCAACAAGACCTACCCCCTGATCCGGCTGGCCACGGGAGACCTCTCCTATCTGGACAGCTCCCCCTGCCCCTGCGGCAGGACCTCCCCCCGGCTGGGGAACATCGTGGGCAGAGTGGATACCACAGCCCGGATCAAAGGCATGTTCGTCTATCCTCATCAGGTGGAGCAGGTCATGGCCGGCTTCGAGGAGATCAAGCGGTGGCAGATCGAGGTCACCAACCCCGGCGGTATCGACGAAATGGTGCTGTACGTCGAGGCGACCAGCTTCAGGCGCGAGGACGAACTCCTGCACGCGTTCCGCGACAAGATCAAACTGCGCCCGACCCTCAAGATCCTGGCGCCTGGATCCCTGCCGCCTCAGATCAAGCCCATCGAGGACAAGAGGAAGTGGGATTAGGAATTGGCGAATTAGCGAATTTGGAATTGCGAATCGAAGAAATGAAGAATTGAAGAATTGAAAAAAAGAAATAGAACGGCTCTACAGATTCATAGAACAGCGGTTTTGATTCTCCTTGCTCTTACGTTTTTCGTGATTTCAGGCTGCACCTCCAAACGCCCGGAAGGTCCTGTGTTCAGGGCCTCTCCGGGCGTTTTTGTCACGGCCGATACAGTGCTTTCCTCAAAAGGAGTGCTTGAGCGGATCCGCGATGCAGACTTTGTCCTGATCGGGGAGGGCCACACCAACCTCTGCGATCATCGCATGCAGGCCCGGATCATCCAAATGCTGGGCCGAAACGGGTTTGACCCGGTACTCGGGCTGGAGATGGTTGACGTGACCCGGGAGAAGGTTCTGGATCGGTTCAACCAAAAAGAGCTGGACGTCCAAACCCTGCCGGAGGCCATCGACTGGGAGCAGACCTGGGGATACCCTTATGCCCTCTACCGCCCACTGTTTCGCGTCGCCCAGGAATTGGAAATTCCGGTTCACGCCCTCAATCTTCCCTCGAGCATCGTCCGCAAAGTGGGCAAGCAGGGACTGGACGGGCTCGACCCCGAAGAGCACGCGTTTTTGCCGGAGGAAATCATTCCCCCTCCTGCGGATCAGGAAGAGACCCTCAGGGAACAGTTCCGAATGCATGCGACCATGCTTGACAGAGGGGAAGGGGAACGGGTCCTGGAAAACTTCATCCTGGCGCAGTCCCTGTGGGACAGCTTCATGGCCCAGAAGGCTGCAGAGCTTTCCATCAGATATCAAAGGCCGGTGATCGTCGCTGCAGGCGCCGGCCATGTGGAGTTCGGGTGGGGCATCGCCCATCGGATCCGGGCACTGCTCCCGGAGGCGAAAATCGTCAGCATCCTGCCCTGGCGGGGCGGAGACAATCCGCAGCAGGAGGAAGGGGATTTTTTCTTTTTCTGCCCTGAACGCCACCGGAGCCGGATGGGATACGAGCTGGAGCAGCGGTTTGACGGACTCAGGGTCAGGATGGTGGAAGAGGGCTCCAGGGCGGCCACGGCCGGGCTGAAGCCCGGCGATGTGATCGAGCGGGCCAACGGCCAGGTCGTGGATTCCCTTCTGGATCTGCACCGTGCCGGGTTTGCGGCCGGCAGGAAGCAGGAGCCTTTCACCCTCACGGTGCTCCGGGACGGACAGACCGTTCAGGTCACGATCGAGCGCGACAGCGGCGCGGAGGAGTGATGCCGGAACTTCCGGAAGTGGAAACGATTGCCCGGGGGCTTTCCGACCTGATCACGAAACAATGCATTCGGGACGTGCTGGTGAACTGGCCCGGGAGCATCCCCCAGGGGGAGAAGGTTTTTCGGGAACGGTCCCTGGGACGGACGATTCAAGCCGTGCGCCGCCGGGCCAAACTCCTGATTTTGGACCTCGACAACACCGCCTCCCTGATTGTGCATCTCAGGATGACCGGAAAGGTCCTGGTGGTCCCTTCCGGGCAGTGCCGGGACAAGCACACCCATCTCGTCGTTCGCCTGGACCGGGGCGAAGACGTCCTGTTCAATGATCAGCGAAAATTCGGGTCCTGCCGCATCCTCTTTCCAGAAGAATTCGCCCATTGGCCGTTTTACGCCACTCTCGGGCCCGAACCCCTGGAAACGGGTCCCGAGGAGTTCAACCAGCTCTTCGGTCACCGACGTGCCGGGATCAAATCCCTGCTGCTCAATCAGCGGATCATTGCCGGGGTGGGGAACATCTATGCGGACGAATCCCTGTTTCGGGCGGGCATCCACCCCAGGGAACGGGCAGCCGACCTTCCGACCGAAAAGATCTTCGCCCTGCACCAAAAACTCCAGGAGGTTCTTCGGGAGGCCATCGGCGCAGGGGGGAGTTCCTTCAGCGATTACGTGAACGCCCTGGGCAAACGCGGGGATTTCCAGGAGAGCTTCTCGGTCTACGGCAGAAAAGGGCTTGCATGCCCCTGCTGCAGGACCGTGCTCGAAGCGGAAAAGGCCGCCGGGAGAACTTCAACCTTCTGCCCGGGGTGTCAGAAAAGAAATCGGCAAGGGGCCAGCGGCACGAGGCGAGCGGGTAAGCAGAAAATCTGACAGGAAACGGAAACCTTTCTTCCGCTTGCCGCTCGCCTCTAGCCGCTGGCCCCCTTCTTCTCATCCCTGATCAGCCGTTTGGCCATGTTGATGTCGTAAAGGGCCATGGGGT